>NZ_JBITBX010000012.1:172637-204889 GCF_044452725.1 Actinoplanes sp. NPDC051859 | reverse complement strand
CGGGTGAAACGGAACTCTCGACAAGCTCCACCTCACCCGGAGGTCCTCACCGTGTCAGGACTTCCGACGCGTTACCAACGTCCGTGGACAGAACATCTAGGGCACCGGCGGGTTGGCCGCGTACGCGAACACGAGGACCCCGGCGATCACCACGGCCGAGGCCACGGCAAGCTGCCGCCGGAGCACCTTGAACCATTCCTTGGTGATGTAGAAATTGGCGAAGGCGACCACCGTGCCCGCCGCCCGGGAAAGTTCCGCGGCGAGCCGGGCCGGATCGGCGCCCGGAGATCGGCGGGCCGCCTCATTGGCGTCGGCGAGCTGGGCATACAGATCCGGCACGCTGGTAGCCAATGATCCGAAAAGCTCTTCGGCGATGAATTCGAGTCGTTCCTTCAGCCCGTCGATCATCGCGGCCCGCAATCGATACCGCCGATCCCGCAGGCGTCCGAACCGGTCCGATAATTTTCGGCGCTCGACGGTGTCACCCTGCGCGCTGCGGCGTACCTGCTGATCGAAAATGTCCTTCTCGATGTCGGCCAGGGTCACCCATTCGGTGGTCAGGATCTGACTCGCCCGCAGGACCATGTAGCCGACCGCGGCCAGCGCGACGATCAGCCCGGCGAACGCGGCCACCAGGCGCGGCAGCTCCCCCCGGCCGAGCGAGCCGAGCCCGGTCAGCTGCAGGCCGGCCACCAGCACCGCACCCACCCCGGCAGCCGCGCTGACCAACCACCGCGTCGTGCCGCGCAGGGCCTCGGTGGCCGCGAGGTACGCATCCGCGGGAGCGGGGCTCACCGCGACAGTGTCCGCAGGGGCCGGATCCGGTGTCACCCGAGCCTCCGAAGGTCAGCGACGATGGGGTTGCAGCACGTCCGAATGTTCGGCGATGGCGCGCTCCAGGGTCCGCATCGGCTCGCCGGCGTGGGCTTCCTTCTCGCCGTGGCCGATGTTGTAGAGCACCCGACTCATGTTCTTGTTGATCAGGTATCCGACCAGGCGCTGGGTGACGGGGACGACGACACCGAGCATCTCGCCCGCGTGCGTCACGGCCAGGATCTCGCCCGCCTCACCGGCCTTCTCGATGGCGGCTGCGGACAGGTCACCGACTCGCAGACTGCGCGCCGGCGGCAGCTCGTCCTCAGGCTTCTCCATCAGGCCGGTCGACGCCAGCAGCATCGGTAGCGCCTGGTCGGGCAGTCCCCGACTTGCCGGGACCGGCGCCTCGGTCAGGGCTGCGTCCAACGTGCGCAGTGGCGCACCGTCGGCCAACGCCCGCTCGCCCTCGGTGACGCTCTGCAGAACTCGGGACCAGTTGTTCTCGATGACATGGGCGACCCAGTGGGGCGTGATCGGAATCAGCACCCCGACCAGCCGCCGGGTCCGCATGATGCCGACCAGTTCACCAGCGTGTGCACACCGTCTGAGGTCCTCACCGCGGAGGTTCCGGATGCTCACCATTCTCATGTCCACTCCTCCCGGGGAGCCGCTGTTCGTCCCAGCATAGGCCGCGTGTCGACGACTGTCGACGGTTGTCGACGACTGTCGACAGTCGGACGGTTCCGGAACCGCCCGGCCGAAGAGCCGATCCCCGCGATCGCCGGCACCGGTTCCGGCCGTGCGACACTGCCCGCACCCCACCGATGCATTTGTCAGGAGCCATGACCACCGTCGATCCCTATCGCGATCCGAGCTCAAGCGTCGAAGCGCGGACCGAGGACCTGCTGGGCCGGATGACGCTGGCCGAGAAGGTCGGTCAGATGCTCCAGCTCGACGCCCGCGGCGACCTCGAGGACGCCGTACGCACCCGGCTGTGCGGCTCGGTCCTGCACGCCTCCCCGCAGCGCATGCTGACGGCGATCGCCCTCTCCGCACAGAACCGTCTCGGCATTCCCCTGCTCGCCGCCGAGGACTGCATCCATGGGCACGCCTTCTGGCCCGGTGCAACGGTGTTCGGCACCCAGCTCGCCCTGGCCGCGACCTGGGACCCCGCCCTGGTCGAACAGGTCGCCCGGGTCACCGCCGTCGAGGCCACCGCCACCGGCATCCACTGGACCTTCTCGCCGGTGCTGTGCATCGCCCGCGACCTGCGGTGGGGGCGAGTGAACGAGACCTTCGGCGAGGACCCCCACCTGATCGGCGAGCTGGGATCCGCGATGGTCCGCGGCTACCAGGGCACCGGGCCGGACGATCCGACCGCGATCCTCGCGTCCGCCAAACACTTCGCCGGCTACTCCGAAACCCAGGGCGGCCGGGACGCCAGCGAGGCCGACCTCAGCCCCCGCAAACTGCGCGCCTGGTTCCTGCCGCCGTTCGAACGGGTGGCCCGCGAGGGCTGCCGCACCTTCATGCTCGGCTACCAGTCGATCGACGGCGTGCCGATCACCGCGAACACCTGGCTGCTCAACGACGTGCTGCGCGGCGAGTGGGGCTTCACCGGCACCCTGGTCACCGACTGGGACAACGTCGGGCGGATGGTGTGGGAACAGCGGGTCTGCGCCGACCACGTCGAGGCCGCGGCCGTCGCCGTCCGCGCCGGCAACGACCTGATCATGACCACCCCCGCGTTCTTCGAGGGTGCCCAGGCTGCGGTGCGGCGCGGCCTGCTGGCGGAAACCGACATCGATGCCGCCGTACGCCGAATCCTGCGGTTGAAGTTCTCCCTCGGCCTGTTCGAGAACCCGCGGGCCCCCGACGCCGAACGGCAAGCGGCCGTCATCGGGCACCCCCGGCACGCCGCGCTGAACCTCGACGTGGCCCGCCGCTCGCTGGTGCTGCTCACCAACGACGGCACCTTGCCACTGCCCACCAACGCCACCAAGACAGTCGCGGTCATCGGTCCGAACGCCGACGACCCGCACGCCCAGCTCGGTGACTGGGCCGGCGCATCAGGCCAGATCGACTGGCTGCCGGACGGCCAACCCCGGCACCTCACCGAGACCGTCCTGGACGGCTTCCGGTCGGTCGCCCCGACGAACTGGACCATCACGTACGCCCGTGGCGCCGACATCGAGCAACTCGTCGCAGACCCCGCGGGCAGCCACTACGCCGACGGACAGCCCCGACCCCCGATCACCCGGACGGTGGCGCCCGACCCCGTACTGATCGCCGAAGCAGTCGCGGCCGCCCACGCCGCCGACTACGCCATCGTCGTCGTGGGTGACACCGTCGCACTGACCGGCGAAAGCAAGTCGACGGCCACGCTGGAGCTCCAGGGCGGCCAGCTCGCCCTGCTCGACGCCCTCGCCGAGACCGGCACACCCACCATCGTGGTCCTGCTGAACTCGAAACCGGCGGTGTTGCCCCCGTCCGCACTCCAGGCAAACGCCCTCGTGCAGGCGTTCAACCCGGGCATGCGCGGCGGCCGGGCCATCGCCGAACTGGTGCTCGGCCACATCGAGCCGACCGGCCGGATGCCACTCTCGGCCGCCCGGCACGTCGGCCAGCAGCCGGTCTACTACAACCAGCTCCGCGGGCAGCACGGCGACCGCTACGCCGACCTCACCCAGGACCCGCTGTTCGCGTTCGGCGAAGGCCTGAGTTACACCACCATCGAGTACGCCGACCTGCACATCGCCCAGCCCGAGGTGCGTGCGGACCAGCGGATCCGAGCGACCGTACGCCTCACGAACACCGGCCACCGGCCCGCCCTCGAAACCGTCCAGGCGTACGTCAGCGACCTGGTCACCAGCGTCACCTGGGCAGACCGGGAACTGAAGGCCTACCGGCAGATCGAGGTGCCGCCGGGCGACAGCGTCACCGTGTCCATCGACCTGGCCGCCGCCGACTGCTCCCTGGTCACCGCGGACGGGCGGCGCGTCGTGGAGCCCGGCGAATTCGCCCTGCTCGTCGGCCCGAACTCACGAACGCGCAATCTCCTGCAGGCCCGATTCCGGATCTCCTGACACCATCAGCGGTGTGTTGACGCCACCCGACGACCTACCCACCTCGGTCCTGCACGCCGCATTCGGGCTGGACCACCTCGAATACCAGCCGGTCGGCTGGGGCAGCCACCACTGGACAGCCGGCGACCGCTGGTTCCTCACCGTGGACGACCTGGAGGTCAAACGGCAACACGCCGGCGAAGAGCTCGACGTCCCGTACGCACGGCTGCGCCGGACCCTCGACGCGGTGACCGCCCTCGACCTACCGTTCGCCGTCACCCCCGTCCGGCCGCTGGTCCGAGTCACCCCGCGGTACGCCGCCGCGCTGTATCCCTCCATCAGCGGGCAGAGTTTCTCGTGGGGTGCATACCCGAGCGAGGAGCACCGGGACGCCGTACGCACAATGCTGGGATCTTTGCACTCGGCACCGCAAGCGGACCTGGCCGCTGACGACTTCACGATCCCCCACCGGGACGCGCTCACCGCAG
This sequence comes from Actinoplanes sp. NPDC051859, assembly GCF_044452725.1. Lineage (NCBI taxonomy): Bacteria > Bacillati > Actinomycetota > Actinomycetes > Micromonosporales > Micromonosporaceae > Actinoplanes > Actinoplanes sp. NPDC051859. The sequence goes on along the minus strand of NZ_JBITBX010000012.1, from coordinate 200,520 downwards.
AGCCCGCCGCAGCCGGGCCCTACTCCGCGCGAGTCGCCGCCCTGCTCGCCGACCACGCCGCACCGATCCAGCGACTGCTGGCCCGCTACGACTCGCTGGTATCCACTGTGGACCGCTCCGGGTTCGTGCCAACCCACGGCGAACCCCATCCCGGCAACACCATGCGCACCGCCGACGGCTGGAAGCTGATCGACTGGGACACGGCGCTGCTCGCCCCGCCCGAACGCGACCTGTGGCTCCTCGGCGGCGACCCCGCGGACTACACCGCCGCAACCGGCATCGAGGTCCGCCCCGAACTGCTGGAGCTCTACCGGAGCCGCTGGCTGATCGCCGACGTGTGCGTGGACGCGGACCGATTTCGGCGACCGCACACCGGCACCGCCGAAGACGACGAGGCCTGGCTGCTGCTGCAAGCCAACGTCGAACAGATGCGGATATCCGCACCTTGATCGGTCGCGGTTTGCGGTGCGCCGTATCGTTCTACGGCTTTCGTCCGTTGTGCGTTATCGTGCCGACGGACCACCGGACGATCGAGGGAGCCCGATGCCCGCACACCTGTCCCGCCGCACCGCCCTCGGCCTGGGCGCCGCCGCAGCAGCGGCCGCAGGCATGAGCAAGCCGGCCGCGGCGGCCACCCCCGACCCCGGCACCGGTTCCGGTTCCTTCTCCGGCACGATCTCCGACAAGTACGCCGAACAGAAGGCCAAGGCAGGCGGCACCTGGCACTCCCACATCGCCGCCGTCGACCCCGCCGGCCAACTCCAGCCGATCGTCGAGGACGACGCCGACCACGTCACCGAGGGCTACAGCGTCCAGAAACTCGCCGTCGCCACCGCCGTCCTCGACAAGATCGACCGCGGCGCCCTCACCCTCGGCACCACACTCGACCTGAACAAAGACATCATCCTCGACGGTTCCGGGATCTACTTCCTGCACACCGTCTGGGGCGACCAGATCACCGTCGCCAACGTCCTCACCGCCATGCTCCTGATGTCCGACAACACCGCCGTGCGCATGTGCGGCCGCGTCGTACCCGCCGCCGACATCAACGACATCCTCGCGGCCAAAGGCTTCACCCACACCCGCGTCGAACCCGTCGACGACCCGCACCGCTTCTTCCTCGGCACCACCACACCCCGCGAAACGCACGACCTCCTGTGGCGCCTCGCCACCGGAACCCTGCTGTCCCCGGATTCCTGCCGCTTCCTGCTCAGCATCACCCGCTGGATCAACGGCTACCACGACGGCATCCGCCGGACCATGTCCTCCGCGGAACGCAGCCGCATCGCCACGAAATACGGCGCCGACTCCAACGAGCTCGGCGCCTCTCGCCACGAGGCCGGCATCATGTTCGACACCAACGGCAACCCCAAGCTCACGTACGCCCTCTTCGCCGAAGGCCTCCCCGACCCCGACAACTACGGGGCGACCCACCCGGCGGTCGAGGCGCATGCGGTGCTCGGGCGTACGCTCCTCGACAGCCTCTAGGACGCACCCTAAGCGCACGCGGTGCAGCAGCGGGCGAACGGCCGGGCAGCAAGCCGCGCTTCGGGAATCGACTGCCCGCAGCCCTCGCAGACGCCGTAGGTGCCTGCGTCCATCCGGCGCAGCGCGTCGTCGACCTCGGCAACCCGCTCCCGCGCGGCGGCCAGCAACGCCGTCAGCTGGGCCCGTTCAAACCCGATGGTCGCGCCCTCCGGGTCGTGTTCATCGTCGGCGTTCGCATCCCGCGAAGCCACGAACAGCGATTCCAGATCTTGCGCCAACGTCATCGCCTGAGCCTCGGCACTGGCACGCAGCCGCACTAGGTCGTCCCGGAGCATTCCCCGAGCGTACGGTCAGCCGGCCCGAGCGCGCCTCACCTGGGCGTGTCGACCCTCGGTCGTCGGAGTGCCGGAACTGCCGCCAGCACCAGGCCGATCACGGCGCCGAGGACGTGGCCGATGGTGTTGAAGTCGGGCATCGGGCCGAACCAGACGAGCCCGCCGAGCGGCCAGCCCAACGCGAACACCGCCCACGGGATGCGCGCCCAGCGCGGCAGGGCAAGCACAGCGAGCGCCAGCATGGTCTGTGAGCCGTAGCTGACGCCGTAGTCCAGGGAATGCCGTACGTCTTCCGGATACCAGCCCTGGCCCAAGGCGACGACGATGGCGACGGTGGTGAGCAGGGTGGCAATGATGTGCCCAGCCAGGAACAGAGCGGCAGCCCGCCACGCACCCCAGCGGCGTTCCGCCCAGGCCAGGCAGCAGATGACGCCGAGACCCAGGATGATCACCGTGCCGACGAAGTCCAGCGAGGCGAAGTCGGTGAGTGTGCCGTCGAAGAACAGCACGCTGCCCAGCATCGCCGTCACCGGATGGTCCTGCAGGTTGTCCAGGTTGGTGCTGACGTAGCCGAGTACGGCGTTCGCTCGCTCAGCCGACAACCCTTGCCTGACCCACACGTACCCGGCCAGCAGCAGCACGACGTAACTGAAGGTCATCGGCGCACGCCGCGGATAGGCCAGCACAGCACGCCCGAGTTGGTTGATCATGCGAGGCATTGTCCTGTGCTCTGTCCAGGACGCCGCGGCGTAGGATCGCGTCGTGCCCGAGGATGCCGGCAACACTTCCCGATGGCGCGTGCTCGGCGAGCGGACCCTCTATGACAACCCGTGGGTCAGGCTCTCCCAGCGGGAGGTCGAACCACCCGGCGAAGCGCCGTTCTGGCACCACGTCGTCCATCTCAGAAACGTCGCCGTCGCGGTGGTGCTGAACGACGAGGGTCAGGTCTTGATGCTGCGACGGCACCGCTTCGTGCCGGACCAAGTCGGGTGGGAACTGCCGGGTGGCTTCCCGGAACCAGGCGAGTCCTTCGCGGAAGCAGCAGCACGCGAAGCCGAGGAAGAGACCGGCTGGCGTCCACTCGGCAAGCCGGAGCGCATCTCCGCCTTTCATCCCATTCCCGGAATGGTCGACGCCAGGCACGAGCTCTTCCTCTTCCGTGGGGCGCGGTTCATCGGTTCGCCCACTGACAAGGAGGAAGCAGGCTCGGTGGCCTGGATTCCGCGTGACACGATTCCCACCCTGCTGCAGGAGGGAAAGGCGTTGGGCTCTGGCACGTTAGTCGGACTGCTCCTGCTGCTATCCGGCAGCGCCTACCAAGGCTGATCGGATCCGACTCATTCGCCGCTGCTGACGAACGGATCCGACACGCGTGGCCAGCGCTTCCCCGGCCTGAAGATGAGCGCTCGCCGGCTCGGGCCGCTTCCTCGCCAGGAAAGCACCGGCCAGGTCAGCGTGCAGGCCAGCTCTGGCGCGGACGAAGCTCTCGTCGAGCCTGTCCAGCGCAGCTTCGAGTTCGATGATCGCGGCTTGGTCGCCGAGCGTGGCCCACGCATTGCCTCGCCAACGGGCCAGGTGCACCTCGCTGAGCACGACGAAAGGAAGGTCGGGATCGAGAGGATCGGTGGGCAGCGCCCTCGCCGCTGCTTCGAAGGCCGCATGGCAGTCAGAAATGTTACCTGCCGCGGCGTGGACCTCCCCGCGAACGGCCCACAGCCAGGAAGACAGCAAGGCCGGCACTCGGCCAGCAGCGAGGGAGCAAGCATATTCGGCGAGCTCCGCTGCGCGTCCAATGTCGTTGATCTCCAGCAACACATAGGTTTGCTCAGCAAGAGCATGCACCAGCGCGGAACGGGAGCGACCCTCCCGTCCAGCTTCCTTCGCCGCTTCGTAGTGGCGCCAAGCCGCACCCACGCACCCTGTGTCAAGACATTGCCACCCGGCGAGAGTGGCTGCGTCCGCATACAAGTCGGCCAGCGTCTCGCGATTGCCGATCGTGAAGGACCGCAATCCTTTGACAGTGTCCAGATAGCCCGAGAGCTGCGGCGCAGAGGTCTCCGCACCGAGCATTCTGTCCATTGCGCGGATGTCGTTCAGTTGGGCCGTCAGTAGCCGGATGGTTTCTGTATCGACCGCCGAGGCAGCTGCCAGACGTCCACGCAGTTCGGCGCCTGCGTCCTCGGACTCAACTGGGCTTTGACCGCCCAGCGAGCGCGCGAAGCGATCCTGTGCGTCGAGATCGGCCCGTCCGAGCAGGGTGTCGAGGGCGGCTTGCAGCTCGGGACGGGGCACGACTCCCGACCCGCCGGCCTCCCAGTTGGCGACGGTCCGCACACCCACGCCGAGATCCGCTGCGAAGCCACGGACGGTGAGACGAAGCGACAAGCGGAGCGCACGCGTCTCCTTGCCAGTCCAACGCTGCACAGTGGTCATCAAGGCTCCCACCGAAGGGTCGCTCGGTGCCGCCAAGCGTAGACCGCACATGCAGCAAAGGTGCAACGAGGCGGCAACGCACTGTCATTTGCTTCGGGCGTTGCGCGCAGCAAGGTAAGCGCATGACGATGCACTACCCGCGAGCACCGAGGCGCTGGTGGAAATGGCGTGCTGACCAGTGCGGAGTTTGCGGCTTGAGGTGGCCTTGCGACGAGGCGATTCGCGCTCGCGTGCGCGCCCGGTACGCCCCCACCGACCGCACCGGTGCCTGGGGGTCGGTGCCGAACGCGGCTTGGCCCGAGGCCGGTCAGGCGGGCCGGCTCACTCCGGGACAGCAGCACCGGGCAACGGGCGGCCAGTCGTGAATGATGAACACCTCCCACGACGACCCGGATGGGAATGCTCCGCCTGTGCCGAGCCGTGGCCCTGCGCACCGGCCAAGGTGCAGCTTTCCGAAGAGTACGCGGCCGACGTGGGCAGCCTGCTGATCTATCTCGGCACGTGCCTGTGGGAAGCGTTCGACGACTGCGGGGGTCGGTTGTCGGTGGGGCTGCGCGACCGCTTTCTGGACTGGGCGATGCCGCTGCGACGATACTCTGCCGGCGAAAGATGGGGACAACGGTGATCATCGCCGGCCGGTACGGTGTGGATCATCGTCGAGGGGAGGCACGATGTCCACAGAGGTTGCGGGCGTGCTGCGGGCGGCTGCGAGAACGCGGGGCCGCCGGATTCTGCTGATCGTCACGATGCTGTTCGGGGCGCTGGCGGCGGGGTTGCTCGTGGTGGGCCTGCCGGCCGGGGAACGGACCTTTGCCACCTTCGCCGAGAACGTGCAGAGCTTCATTTCGGTGCCGCTGCCGTTCGTTGGGGTGTTGCTCGCGCATGATCTGCGCCGGACGCCACGGGCTGCTGCGCTGCCGATGCTGGTCGGGGCGACGGTGATCGCTGTGGCTGCCGGGCTGGTCGGTGGCGTGCTCTCCGTTGCTGCGCTGGCGGCGTCGGGGTCCACTGCCGCGGACCCGTGGGCGGGCGCCGGGTTCATCCTCGTCGGCGGAGTCCTCGTCCAGGTGTTGGCGCAGCTGGTCGGTACGGGGCTCGGTCTGCTGATCGGCGGGCGGCCGGTGTGGGCGTGCCTGTCCACGATCGCGGTGCCGCTGAGCGTGTACGCCCTGTTGACGCCGGCGGGTACGGCACGGGCCTGGCTGACGCCGTTCGGGTCTCTGCAGGAGGTGTTCGATGGGCCGGCCGGGGTGGCGAACTGGGCGGTGGCCGCGCTGACCTGGGGTGTGGGGCTCAACCTGGTCGGTGTCACTCTCCTGCGTCGTCAGGCGGACAAGGCGAGCGGGCAGGCGCCGACGCCCCTAGGTTGAGGGCATGCTGCTGACTGTTGTCGCCGATTACGGCACTGGGGATCTGGCTTTCGCCGAGGTGCGGCAGCGGTTGGCGCTGCTGCTGCCGGAGGCCGACGTTGCGGCGATCCCGGTGCCGCCGTTCGACACGGTGAGCGCCGGGTTCTGCGTGGCCCAGTTGGTTTTCGGGGAAGGACCGGCGGATCGGGTCGTCTACGCCAATGTGGCGCCGCGGCAGGACGCGGACGATCCGCGGGAGGACAACGCCGGGGAACGGCTGGTCGCTGCGCGACTCGACTCCGGGGTGCTGGTTGTCGGGGTCGCCGCCGGAGCCAGTCTGTCGTTCCTCGCCGCCGAGGGGGTGCCGTTGCGGGCGGTGAACGTACCCGATGCGGGGTCGCAGTTCCGGTCCCGGGACGTCTTTCCGGCTGCGGTGGCCGGGTTGGCTCGGGGTGACGACGATCTGCTGGGCGAGGCGGTGACGGTGGCGCCCGCGCCGGAGCGGGCCGTCGCCTACACCGACGGGTACGGCAATCTGAAGACGACCTGGTATGACGCCCCGGCTGAGGTCGGCGCGACCGTTCGCGTGCGCATCGGGCAGGCCGAGGTCGAGGCGGTGGTCAGCGACGGCGTGTTCACCGTCCCGGCCGGCACGCTGTCCTTCGCGCCCGGCAGCTCGGGATGGGCGGGACGCTCCTGCTACGAGTTGTTCGCGCGAGGCGGGAACGCGGCCGAACTCTTCGGGAATCCGGCCTCCGGGACGCGGGTGGAAATCGTCCCCCCGAAGGGACGCGGGTAGAAGCCGGCCGGGTCCCCGGAGAGACCCGGCCTCAGCAGAACTAGGCGCCGCGCAGGGTTGCCCCGGTGCGGGTCGCGGCCTCGGTTACCGCGGCGTCGCGGGCGGCGACGGCTTCCTCGACGGTCAGGGTACGGTCGGCGGCCCGGAAGGTCAGCTTGTAGGCGAGGCTCTTGCGGCCCTCGCCGAGCTGCTCCGACGCGTACACGTCGAAGAGCCGGACGGATTCGAGCAGGTCTCCCGCGCCGGCGACCAGGGCCTGTTCGACTGTGGCGGCCGGGACGGCCGACTCGACGACCAGGGCCACGTCGATCAGGGCGGGCGGGAAGGTGGAGATCTTCTTCGCCTGGGTGACCGGCGTGGCGCCGATCGCGTCGAGGTCGAGCTCCATCGCGCAGGTGCGCTTCGGCAACTCGAGGGCCGACAGGACTGCCGGGTGCAGTTCGCCCGCGTGGCCGATGACCGTGCCGTCAACAGCGATGGCGGCGCAGCGACCCGGGTGCCAGGGCGCGTATGCTACCGCCTCGACGGTGACCCGGTCGGGAGTCATCCCGGCCGCCGACAGGGCGATGCGGGCTGCCTCGACCGCGTCCGACCAGGTGGCCGGGCGGCCCTCGCCCCACCAGCCGGCCGGAGTCGCGTCACCCGTCAGCACCGCGGCGAGGTGCCATGGCTGCTCGGGGACGATGGCGTTGGCAGCGGTCCAGTCCTCGGTGGACGGGCCGTGGTCGACGCCGAGCTGCGGCGGGGCGGCGGCGGTCAGGTGCGGCAGGAAGACCGTGCCCGTCTCGTAGAGCGCGAGGTCGCGTTCGCCGCGGCCGAGGTTGCGCTTCAGCGTCGCGAGCAGCGGCGGCAGCAGCGAGGTGCGCAGCAGCGGCTCCTGCTCGGACAACGGGTTGGTCAACCGGACCGCGCTGCGGCGCGGGTCGTCGGCCGGCAAGCCGAGCGTGTCCGCCGCCGTCGGGGCAACGAACGGGTACGACAGCACTTCCGTGAACCCGTTCTCGGCGAGTGCCCGACCGACCATGCGCCGCCGCACCTGCTGACCGGTGAGGCTGCCGCCGCCGTGCAGGGGCGGCAGCAGGCTCGGGATGGCGTCGAAGCCGCCGAGCCGGGCGATCTCCTCGACCAGGTCGACGGGCGCGACGAGGTCCGGCCGCCAGGACGGCGGGACCACTTCGAGCGGCTCGGTGCCGGAGACCGTGCAGCCGACCTGCCCGAGCAGCTCGGTGACCTGCTCGACCGGGTACGCGAGCCCGATCCGGCGACTGGCCAGGTCGGTGGGCAGGTGCACCGGCGTGGGCGCGGCCACGTGGTCGTGGTCGAGCACCTGCTCGCTGACGGTGCCACCGGCGTGCGCGGTCAGCAGCTCGACCGCCCGTTGGATGGCGACGAGCGGCAGCCGCGGGTCGACGCCGCGTTCCCAGCGCTTGGCCGCCTCGCTGAACAGCTTGTGCCGCCGGGCGGTCCGGCTGACCATCACCGGGTCCCAGTGCGCGGCTTCGAGCAGCACGTTGACGGTGCCGGGCTGGACCTCGCTGGTCTCGCCGCCCATGACCGCGGCGAGCGAGATCGGGCCGGTGTCGTCGCAGATCACCATGTCTTCGGCGTCGAGAACGCGGGCGACGCCGTCCAGGGTGGTGAGTTTGTCGCCCGGCCGGGCCCGGCGCACGACCAGGCCGCCGTGCAGCAGGTCGAGGTCGAAGACGTGCATCGGCTGGCCGAGCTCGAGCATCACGTAGTTGGTGATGTCCACGGCGAGCGAGATGGTGCGGATGCCGGCCGCGAGGAGCCGACGCTGCATCCACTCCGGTGACGGCGCGGCCGGGTCGATGCCCCGGACGACGCGCGCCGCGAAGCGGTCACAGCCGACCGTGTCCTCGATGGTCACCGAATACGGGGCCGCCACAGTGCCTTCCGCCGCCGGGGCGAGGCCCGGGTCGGTGTACGCGACGCCGTACGCGTAGGCCAGCTCGCGGGCGACACCCCGCACGCTCATCTGGTAGCCGCGGTCCGGCGTGATCTCCATGTCGATGATCACGTCGTCGAGGCCGACCAGCGGGCGCGCGTCGGTGCCGGGCGCGGCCGTGTCCGGTGGGAGCACGATGATGCCGTCGTGGTCGCCGCTGAGGCCCAGTTCGGCGGCGGAACAGATCATGCCGTGCGAGTTGCGCCCGTACGTCTTGCGCGCACCGATCGTGAACCCGCCGGGCAGCTCGCCGCCGGGCAGGATGACCACGACGAGATCGCCCGCAGCGAAGTTACGGGCGCCGCAGACGATCTCCTGCGGGTCCGGGTTGCCGACGTCGAGCTTGCAGAAGCGGATCGGCTTCTTGAATTCGGTCAGTTCCTCGATCTCGAGCACCCGGCCGACGACCAGGTCGCCGGAGATCGTCGCGGCCTGGTCGTGGATGGACTCGACCTCGATGCCGAGGCCGACCAGCTGGCGTTCGAGCTCGGCGACGTCGACCGGCGCCGGCAGTTCGACGTATTCGCGCAGCCAGGAGAGGGACAGCTTCATGATCAGACCGCCATACCGAAGTTGCGGGTGAACCGGACGTCACCCTCCACCATGTCGTGCATGTCGCTCACACCGTTGCGGAACATCAGCGTCCGCTCGACGCCGATGCCGAACGCGAACCCGGAATAGCGCTCCGGGTCGATACCGGCGGCGACCAGGACCCGCGGGTTGACCATGCCGCAGCCACCCCACTCGACCCAGCGGGCGCCGTCGCGGTGCCCGGCGAACCAGACGTCGAACTCGGCGGACGGCTCGGTGAACGGGAAGTAGTGCGGGCGCCAGCGGGTGCGCGCGTCCGGGCCGAACATGGCCCGGGCGAAGTGGTCCAACGTGCCCTTGAGGTGGGCCATGGTGATGCCCTCGTCGACGACGAGGCCTTCGAGCTGGTGGAACACCGGGCTGTGCGTGGCGTCCAGGTCGTCGGTGCGGTAGACCCGACCCGGGCAGACCACCGCGATCGGCGGCTGCTGCGTCAGCATGGTGCGGACCTGACCGGGGGATGTGTGGGTGCGCATGACCAGGCCGGGCAGGTCCACGTAGAACGTGTCCATCAGCCCGCGCGCCGGGTGGTCCGGCCCGATGTTGAGGGCGTCGAAGTTGGCCCACTCCAGCTCGAGCTCGGGGCCGTCGACGACGTCGTAGCCCATGCCGACGAACTGGTCGGTCATGTGCTCCATGAGCGTGGTCAGCGGGTGCCGCGCGCCCCGCGGGCGCCGGTCCCAGGGCAGGGTGACGTCGACGCGCTCCTCGACCAGCACCCGGGCGGCGCGCTCGCGCTCCAGCTCGGCGAGGCGGGAATCGTAGGCGCCCTGGACGGCCTGCCGGGCCACGTTGACGCGCTTGCCGGCGTCGGACTTGGCGGCGGGTGGCAGGGAACCGATCTCACGGCGGGCCAGCGACACGGGCGCGCGGTCGCCCAGGTGGGCGGGCTTCAGCGCACCGAGCGCATCGAGGTCGGTCGCGGCGGCGAACGCCTGCTCCGCCTCTGTGACCGCGGCCTCGAGAGCCTCGGGCGCGAGCAGGGCGGCCTGCTTCGGATCGTATGGATCGTTGCGGTAGGACATGGTCGGGCGAACTCCCTCACACCAGATGAGCCGTCGGCTCGTCAGGACCGAGTGCACCGAGCGCAGCGAGGGCCGCGAGGGTCTGACTCGGTGGATCAGTGTACGGAGGCGCGGCGGGGCCGCAGCCCGCCGGTCAGGGAAGTTCGCGCGATCCAGTCTCTTTTGCTGCGGTGCGGCGAAGCCGCTTCTCGGCAAACTCGAGTCAGCCCACGCGCCCGCGACCAGCGGGCCGGGTAAACGTCTGACTCATCTCAACTCCTCGGGGAGCGTTGCGCTCTCGCCGAAGCATACAAGCAGACCGCTGCGGCGGCAGCCAGGTTAAGGCTCTCGGCACCCCCATAGATGGGTACGCGCACCCGCCTGTCCGCCGCCTTCAGGAGCTCCTCGGGCAGCCCGTGCGCCTCCGACCCGAACAGCCACGCGGTCGGTCCGGCGAGCGATCCATCGTCGAGCAGCTCGTCGAGATCGGCGTCCCCGTAGCCCGTCGTGGCACACACGGACAGCCCGGCCGCGCGCAACTCGTCCACGACGGCCAGCGGCGCCCGCACCACGTCCACGTTGAACAGACTGCCGGCCGACGAGCGCACGCACTTGCCGTTGTACGGGTCCACCGCGTCACCGGCGAACACCACTGCACCGGCACCGGCGGCATCGGCCGTGCGCAGCACCGTACCCGCGTTGCCGGGGTCTCTGATTTCGGCGAGCACCGCGACCAGGCGGGGGTGTTTCGCAAGGGCGTCGGCCAGCGGCACGTCGACCTGCTCGCAGACGGCGACGAGGCCCTGCGGCTGCACGGTCTCGGCCAGGGCGGCCAGCCCCTCATCCGTCACCGGGGACACCACTGGGGCTTGCAGGGCGAGGTCGCCGTGTCGGGTGAGCGCATCGTCCGTACCGAAAAGTTCGAGGACGACCCCCGCGGCCAGGGCCGAGCGCACCGCCTGGGGGCCTTCGGCCAGGAAGCGGCCGGTCTGGTCGCGGTCGCGGCGGCGCTGCAGGCGCCGGGCCGCGACGACCCTCGGAGTGCGGGGGGTGAACGTCACTGGGATCCTCCGGACATGCGTCGGGGCGCCTCCCGGACAAACCGGCAGGCGCCCCGAAACAACTAGCTCAGGCGGCCTGGGCGGCAGCGCCACCCGTGCCCTCGGCCGCGACGGCGGCGCGAGCGATCTCGACGATCGCCGCGAACGAGGCGGCGTCGTTGACGGCCATGTCGGCCAGGATCTTGCGGTCCACCTCGACGCCGGCCAGCTTGAGGCCCTGGATGAGGCGGTTGTAGGTCAGGCCGTTGGCCCGAGCACCCGCGTTGATGCGCGTGATCCAGAGCTGACGGAAGTCGCCCTTGCGGTCACGGCGGTCGCGGTAGCTGTACTGCATCGAGTGCAGCACCTGCTCCTTGGCCTTGCGGTACAGGCGCGAGCGCTGACCGCGGTATCCGCTGGCGGTCTCCAGCAACGTGCGACGCTTCTTCTGGGCGTTTACTGCCCGCTTGACGCGTGCCATTTCGGTACTCCTAACAGGGGAACGGTTGTGGCGCGCGTCAGCGGCCGAGCAGCTTCTTCACTCGCTTGGTGTCGGCCTTGGCCACGACGACCGTGCCGGTCATCCGGCGGGTGACGTGGGAGGACTTGCCCTCGAGCAGGTGGCGCTTGCCAGCCTTCTCGCGGACGATCTTGCCCTTGCCGGTGACCTTCACCCGCTTGCCCATGCCGGTGTGGCTCTTCATCTTCGGCACTTGAACGCCTACTCTCTCTGCCCCGCCGACCGGGGACCGGCGGGGATATTCAGCAAAACCTATTCTGCGGTGCTGGCTTCGGCCTCGGCCGGAGGTGCCTCGGCGGGCGCCTCTGCCGTGACGACGTCACCCTCGCGGGGCTCCCGCGGCGGGCGGGCCTTGGCCGCGATGGTCTCCGCGGCGGCGGCCTTGGTCGCCCGGTGGGGCGCCAACACCATGATCATGTTGCGGCCGTCCTGCTTCGGACTGGCTTCGACGAAACCCAGTTCCGAGATCTCTTCGCTGAGCCGGCGCAGGAGCCGGAAACCCAGCTCGGGGCGGCTCTGCTCACGACCACGGAACATGATCGTCACCTTGACCTTGTCGCCCGCCTTGAGGAACCGCACCACGTGACCCTTTTTGGTCTCGTAGTCGTGCGGGTCGATCTTCGGCCGCAGCTTCATTTCCTTGATGACGGTCTGTTGCTGGTTGCGCCGGGCCTCGCGCGCCTTGAGTGCACTCTCGTACTTGAACTTGCCGAAGTCCATGAGCTTGCACACCGGCGGACGGGCCATCGGTGCCACCTCGACCAGATCCAGGTCGACGTCCGCAGCCAGCTGGAGGGCGCGCTCGAGCGGGACGATGCCCACCTGCTCACCCTCAGGGCCGACCAGACGGACCTCTCGTGCCCGGATCTGTTCGTTAACGCGTGGTTCGACGCTGATGGGGCCTCCTCAGAACGATGTCATGTCCTGGACCCTCCCCGGTTGCGCACCGCGGACGGTCCTGCCAATGTCGGCCGGCCTCGCGCCACCTATGGATCACCACGGGCGACGGGAAAGCAGAAGGCCCCGGCACGCATGCCAGGGCCCGCTCGACCGGTCATCGGCGTCCAGGAGGACGCGCACCCACGCCGGGATATTCCCGAAGTCGGTTGACCGGACCCGGACGCCTCAAGAGCTGTTACACCTTGAAGCCGAATCGGGTGGGAACCAGCGGGCTCCTCTTTCGTGCCCGCGGCTCCGGCAAAGCAAGATCCGAAAGGAGCGCAGGCGTGGTCGACTGCCGCGAAGTCTATCAGCTCACGCCGAGGCAGCAGAATGCAGGGCCCGCAGCTTGCGGACGCCCTCGACGGCGTAGTCCTTGTCAGCCGCCTGCAACGCGTGCAGGGGCACGGTCTCGTCGTCGTGCAGCTCCAGCGTCGCCCAGGCGGAGTTACGGTCGAACCGCACCGCGCGCACCGCGGTCCAGGGCAGGTCGAAGGAGCCGAAGACGTTGCGGATCTGCACGTGGTCGGGGTCCGCCTGCACCCGCGGCCGGATGAACATCAGGATGCCCAGCGCGGCCAGGACACCGAGACCGATCATGGCGCCCTGGTCACCCCGGGCGAATTGCCCCATGCCGTCCCCGGTGCGGCCGTGCAGACCGAAGCTGAGCACGGTGAAGAGAATGACCACCGCGGCGGCGCCGGGGACGGCCACCCAGCGGATGCGCCGCGGCCGGTAGACAGCCGCCTCACGAGTGGAAGTACTCACGCGGACCACTCTGCCACTGCGGCGGCCCGTCCCGCCGGGCAGGTCCCCACCCGGCGGGAACAGGTCACAGCCGGCAATTGGCGATAGCGGTCACCAGGATGGCCCGGGCGCCGAGGGCGTACAGCTCGTCCATGATCCGGTGCACGTCGGCACGCCGGACCATCGCCTGCACGGCGACCCAGCCCTCCCGGTGCAGCGGGGAGACGGTCGGCGACTCGATGCCAGGCGTCAGGGCGGTCGCGCTCTCCAACAGGTCCGCCCGTACGTCGTAGGCCAGCATCACGTAGCTGCGGGCCACCAGCACGCCCTGCAGACGCCGGATGAGCTGGGCCGGCTTGGCTTCCGCCGCGGTGCCATCCTCCCGGCCGATCAGGATCGCCGAGGAGCGCAACAGCGGCGCACCGACCGTCACCAGGCCGGCCTGGCGCAGGGTGGTGCCGGTCTCGACCACATCGGCGATCAGGTCCGCGACGCCCAGGCGCACGGCGTTCTCCACCGCACCGTCCAACCGGACGACGTCGGCCTTGAGGTCGTGCTCGGCCAGATAACGCTCGACCACCCCGGGATAGGCGGTGGCGATGCGCATTCCGCCGATGCCGTCCGCCGAGGAAAGCGCGCCGGGCGGGGCGGCCCAGCGGAAGGTGGCCCCGCCGAAGCCCAGGTCCAGCACTTCCCGGGCCGGCACCCCGGAGTCGACGAGCAGGTCCCGGCCGGTGATGCCGAGATCGAGGTCGCCGGATCCCACGTACGTGGCGATGTCCCGCGGGCGCAGGTAGAAGAACTCGACATCGTTGTCCTCGTCCCGGCAGACGAGGTCTTTGGTGTCGGTGCGCTGCCGGTAACCGGCGTCACGCAGCATCTGGGCGGCGGGGGTGGACAGGGTTCCCTTGTTCGGTACAGCGATGCGCAGCATCTCTGACGTGGCTCCTCAGGTCGACCGGCGATAGCGGCGGAAAGGCACGTCAGAGATGTCGGTACACGTCCTTGAGCTCGAGTCCCGTGGCGATCATGAGGCACTGCGCCTGGTAGAGCAGCTGCGAGATCTCCTCGGCGGTCCGCTCGCGGCCCTCGTGCTCGGCGGCCATCCAGGACTCGGCTGCTTCCTCGACGACCTTCTTCCCGATGAAGTGCACGCCGGCGTCCAGCGCCGCGACGGTGCCCGAACCCGCGGGCCGCTGCACCGCCTTCGTCTGCAACTCGGCGAACAACTCTTCGAACGTCTTCACGGGTGCCGATTCTGACAGCTCGTCCCGCAGCGGTGGCGGACCGCCCCACCCCTTGGGATGCCGATTGTCCCGCCGGGCCAGGTCGGGGTTAGCCTGCCGCTCATGGTCAGCAGACACCCTTTCGCGGCGCTGGGTGGCGCCGTTGTGCTCCTCGCCACGCTGGGCGCCTGCGCGCCGGTCGAGGAGGCGCCCGCCCCGGCGGCGACCGGCCCCGCCTGCTCCAGCGGCCAGCTCGGCACCCGTACCGAGGGCAAGCTCACCATCGGCACCGACAATCCGGCGTACGAGCCGTGGTTCAGCGAGAACAAGCCGGCCAACGGCAAGGGGTTCGAGTCTTCGGTGGCGTACGAGGTCGCGAAGCGGCTGGGCTATTCGGCGGAGAACGTCGTGTGGACCCAGGTCACCTTCACCAACGCGATCGCGCCCGGGCCGAAGACGTTCGACTTCGACATCAACCAGTTCTCGATCACGCCGGAGCGCCGGAAGGCCGTGGACTTCTCGTCGTCGTACTACCTCGTGCGGCAGACCGTGATCACCACGAAGGGCTCGAAGATCGCCGGGGCGACGTCGATCGCCGAACTGAAGGGCGCCACGCTGGGCGCGCAGGTGGGGACGACCAGCTACCAGGCGATCACCGACCTGATCGAGCCGGACGCCAAGGCCCAGGTCTTCAACAACAACGACGATGCCAAGAAAGCCCTGGAGAACAAGCAGGTCGATGGCATCGTGGTGGATCTGCCGACCGCGTTCTACATGACCGCCGCCGAGCTGGACGACGGGGTCATCGTGGGGCAGTTGCCGCAGGTGGGCGTACCCGAGCAATTCGGTCTCGTTCTTGATCTGGGATCGAAGCTGACGCCATGTGTCACCCAGGCGGTGGACCAGCTGCGCCAGGACGGCACCCTGGCCACCCTGGAGAAGACCTGGCTGGCCGGTGCCTCCGGAGCGCCCGAGCTGTCGTGACGAGCGAGCTGCACCGGCCCAGCGAGATCCAGCTGGGCCGGATCGCCTACCGCCGGCGGCAGACCATCCGCTCGGTGCTGCTCGCGGCCCTGTCGACCGCTGTCCTAGGCGGCGCGCTGGCCTTCGCCGTCACCGGCGCCCCCGGCTGGGACCGGGTCAAGGCGTCGTTCTTCGACTGGCAGGTCGCCAGGAAGTATCTGCCGGACGTGCTCGACGGGTTGTGGCTCAACATCCGGCTGCTGGTCGTGTGCGCGGTGGCCGCGCTGGCGCTCGGCCTGCTGGTCGCGGTGCTACGGACGCTGCGCGGTCCGGTCTTCTTTCCGGTACGCGCGCTGGCTACCGGATACACGTACGCGTTCCGCGGCCTCCCGCTGATCATCGTGCTCTACGTGTGCACCCTCGGCGTCCCCGGCTTGCGGCTGCAAGGCATGCCGAGTGTGCTGGTGCTGGGCGGGGCGGCATTGGTCATCACGTACGGGGCGTACCTCGCTGAAGTCTTCCGCGCGGGCATCGAGTCGGTGCACCCCAGTCAACTCGCCGCCGCCCGGTCGCTGGGCCTGACCTACCGGCAGACGATGCGCCATGTGGTGCTCCCCCAGGCCGTACGCCGGGTCGCACCACCGCTGCTGAACGACACCGTGGCGTTGCAGAAAGACGTGGGTCTCGTGTCCCTTGCCGGCCCGATCGATGCGGTGCGCGCGGCTCAGATCGCGACGGCGCAGGATGCGAACTTCACGCCGTACATTGTGGCCGGGGTGCTGTTCGTGCTTCTTGCCCTGCCGCTGATCGGCGTGACCGACTGGGTCACGCTGCGCGCGGCCCGGCGCCAGAGTGCGGGGGCCTGACGTGCTGCTGTCCTGCGAACACCTGCGGAAGGCCTTCGGCTCGGCCGTGGTCCTCGACGATCTCTCGCTGCAGGTCGACGAGCATCAGGTGGTGGCGCTGATCGGCGCGTCCGGGTCGGGTAAATCGACTCTGCTGCGCTGCATCAACCTGCTGACCGAGGTGGACGACGGGGTCATCCGACTGGACGGCGAGGACATCACCGACCCGCGTGCGAACCCGGATCTGGTGCGCCGCCGGATCGGCATGGTGTTCCAGTCCTACAACCTGTTTCCGCACATGAGCGTGCTGCGCAACATCACCCTGGCACCGGACAAGGTGCACGGGCGCGCGGCCGCGGAGGTGCGGGAACAAGCCCTGCACTGGCTGGATCGGGTCGGGCTCGCCGACAAAGCCGACAGCTATCCCGATCGGCTTTCCGGCGGCCAACAGCAGCGGGTCGCCATCGTCCGCGCGCTGGTCAACAGCCCGCGGCTGCTGCTGCTCGACGAGGTCACCTCGGCGCTCGACCCGGAGCTCGTCGGGGAAGTGCTCACGATGATCCGCGGGCTGAAGGACGAGGGCATGACCATGGTGCTGGCTACCCACGAGATGGGCTTCGCCCGGCAGGTCGCCGACCGGGTCGTCTTCCTCGACGGCGGCCGGGTGCTCGAAGCCGGGCCGCCGGAGCAGGTGCTCGGCGACCCGGTCGAAACGCGAACCCGGCAGTTCCTGGCCCGCATCATCGAAGCAGGCCGGTTGTAGGTCAGGCTTTCTCGACGTCGCGGATCGCCAGGACCGCGTCGAGCACGGCCACCGTGCTCTGCCAGCCCTTGTCCTCGATGGAGTCCTCCAGCCCGGCGCGGTCCCGCGCCTGGCCCAGGCTCTCCACGGTCAGCACGCCGTGTGCCACCGGGGTGCGCTCGTCCAGCGACACCCGGGTCAACCCGGCGGTCACCGCGTCACAGACGTAATCGAAGTGGGCTGTCTCGCCGCGGATGACCACGCCGAGCGCCACCACCGCGTCGCAGCGCTTGGCGAGCGCCTGCGCGACGACGGGAAGCTCGACCGAGCCCGCCACCCGGGCCACGACCACGTCGTCCACGCCGCACGCCTTCGCCGCCGCCTGCGCCCGCTCGACCATGTGGTCGACCAGGTCGGCGTGCCAGCGCGAGCCGACGATGCCAACCTTGAGCCCGGCGCCGTCGACGGTGTTCAGGTGCGGATCACCAAAACCGGCCATGATGCCCCCCTTCCAGATGAATGCTCACATGCCGTGTGGCGCGATATCAGCCCAACGCCTCGAACAGGTGCCCCATGCGGTCCCGCTTTGTCCGCAGGTAGCGAACATTCTCCGGGTGCAGCCGCACGGGCAGGGCCTCGCGGCCGGTGATGGTCAGGCCATAGCCTTCCAGCCCGGCCCGCTTGGCGGGGTTGTTGGTGAGCAGCCGCATCGAGCGCACGCCCAGGTCGTACAGGATCTGCGCGCCCGTGCCGTAGTCGCGGGCGTCAGCCGGTAGTCCCAGCTCCAGGTTGGCATCCACGGTGTCCAACCCACGATCCTGCAACTGGTACGCCTGCAGCTTGTGCAGCAGCCCGATCCCCCGGCCCTCGTGCCCACGCATGTAGAGCACGACACCACGCCCCGCCTCGGCCACCCGCTCCAGAGCGGCGTCGAGCTGCGGCCCGCAGTCGCAGCGCACCGAGCCGAAGACGTCGCCGGTGAGGCACTCCGAGTGCACGCGGACCAGCACGTCGTCGCCGGCGCCCAGGTCGCCGAACACCAGGGCGACGTGCTCGGCACCGTCGACTCCGGCGCGGTAGCCGACCGCGGTGAAGTCGCCGTGCTCGGTCGGCAGCCGGGTCTGCACAACCCGCTCGATCTGCTGCTCGTGCCGCCGCCGGTACTCGATGAGGTCCGCGATGCTGATCAGCGGCAGGTCGTGCTCGGCCCGAAACTTCTCCAGATCGGGCAGCCGCATCATGGTGCCGTCGTCGTTGACCATCTCGCAGAGCACGCCGGCGGGGCGCAGGCCCGCCAGCACCGCCAGGTCCACGGCGGCCTCGGTGTGCCCGGCCCGGCGCAGGACGCCACCCGGCTTGGCCCGCAGCGGCACCACGTGGCCCGGCCGGGACAGGTCGGTCGGCTTGGTGTCAGCGCTCGCCAGCAGTCGGATGGTGTGCGCCCGGTCAGCGGCCGAAATTCCGGTGCTCACACCCTCACGGGCATCGACCGTCACCGTGTACGCGGTGCCGCGCCGGTCCTGGTTGGTGTGGAACATCGGCGGCAGGTCGAGCCGGTCGGCCTCGTCCTCGGTGATCGCGACACAGATGTAGCCGGAGGTGTAGCGCACCATGAAAGCGAGCAACGCCTGCGTGGCATGCTCGCCGGCGAAGATCAGATCGCCCTCGTTCTCGCGGTCCTCGTCGTCGACGACCAGGACCGGCCGGCCGGCCGCGATCGCGGCGACGGCGCTCTCGATGTCATCCAACATGACGATCCCCCAGCATCTTCTCGACGTACTTCGCGATGACGTCGACCTCGAGGTTGACCGGGTCGCCGACGTCCTTGGACCCCAGAACGGTGAGCTTGAGCGTGGTCGGGATCAGGCCCACGCTGAACGTGTCCGCGGTGACCGCCATGACGGTCAGCGACACCCCGTCCACGGTGATCGAGCCCTTCTCCACCACATAGCGGGACAGCTCCCGCGGCAGGGAGAAGGTCAGCACCTCCCACTGGTCGGCCGGCTCGCGGCTGACGATCGCGGCAACCCCGTCGACGTGGCCCTGCACCAGGTGACCGCCGAGTCGACTGCCGAGGGTCGCGGCCCGTTCCAGGTTCACCGCGCTGCCGGTGTTCAGCGCGCCGAGCGAGGAACGCCGCAGCGTCTCGCCCATGACATCGGCGGTGAACACCCCGTCGGTGTTGTCGAGGACGGTGAGACAGACCCCGTTGACGGCGATCGAGTCGCCGTGCCGCGCGTCCGACGTGACCAGCGGACCTCGCACCGCGAGCACCGCGGAATCGCCCCCCGCGTCGGTGAGGTACAGGACCTCGCCGAGTTCTTCCACGATTCCTGTGAACATGTTGATATCCCCTATTCCGGTCTTGGGTGGTGGGCGGGGCGGTCGGCTGGTTTGGGCCGCAAAGTTGCGGTGAAGCGCAGGTCGGCACCGATCTGCGCGATGTCGGTGAGATCCAGTTCGATCGCCTCGGCGATCGTGGTGATGCCCGCGCCGACCAGGGAAGGCTGCCCGGCGCCCAGCAGCTTCGGGGCGACATAGCCGACCACCCGGTCGACCAGCCCGGCCGCCAGGAACGCCCCACCCAGCGTCGGTCCGCCCTCCAGCAACACCGCGCGGATCCCCCGCCGATACAGCTCGGCGAGCAGAGCATTCAGGTCGACGTGACCGTCGGGTCCGGCGCCGACCGCGGCCGCCGTCGCGATCCAGGTCTCCGCGGCGGCGTCCCGCACCTTCGCTTTTTCCGGGGTACGCCCGGAGGAGTCCACGACCACCCGCAGCGGCTGCTTGATCGCCAGACTGCCGTCCCGCACATAGCGCACGGTGAGCTGCGGGTCATCGGCGAGCACGGTGCCGACGCCCACCACGATCGCGTCGACAGTGGCGCGCAGGCGGTGCACGTCAGCGCGCGCCGGCTCGGAGGTGATCCACATGCTGGTGCCGTCAGCCGCCGCGGACCGCCCGTCGAGGGTGGCCGCATACTTCCACGTCACGAACGGCCGGCTCCGCCGTACGGCGGTCAGCCAGGCAATGTTGCCGGCTTCGGCCTCCTGGCGGCGTACCCCCGTTTCGACCTCGACCCCCGCGGCGCGCAGCGTCGCCGCTCCCCCGGCCGCGACCGGCGTCGGGTCGTCGACGGCGATGACCACCCGCCGGATGCCGGCGGCGATCAGCGCCTGGGCGCACGGGCCGGTCTGCCCGGTGTGGTTGCAGGGCTCGAGGGTGACGATTGCGGTGCCACCTCGGGCCCGCTTGCCGGCCTGGGCGAGCGCCACGATCTCGGCGTGCGGACCGCCGGCGTACACGTGGAAGCCTTCCCCGACGACCTCGCCGGCCGGGTCCAGCAGCAGGCAGCCGACGACCGGGTTGGGGCTCGTCGTGCCGAGGCCACGGGCGGCAAGCGCGATCGCGCGGCCCATCGCCTCGTGCTCGGTGACCATCTCTGTCCCTTTCCCTGACACGGTGCGGTCACGCGCCAAGGGAGAGGGAGATAACGCCGGAAACAGGACATGAGGGGACGCTTCGCGCCACCCCGGATGAGAGCACGCCGCGACGAGCCCCCGATCCTGCTCCGCGCGCTGTCTCCCATCCGGACTGTCTGACCGATCGGCGTGTGCCGGTCGATCAACCGTCGGCCCCGGATTTGCACCAGGTCCACCGTCCGCCACAGAGCGACGTCCGGGTCGCGGGCTTACCTCCCCCGGAAGGAAGGATCACCGCCGGTTCGGAATTTCACCGAGTCCCGCCAGCGCGTGGTGGGTTACCGGTCAGTGTTACACGACGGGGGCGATTTGCCACAGGGCGATCCGTGTCACAGCCGCTTTACAGCTGCGGTTCGTCGTTGTTCTCCGAGTCGCTGCGCCGCCGGTCGATCGCCACGTAGGACCCGGGCTGACTCTTCGCCACCTTCTTCATCTCCGAGCACACCGCCACCACCGCACGATGGTCCGGGTAGGGCCGCCCGCCCTCCGTCGACTGCGCCACCCCGATCGACAGCGTGACCAGCGCAGCCCGCTGCTTGCCGCCCCGCCGGTCCGGCACCTCGACGTAGCCCCGCTGTGCGTCCTCCGGGTCGTACAACTGGTCGGCCGACGCCTCGAAGTCGGTCACCATGTGCTTGGTCAACGGCAGCACCTGGTCCGGATGGCAGATGAACACAAAGTCGTCGCCGCCGATGTGGCCCAGAAACACCGGAGGCCGGCCCGCCGTCGTCGCCGCCCGTTGCAGGCTGCGGGCCAGCACGGTGATGAACTCGTCGCCGCGGTCGAACCCGTACACGTCGTTGACGGGCTTGAAGCGGTCGATGTCGACGTAGCCGACCGCGAAGTCCCCGCCGGCCTTCATCCGATCGCCGATCTCCCGGGTCACCCGCGCATTGCCCGGCAGCCCGGTCAGCGGCGAAACCTCCCGAAACTCCTTGGTACGCCGCAGCGTCGACGACACCCGGGCGATCAACTCCGCGGTGTCGAACGGCTTGACCAGGTAATCGTCCACACCCGCCGTCAAACCCACGACCTTGTCCACGGTCATCGACTTCGCCGTCAGCATGATCACCGGAAGCGCGGAGGTCAGCGGCTCGGCCCGCAGCCGGCGGGTCAGCTCCACACCGTCCATCCGCGGCATCATCCAGTCGACCACCGCCAGATCGGGGCGACGCGTCTCCATCAGCTCAAGGGCCTCCTGGCCGTCGCGCGCCCGCATCACCTCGAAGCCGTGCACCTCCAGGTTGAACCCCACGAAGCCGGCGATGTCGTCGTCGTCATCCACGACCAGCACCAGATCGCGACGGGTCTCCGGCTCACCGCCGAGCTCGGGAGAATGACCACTGCTCATGCTGCGTCCTTCGGCCGACGCGCGGCGTGCTTCGGCGGGGTACGCGGCGTGGGTGACGGCGGGGAGCTCATGCCTGCGTCCCTCAGACTGTGCGCCGCGTGCGAGTTCATGCTGCTGCGCCCTTCAGTCTGTGCGCGGCGTGGGTGCTCATGCTGCGTCCTTCGGATGGTGCGCGGCGTGGGTGCTCATGCTTGGCTGGTGGTTCGCGCGGCAAGCGCCCGTAGTTTGCGGACCGCCTCGGCGGGGTCCGCGGCGCCGTAGACTGCAGTGCCGGCCACGAAGGCGTCTGCTCCGGCCTCAGCGGCCTGCTCGATCGTGTCGGCCGCGATGCCGCCGTCGACCTCCAGCCGCACCTCGAGGTTGCCCGCATCGATCCGGCGCCGCACGTCCCGCACCTTGCCCAGCAGCTCGGGCATGAACTTCTGGCCGCCGAAACCGGCCTTGATCGTCATGATGAGCACCGTGTCCACGTAGGGCAGGAGCTCCAGATAGGGCTCGACGGACGTATCCCGGTCGATGGCGAGCCCCGCTTTCGCCCCGGCCGCCCGCAGTGTCTTGGCAAGCGCCACCGGGTCGTCACAGGCCTCCGCGTGGAAGGTGACGTTGTAGGCCCCGGCCTCCGCATACCCGGGCGCCCAGCGCTCCGGGTCGGTGATCATGAGGTGCACGTCGAACGGGATCGTCGTGGCTTTACGCAAACTCTGCACCACCGGTAAACCGATGGTCAGGTTGGGCACGAAATGGTTGTCCATGACATCCACGTGCACCCAGTCGGCGGCACCCTCGATGTCGTGCACCGCTTTCGCGAGGTGCGCGAAGTCGGCGGCCAGGATGCTGGGGGCGATGATCGGCGATGACTCCACCGCTGAAGTGTATGGCCTCCGTCCGCTAGGCCGGGACACTCATGGTGTTCTCCCACCTTCCTGCAGCAACCGCGCAATACGGCACGAATTCAGCATGGCTGACGGCATCACCAACAAGCCCGCCGCAGCGCTGCCCGTTCTCCGCGCGGTGCGTCCGGCGGGTCCACGAGAATCGCCCCAGCCACGCAGCCAGGCGCCGCACCACGGCCCGACACCACGCGACAGCCACCCTATGTGGGCCCCACGGCCCAGCACCGCGGCGGCCGCGCCACGTAAGCCCGCGGCCGGCATCGCCGCACGCGAGCCCCGGCGAGGAGCTGTCCGAGGTGCTCGTGCGGGATCCGCGGCCCAACACCGCACGACACCTACGGTTCGGCCACGCGGCCCGGTCCCGCCTCACCCGGCTCCGCCGCTGATCACCATTGCGGTTCGCAGCGGCTGCAGGGTCCGGGCACACTCGTCAGCTCGTGCGGCGTAGCACCGCCAGGAACATCGCGTCCGTGCCGTGGTGATGCGGCCACAGCTGCACCGTCGGTCCGGGACCAAGCTTCGGCATACCTGCGGGCAGCAAGGGCCGGGCGTCGACGAAGTCGACCTCCACGCCGCTACGGCGCGACCCTTCGGTCACCGTCACCTGAGTCTCGACCATGTGCGGCGAGCAGGTCACGTAGGCCACCACGCCACCCGGCCGGACCGCACGCAGCGCGGCGACCAACAGCTCGCGTTGGAGGCGGGTCAGCGGCGGGAGGTCGGCGGGCTGCCGGCGCCACCGGGACTCGGGGCGGCGCCGCAGCGAGCCCAGGCCAGTGCACGGGGCGTCGACCAGCACCCGGTCGAAGGACTCCTCGGGCAGGTCCGGGTCACGGCCGACGGTTCGGCCATCGGTGGGGAGAACCGTGACGGGTAGCCCACCGGTGGCCTGTTCGACGAGTCGTGCCCGGTGGTCCGCGATCTCGACGGCGGTGACCTCCGCGCCACGCTGGGCGGCGATGGAGCCGAGCAGGCCCGTCTTACCGCCCGGGCCGGCGCACAGATCCAGCCAGCGGCGGTCGCTGCCTTCGAGCGGGGCGGCGAGCAGTGCGGCGGCGACCAGCTGCGAGCCTTCGTCCTGCACGTGGGCCCGACCGTCGCGCACCTCGGGGATGTCCGCAGGAGCGCCGCCGTGCAGATACACCGCGTACGGCGAGAACGCCCCCGGCACCCCGCCGACCGCGTCCGCGAGCTCGACGGCATCGGCGCGGCCCGGGCGGGCGCAGAGGTGCACGCCGGGCGGCTGGTTGTCCTCGATCAACAAACGGGCCGTGTCCTCCAGGTCGCCGCCCAAAGCTTCGGCGAACGACCGGATGATCCACTCGGGGTGGTGGTGGATCACGGCAAGGTGACCGACCGGATTCTCGTCGTACG
Source organism: Actinoplanes sp. NPDC051859 (assembly GCF_044452725.1). Lineage (NCBI taxonomy): Bacteria > Bacillati > Actinomycetota > Actinomycetes > Micromonosporales > Micromonosporaceae > Actinoplanes > Actinoplanes sp. NPDC051859. Next base: position 176,433 of record NZ_JBITBX010000012.1, on the reverse strand, counting down.
CGGGCGCAACCCGAGCCAACCAGTCGTCAAAACTGGTCTCGGAGATGCCCCGCATGACCGCGTTGGCAAATCCCGCGGCGCCGGGTGCGACCGAGCGGACCAGGTCGACGGTCTGGTTGACGGCAGCGTGGGACGGGACCCGAGTGAAGAGCAGCTGATAGGCGCCCAGCCGCAGGGCATCACGAGCCGGCGGGTCGATGCGGGACACGTCACGCCCGGCGACCTCCGCGATGATCAGGTCGAGTGTCCCGACCGCGCGCAGCGTGCCGTACGTGAGTTCGGTGGCGAACGCCGCGTCCCGCCCGTGCAGGTTCATGTCCCGCAGAATGTGACCGAGCACCAGGTTCGCGTACGCGTCGTCACGGTGCACGGCGGCGATCGCCTCGTAGGCCGCCTGCCGGGCCGGGTCTGACGGTGGGCGGCCGCCGCGCGGACCACGCCCGGTGCGGTCATCGCGGCCCTGGGTCCGGCCGTAACCGGGGCCGCCGGGCCGGCGCGGACGCCCGGTGTTGTGCGGGCGGTCGGCCCGGTGCTCGGAACTCACTGAAGCTGCTCTCCCGGGTTGATCCGCAGGCCGCGCGCCCAGTCGCTCGCGGACATAGGCTTTTTGCCGGCGGCTCGGATCTCGCCGAGAAGCACCGGGGTGGTGGCCGTGCCGGCGAGCACCTGCGTGCGCTCGACCAGCAGCTCGCCAGGCTTGAGCGCGACCGCGTTGGCGACCGGCCGCACCGGGCCAAGTTTGAGCCGGTCGCCGCGCAGGGTGGTCCAGGCGCCGGGGCCGGGCGTGCAAGCGCGGATCCGCCGGTCGACCGCGAAGGCGGGGTCGTCCCAGCGCACCCGGGCGTCGTCGACCAGGATCTTGGGCGCCATGGTCACGCCGTCTGCGGGCTGCGGGTGCGCCCGGGCGGTGCCGGCTTCGATCGCGTCGAGAACGGCGACGAGCAGCCCGGCGCCCTCGGTGGCAAGCCGGCCCAGCAGGTCGCCGGAGGTGTCGGTGGCACGGATCCGCTCGGTGAGCGTGCCGTAGACCGGGCCGGTGTCCATGCCCGCTTCCAGCTCGAAGACGCTCGCGCCGGTGACCTCATCGCCGTGCAGGACGGCGTGCTGCACGGGCGCAGCCCCCCGCCAGGCAGGCAGCAGCGAGAAGTGCAGATTGACCCAGCCGTGCCGCGGAATGGTGAGGGCATCGGGCGGCACCAGGGCGCCATATGCCACCACGGGAACGCAGTCCGGCGCGATCTCGCGCAGCCGCTCCTGAAACTCGGGCTCGCGGGGCCGCTGCGGGGTGAGGACCTCGATGCCGCGCTCGTCGGCCCACGCACCGGCCGGCGAGCGGACCAGCTTGCGGCCGCGCCCAGCGGGGGCATCAGGGCGGGTCACCACGGCGACCAGCTCGTGCGAGGACGCCGCGATGGCGTCGAGGGAGGGGAGGGTGACTTCCGGGGTGCCGGCGAAGACGAGACGCATGGTTACCTTCCCAGGCCGAAGATGCCACGGCCGTGCGGACTCGCCTTGATCACGGGCGGTTTGCCCGCGTCATACCAGTCGGCGGAGCGGATCTGCTTCATCGCGTCCTTACGGGCAGCGACGTCGAGGCGGTCGAGGAAGAGCACGCCATCGAGGTGGTCAGTCTCGTGCTGCACGCACCGCGCCATCAGACCGGTGCCGATCAACCGAATGGGATCGCCGTGCTCGTTGAAGCCTTCCGCGACGACGTTCTGCCGACGTTTCGTGTCGACGTAGACGCCGGGAATAGACAGGCAGCCCTCCGGACCGTCCTGCTCCTCGTCGTCGGGAAAGGAGAGCACCGGGTTGATGATGTGGCCCACCACGTCGTCGACGTCGAACGCAAACACCCGCAGGCCGACGCCTAGCTGCGGGGCGGCCAGACCGGCGCCGCCCTCGTCGAGCATGGTGTCGGTGAGGTCCTTGACGAGGGTGCGCAGTTCCTTGTCGAAGTCGGTGACCGGGTCTGCCTGCGTACGCAGCACCGGGTCGCCGAAGAGACGGATGGACTGGACGGTCACGCGGTGCCACTCCTGCCTAGCAAGAAACTGATGCGCCCAGTCTACGGAGCGCGATGCGGACAGCGGCGTCGCCCGTCCGAGCTGTGGACAACTGCCGATCTGTGGATAGCCCACCTGGTCGATGACAAAAGCGTCGATTACAAAAGCTCGGCGGGATCAACCTGAATGCGCACCGGCAACGCCGCCTTCTTGGCGCTGCGCACCGATGCCCCCTCGTGGAGGGCGCGGGCGAGCTCGGCGGCCCGGCCACGGGAGACCCGCACGAGCATGCGCTCCTGGTCCTCGGGTGCGGGCACCGGCCCCAACACCTCGGCGTCGTCGGGCAGCCGGGTCGCCGCAAGCAGCTCGGCCACCGCCTCGGCCCGTCCGGTGAGGCTGGCAAAGCGTGCAGCCGGCGGAAACCGCAGCTCACGGCGTTCGGCCAGCTCACGGGCGGCAAACCAGCCCGGGTCCCAGCGCAGCAGGGCCTGCACCGGCGCGAGCGACCCGTCAGCCACCACCACGACCCGCCCGCCGGCCGGGCCTGGCCGGGCGAGCGCGGCAGCCGACAGCCAACGTCGCATAGTCTCCTCGGCAGCCCGCAGGTCGGCGCGAGTCAGCAAGGCCCAGGTGTCCAGCAGCAGCACTGCGCCGTAACCACCCTCGGCGGTCGGCTCGGCCCCCGGCGTGGCAACCACCACCGCAGCATCACCCGGCACCGTGTCCAAGATCTCGTCGCGCCCGGACGTGCGCACCGGCACACCGGGGAACGCCCGGCCCAGTTCCTCGGCGGTCCGCCGCGCGCCGGTCACCGAAGCCCGCAAGCGGCGGCCCGCACAGACCGGACATGCGTATGCCGCCGCGGCCCGCCCACACCAGTGGCAGTCCGGCACCGAGCGCGCACCGGCCAGCCCGAGCGGCCCGGAACAATGTGGGCAGCGCGCCGGCGTGCGGCACTCCGCGCAGGCGACTGACGGCAGGTAGCCGCGCCGGGGCACCTGGACCAGCACGGGGGTGCCGGCTTGCAACGCTTGCCGGGCTGTCTGCCAGCACAAACTCGGCAACCGGGCGGTTACCGCCCCGGGGTCCCGAGCCAGCTGCGAATCGTCACCGGTGGGCGCGATCGCCGGACAACGCGCCCGCAACACTTCCCGGGTCGCGACGATCTCCTTCGCCCACCCCGTTTCCAAGAGCAACTGCGCTTCTCCCGTACGGGCAAAGCCGCCCACAAGCGCAGCACACCCCGCCAACTGTGCACGGGTCAGCAACACCTCCCGCGCATGCGGATAGGGCGCCCGGGGCTCGGCGTGCAGGTCGTCGCCGTCGTCCCAGATAACCACCAACCCGAGGTCGGCGACGGGGGCGAACATGGCGGCCCGCGTCCCGGCGACCACCCGAACCTGACGTCGACTCGCCGCGAGGAAACGCCGATATCGTTCGGAAGGCCCGGCGGCGGCATTGAGCGCCACGTGGTGTCCAGCGCCGAGCACCCGGGTCAACGCCCGGTCGAGCCGGTCGAGATCCCGTGCATCGGCCACCACGGCGACGACGCCCCGACCCGCCTGCACGGTGGCGGCCGCGGCCTCGGCGATCCGGGCGGCCCAGTCCTCCCCCGGCAGCGCCGACCACACCGCCCGCGCCGCCCGCCCTTGCGCCAGCGCCCGCACGAACGGCACCCCGGCCGGATAGGCATCCCACCCGGCACCGGAGCCGGCGGTGCAGCCGACCTCGGCTGCAGCCTCGGCGTCGGGTGCAGCACCGGCGTCGGGCACAGCATCGGCGTCGGATCC
>NZ_JBITBX010000012.1:0-172540 GCF_044452725.1 Actinoplanes sp. NPDC051859 | reverse complement strand
CCCAGCACCGGCGTCAGACCCAGCACCGGCGTCAGACCCAGCACCGGCGTCAGACCCAGCACCGGCGTCAGACCCAGCACCGGCGTCAGACCCAGCACCGGCGTCAGACCCAGCATCCGAATCCCGGCCGGCGCCAGCCGGATCCGAGGCCGAAAATGCCGAGTCAGAGACTGACGTCACCGATTCCGGACCCGATGACCAGGCCGGAACCGCACCGTCGGCAGGCGGCGTTGCGGACGCATCTGGCGGCATGGCACGAGACATTGTGGGCGAGACTGGCGACGCGCCAGGCGGCGTTAAGGGCGAAACTGGCGGCGCGCCAGGGGACATCGTGGGCGAAACTGGCGGCGCGCCAGGCGGCGCTGAGGGCGCATCTGGCGGCGAGGTGGGGGGCAAGTCGCGGGCAGGGGATGAAACTAGGCGCGTGGAAAAACCGGACGGCGGGAGTGATGCGCCGGGTTCGACCGCTTGGGCTTCCACGCGCGCGTGCCGAGGCGGAACAGCCAGGCGCAGCACGTCTTGCAAACTGCCGGCGTAGCGATCGGCGACCGCTCGTGACAACCGGAGAACCTCGGGATCAAGCACCTGCTCACCGGAGATGACTTTTTCGAGGTAGGCCAACTTGGTGTGGCTGCTCGTCGGCACCCGCTCCAGCAGAAAGCCGTTGACCAGCTGCCCCGCGAATCGGACCTTCACCCGCACGCCGGGTTGGGCGACGGCATCGTCGGTGGCGGCGATCAGGTAGTCGAACGGCCGGTCGAGGTGGGGCAGCGGGACGTCGACGCAGACGCGGCCGACCGGGAGCGTCGCGGCGGGTTCGCGGTCTCTACCTTTCGCCGGCATGCGGCCATTCTTGCGCGGGGGTGTGACAGGAACCGGTTCGTCCACAGGAGACGGAAAGAGTGCCCCGGCCGGAGCCGGGGCACTCTTGTCCTGTGTCACGGAGTGCGGGTCAGGCCGCGGCGTTCTTCAGGTCCTGGGCGCGGTCGGTGCTCTCCCAGAGCAGGTCCGGCAGCTCCCGGCCGAAGTGGCCGTAGGCGGCGGTCTGCTGGTAGATCGGGCGCATCAGGTCGAGGTCGCGGATGATCGCGGCCGGGCGCAGGTCGAAGACCTCGTTGATGGCCTTCTCGATCCGCTCGACCGGGACGTTCTCGGTGCCGAACGTCTCGACGAACAGGCTGACCGGGTGGGCCTTGCCGATGGCGTAGGCGACCTGGGTCTCGCACCGCTCGGCGAGGCCGGCAGCCACCACGTTCTTGGCGACCCAGCGCATCGCGTACGCCGCGGAACGGTCCACCTTCGACGGGTCCTTGCCGGAGAACGCGCCGCCGCCGTGGCGGGCGTAGCCGCCGTACGTGTCAACGATGATCTTGCGACCGGTGAGGCCGGCGTCGCCCATCGGGCCGCCGATCTCGAAGCGTCCGGTCGGGTTGACCAGCAGGCGGTAGCCCTCGGTGTCGAGGCCGAGGCCCTCGAGCTCGGGCGCGATGACGTGCTCGCGGACGTCGGGGGTCAGCAGCGACTCGAGCGAGATGTCGGCGGCGTGCTGCGACGACACGACGACGGTGTCGAGGCGAACCGGGCGCAGGCCGTCGTACTCGATGGTGACCTGGGTCTTGCCGTCCGGACGCAGGTACGGAATGGTGCCGTCCTTGCGGGCGGCCGACAGCCGGCGGGCCAGGCGGTGTGCGAGCGCGATGGGCAGCGGCATCAGCTCGGGCGTCTCCGAGCAGGCGAAGCCGAACATCATGCCCTGGTCGCCGGCGCCCTGCGCGTCGAGGACGTGCTCCGAGTTGCCCTCGCGCAGCTCGACCGCGCTGTCGACGCCCTGCGCGATGTCGGGCGACTGCGAGCCGATGGAGACGCTGACGCCGCAGGATGCGCCGTCGAATCCCTTCTTCGACGAGTCGTAGCCGATACCGAGAATGGTTTCGCGCACGATGCTGGGGATGTCGGCGTACGCCTGGGTGGTCACCTCACCGGCGACGTGCACCTGGCCGGTGGTGATCAGCGTCTCCACCGCAACGCGGCTGCGCGGGTCCTGCGTCAGCAGGGCGTCAAGAATTCCGTCGCTGATTTGGTCAGCGATCTTGTCCGGGTGGCCTTCCGTGACCGACTCGGAAGTGAACAGGCGGCGTGCCACGGTGCTCCTCAGATTCGTCGAAGTTTCATTCGGCGGCAGTGTAGTCACCGCCGCGTAGTAGGCGTTGATCCGGTCTTACGCCGTCCCATCCTGCCTGGCCTGCGGCTCCAGGCGCGAGACGACCGCATCCCAAATCGCATCCGCCACATCGTCTTTGGGGAGTTCGGCGAACTGCTGGGTGGTCCCGTCGGCGCCCAAGATCGTCACCATGTTGTGGTCGGCGCCGAAGACGCGGTCGGTCCCCACCTCGTTAACGACAATGAGGTCTGCACGTTTCCGGGTGAGCTTGCCGCGGGCGTTTTCCAGCGCGTCTCGGGTCTCGGCGGCAAAGGCCACAAGCAGTTGACCTGGGCGTTTCGCGGCACCGATCTCGGCCGCGATGTCCGGGTTGGTGATGAGCTCGATCGTGGGCGCCGTACCGTCGTTGTTTTTCTTCATCTTGTGACCGGCTATGTCGGCCGGGCGAAAGTCGGCGGGGGCAGCGGCCATGACCACGACGTCGGCTTCGGCAGCAGCCGCGACCGTGGCCTTGCGAAGGTCTTCTGTGGTGCCCACCGGCACCAGGTCAGCCCCGGCCGGTCCGCTCAATGTGACGTTCGCCGCAATCAGGGTGACCCGGGCACCTCGGGCGATCGCGGTGCGCGCGAGGGCGTACCCCTGCTTGCCGGACGACCGGTTGCCGAGGAAGCGGACCGGGTCCAGCGGCTCACGAGTGCCGCCCGCAGTGACCACGACGTGCCGGCCGGCGAGGTCGGTGTCGGCCTGCGGGCCGCGCCGCAGCACCCGCAGCGCGGTCGCGAAGATGGCGTCGGGGTCGGGTAGCCGGCCCTTGCCGGTATCGGCGCCGGTAAGCCGGCCGACAGCGGGCTCGATGACGATGTGCCCGCGCTCGCGCAGGGTGGTCACGTTGGCCCGGGTGGCGGCGTTCTCCCACATCTCGGTGTGCATCGCGGGCGCGAAGACCACCGGGCAGGTCGCGGTCAGCAGGGTGTTGGTCAGCAGATCGTCGGCAAGCCCATGGGCGGCCTTGGCGAGCAGGTCGGCGGTGGCCGGAGCCACCACCACGAGCTCGGCTTGCCGGCCGATCCGCACATGCGGCACCTCGTGGACGTCGTCCCACACCTCGGCAGTCACCGGTCGTCCGGACAGGGCCGACCAGGTGGGCTCACCGACGAAGCGCAGGGCCGAGGCGGTCGGGACCACCCGAACCCCGTGCCCCGACTCGGTGAACAGCCGCAGCAGCTCACACGCTTTGTAGGCGGCGATCCCGCCGCAGACCCCGAGCACGATCTCGGTCATGGCACCTCCCGCGACAGAAAGCGAACGCGACGACAGCGACAGCAACAAGCAAGAACACGACAAACAGCCCGCGAGCTCGAGTCACGCGGTCGAGTGGCGCGCGACAAACACGAAACCCGCGCTCGCGGACTGCGGGCGCGGGTTCGCCGGTGGCCCGACCGGCAGGCGGCGGACCCGGAACCCCTCCGGCGCGCCCAGCGGGCGGCGAAGGTGCCGCGTCCGGCGGGCGTGGGAAGGGAGCAGAGCGTCAGGGGTTGTCAGTGGCCTCGGCCGTCAGCAGCCCCGCGTTGATCTCGCGCATCGCGATGGAGAGCGGCTTCTCCTGCGGCGTCGTCTCCACGAGGGGGCCGACGTATTCGAGAAGGCCCTCGCCGAGCTGGCTGTAGTAGGCGTTGACCTGGCGGGCGCGCTTGGCCGCGAAGATCACCAGAGAATACTTCGACGAGGTCTTGTCGAGCAGCTCGTCGATCGGCGGGTTGGTGATGCCTTCGGGGTTGGCGATGGTTCCCACGGAATTGATTTCCTCACGATTGGCGGAACTGAGCCTGCGTGGCTCGCGCTCCCCTTACGACTCCGGCGCCTGCGCGGGAGTCAGGAACGACGAACCGAGCAATCCTACCAGCTCGTCGGCGGCACGCTCGACGAAGTCGTTGACCACCGTACGGTCGAATTCTTTCTCAGCGGCCAGTTCCTCGTCCGCATGGGCAAGGCGGCGCCGGATGGTCTCCTCGTCGTCGGTGCCGCGGCCGACCAGGCGGCGGCGGAGCTCTTCGACGCTGGGCGGGGCGAGGAAGACGAGCTGCGCGTCGGGCATCGTGCCACGCACTTGGCGGGCGCCCTGCAGGTCGATCTTCAGCAACACGGGGCGGCCCTGCGAGATCCAGCCCTCGACCTGCGCGCGTGGCGTGCCGTAGAGGTTGCCCGCGAATTCCGCCCATTCCAGCAGCTGGTCGCCGTCGACGAGGCGCTGGAATTCGGAACGGGTCACGAAATGGTAGTGCTCGCCATCGGTCTCGTAGTCGCGCTTTTTCCGGGTGGTTACCGACACCGACAACTTGATCCATGGCGAACGCGCCCGGATCAGCTCGATCACGCTGTCCTTGCCGACCCCGGAGGGGCCGGACAGGACGGTGAGTCGGGCTGCCGGGCGCGCGTCGTCATCCATGCTCACAGGCTCATTCAACACGAGCCGGTGAGTCAGTTCGCAGCGAACTCCCCCAGGAGGGCCTTACGCTGCTGCTCACCGAGGCCACGAAGGCGACGGCTGTCCGCGATCTTGAGCTTCTCCATGATCTGGGTGGCTCGGATCTTGCCGATGCCCGGCAGCGCCTGGAGCACGGCCGAGACCTTCAGCTTGCCGACGACGTCGTCGCCTTCGGCCCGGTCGAGCACGGCGGCGAGGGTGGTCTTGCCAGACTTGAGCTGTTCCTTCAGCTCGGCCCGGGCCTTGCGAATCTCCGCGGCCTTCTCCAGCGCGGCGGCACGCTGCTCGGGGGTCAGTGACGGGAGCGGCACCAGTTCTCCTCAGGTCCCTATCGCGCCGGTAACAAATACCGGCGCATCTGTGAAACGTGGTGTGCCTGGGAACCAAAGGGGCATGTGGTTCCCGGCGCCGGGAAAACTAGCGGTCAATGGCCGTTTCGGCAACGTGGGGGTACCCCTCATCGGCCTGCGGCAGCGCCTGGTAGGCGGCTCGTTTCACCCGATCACGGCCCGACAGGCGGCCACCGCGCGGTCCGCGGCGGCCCGCAGCGCGGCCGCGTCGGGGCCCGCCGACAGAACCTCCCGTGAGTACGAGGGCAGCACGTTCCGCAGGCTTCCGCCGAAAATCTTCGCGAGCCCCGCGGGGTCGCCGCCCTGTGCGCCGAGGCCCGGCGCGAGCAGGGGTCCGTGCACGCGGGAGAGGTCGTGGCCGGTCTCGCCGATCGTCGCGCCGACGACGAGTCCGACGCTGCCGAGCTCGTCCGCACCCGCATTGAGCTGGGAAATCTCGTCGATGACCGTCTGTGCGACGGTCCGGCCGGCCGCCGTCTGTGCATGCTGGACGGTCGGGCCCTCGGGATTTGAAGTAAGCGCCAGGACGAAGACTCCACCGCCATGAATGGCTGCAGCGTCGAAGGCTGGGCGCAACGAACCCACGCCGAGATAGGGACTCACAGTAATCGCGTCAGCACACAGTGAACTGTCCGGATCTAGGTAGGCGTCCGCGTACGCGGCCATCGTGGAGCCGATGTCGCCCCGTTTGACGTCCAGCAGGACGAGCGCGCCGGCTTCTCGTGACTGTCGGATAGCCGACTCAAGGACAGCGATGCCGCGTGATCCAAATCTCTCGAAAAACGCCGACTGTGGCTTCAGTACGGCGACCCGATCGGCCAGTGCTTCGACAACCGTAAAGGTGAAACGTTCCAGGCCGGCGACGTCGTCGGTGAGGCCCCACCGCTCGAGCAGCCCGGCGTGGGGATCGATGCCGACGCATAGCGGCCCCCGGGTGTCCATGGCCGTACGCAGCCGTCGTCCGAAGGTCTCCATGGGGTGTTCCCCTTTCGTGTCAGGTGGCGGACACCGCGGCGGCGATTCCCCGGGTAATGCGGGCGAGATCGGCGTCGTCCGTGACGTACGGCGGCATCGTGTAGATCAGGTCGCGGAACGGGCGCAGCCACACGCCCGCGTCGGCTGCTGCGGCGGTCGCACGGGCCATGTCCACCGGGCGATCGAGCTGCACCACCCCGATCGCGCCGAGAACCCGCACGTCAGCAACCCCGGAAGCCCCCCTCAGCGGCTCCAGACCGGTCTGTAGACCCCGCTCGATGGCGTGAACCTGGGTGCGCCAGTCCTGACCGCGTAGCAGCGCGATGGAGGCGTTGGCGACGGCGCAGGCCAGCGGGTTGCCCATGAAGGTAGGACCGTGGGCGAGACCGCCCGCACTTCCGGCACTCACCGCGTGCGCCACGGCCGGGGTGCAGAGAGTGGCGGCCAGGGTGAGGTATCCCCCGGTCAGGGCCTTGCCCAGGCACATGATGTCGGGCGTCACGCCGGCGTGGTCCGCGGCGAAAAACTCCCCGGTGCGCCCGAAGCCCGTGGCGATCTCGTCGAAAATCAGCAGAACGTCGTGCTTCGCGGTGACCTCGCGCAGCACCCGCAGGTACGCCGGATGGTGGAACCGCATCCCGCCTGCGCCCTGCACGACCGGCTCGACGATGACCGCGGCCAGTTCGCCCGCGTGCCGCTCGACCAGCTCCACCAGCGACGCGGCATAGGCCTCGGTGCAGTCCGCCGGGGGTGGTTCGGCGAAGATCTGCGCGGGCAGGACTCCGGTCCACAGGGAGTGCATGCCGCCGACCGGGTCGCAGACGCTCATCGGGTGGAACGTGTCGCCGTGATACCCGCCACGCCACGTCGCGAGCCGGCGCCGGTCGCCGCGCCCGTTCGCGAGCTGGGCCTGCAGCGCCATCTTGATCGCGACCTCGACGCCGACCGAACCGGAGTCGGCCAGGAACACGTGTTCCAGACCGTCCGGAGTCAGCTCGACCAGCGTGCGGCACAGCTCGACCGCGGGCGCGTGGGTGAGGCCGCCGAACATCACGTGGCTCATCCGGCCGGCCTGCTCGGCGAGCGCGGCATCCAGCACCGGGTGCCGGTAGCCGTGGATCGCCGCCCACCACGACGACATGCCGTCGACCAGCTCACGGCCGTCGGCCAGCTGCAGGCGCACGCCCTGGGCACTGTCCACCACGAACGGCTCGGACCGGCCGGGCATGGGACCGTACGGGTGCCAGACGTGTGCCCGGTCCAGGTCCAGCAGGTTCATCGGCGGGTCCGGGCTGCCGCCTTGACCAGTGCCGGGCCTCGATAGATGAAGCCGGTGTAGAGCTGGACCAGCGCGGCACCCGCGTCGAACATCCGGGCCGCGTCGTCGGCCTCGACGATGCCGCCCACGCCGATGATCGGTAGCTTGCCGTCGGTCTCTTCATGGACGAACCGGACGATCTCCCGGGACCGTTCGGTCAGCGGGCGCCCGGACAGGCCACCCGTCTCGGCGGCTCGGGACTGGTCAGCAACGGCGAGTCCGTCGCGGCTCAACGTGGTGTTGGTGGCGATCACCCCGGCTGCGCCGTACGCGAGACAGACTTCGAGCAGCTCCGCGATGGCGGGCTCGGCGAGGTCGGGGGCGATCTTCACCAGCACCGGCGTCTTGCCGACGAGCGCGCCGAGCAGCGCGGCGACCGCCGACTTGTCCTGCAACGTGCGCAGGCCGGGGGTGTTCGGCGAGGAGACGTTCACGGCGATGTAGTCCGCGTACGGATGCAGCAGTTCGTAGGAAGTGAGGTAGTCCTGCACCGCCGCCTCGAGCGGCGTGACCTTGGACTTGCCGAGCGAGACGCCGAGCGGGACGTCGAGCGGCCCGAGGGCTTTCAGGCGGCCGGCGAGTGCCGCCGCGCCGTCGTTGTTGAAGCCCATCCGGTTGATCACGGCCTCGCTGTCGCGCAGCCGGAACAGCCGGGGCTTGTCGTTGCCGGGCTGCGGCTGCGCGGTCACCGTGCCGACCTCGACGAAGCCGAACCCGAGGGCGGGCCACGCGGGTAGCGCGACCCCGTTCTTGTCCATCCCGGCGGCGAGACCGACCGGGTTGGGGAACCGCACCCCGAAGACCTCGACGGGGGCACGGACGGCATAACGCCGACGCAAGAGGGCGCGGGTGCCGGGTCGAAGCCCGGCGAGCCGGTCCAGGGTGAACTCGTGGGCGCGTTCGGCGTCGCCGCCGCCCACCCGGAACAGCACCGGGCGGACGGCGGTCTCGAAGAGGGTCACTCGGTTTCCCGCAAGGCGGCGTGCAGCTCCTGCAGCGGGCGTACGGACATGTCGCCGCGCATCAGCGCCTCGATGCCCATGACGGCCGCGGCGGCACCCGGCACTGTCGTGATGCTCGGGATGTCGTAGGTGACCGCCGCGCTGCGCAGCTCGTAGCCGTCTGAGCGGGCGCTGGCGCCGGAGCCCTGCGGGGTGTTGATGATCAGGGCGATCTCCCCCGACGCGATCAGCTCGACCGCGTTGCGGCCCGGGCTCTCGAAGTGCTTGGGAACGATCTCGCAGTCGATGCCGTGCCGGCGCAGGACTTCGCCGGTGCCCGAGGTGGTGACGATGTGGAAGCCCAGGTCGGCGAGGCGCTTGATCGGGAAGATCATCGAACGCTTGTCCCGGTTGGCGACCGAGACGAAGACCTTGCCGCTGGTCGGCAGCGAACCGTACGCGGCGGCCTGCGACTTGGCGAACGCCGGGCCGAAGCTGGGGTCGATGCCCATGACCTCGCCGGTGGACTTCATCTCGGGGCCGAGCAGGCTGTCGACGCCCTTGCCCGCGGGGGTGCGGAACCGCTTGAACGGCAGCACCGCCTCCTTGACCGCGATCGGCGCGTTCGGCGGGATGTCGCCGCCGTCGCGAGACCGCAGGAGCATGCCCTCCTCGCGCAGCTCGGCGATGGTGGCGCCGAGCATGATCCGAGCCGCCGCCTTCGCAAGGGGCACGGCGGTCGCCTTGGAGACGAACGGCACGGTCCGCGAGGCTCGCGGGTTGGCTTCCAGGACGTACAGCGTGTCGTCCTTGAGGGCGTACTGGACGTTGAGCAGGCCCCGGACGCCGACACCGCGGGCGATGGCTTCGGTGTAGCGGCGTACCTCGGCGAGGTGCGACCCGGCGAGGGTGACCGGCGGCAGCGAGCAGGACGAGTCGCCGGAGTGGATGCCGGCTTCCTCGATGTGCTCCATCACGCCGCCGAGGTAGACCTCGCCGGTGGCGTCGCAGAGCGCGTCCACGTCGATCTCGATCGCGTCGTCCAGGAAGCTGTCGACCAGCACCGGGTGGTCGGGCGAGATCTCGGTGGCACGGGCGATGTAGTCGGCCAGGGTCGGCTCGTCGTAGACGATCTCCATGCCGCGGCCGCCGAGCACGTAGGACGGACGGACCAGCACGGGGTAGCCGATCGCGTCGGCGATCGCCTTGGCCTCCTCGAACGAGGTGGCCGTGCCGTGCTCGGGTGAGCGCAGCCCGGCCCGCGCCAGCACCGCGCCGAACGCGCCGCGGTCCTCGGCCAGGTCGATCGACTCGGGCGAGGTGCCGACGACCGGCAGGCCGGCCGCCTTGAGCCGCCGCGCGAGCCCGAGCGGGGTCTGCCCGCCGAGCTGCACGATGACGCCGACTACGCCGGGTCCGCCCGCGGCCTTGCCGGACGAGTCCTCGGAGTGGAACACCTCGAGGACGTCCTCGAAGGTCAGCGGCTCGAAGTACAGCCGGTCGGCGGTGTCGTAGTCGGTGGACACGGTCTCCGGGTTGCAGTTGACCATGACGGTCTCGAACTCGCCCTTGAGCGCCATGACCGCGTGCACGCACGAGTAGTCGAACTCGATGCCCTGCCCGATCCGATTCGGCCCCGACCCGAGGATCATGACCTTCGGCCGGTCGGACGGCGCGACCTCGGTCTCCTCGTCGTACGTGGAGTAGTGGTACGGCGTCTCCGCCTCGAACTCGGCCGCGCAGGTGTCCACGGTCTTGTAGACGGGCCGGATCCCGAGCCGGTGCCGCAGCACCCGTACGCCGTCCTCGCCCGCAAGCTCGGGCCGCAGCGCAGCGAGCTGCCGGTCGGAGAGCCCGGACCGCTTGGCCCGGCGCAGCAGTTCCTCGTCCAGCACGGGCGCGGCGAGGATCTCCTCGCGCAGGTCGACCAGGGCCTTGATCTCGTCCAGGAACCACGGGTCGATCCGCCCGCTCGCCGCGTGCACTTCCTCGACGCTGGCGCCGAGCCGCAGCGCAGCCTCCACTGTGTAGAGACGGCCGTCGTGCGGAATGCGCAGTGCGGCCAAAGCCTCGTCGCGGTCGGTGAAAGTCGGCGCGGTCCAGAACCCGGCGGCCTTGGTCTCCATCGAGCGCATCGCCTTGTTGAGCGCCTCGGCGAAGTTGCGGCCCAGGCTCATCGCCTCGCCGACCGACTTCATCGTGGTGGTCAGCTCAGGGTCCGCGCCGGAGAACTTCTCGAACGCGAACCGCGGGATCTTCACGACCACGTAGTCAAGCGCCGGCTCGAAGGCGGCCGGGGTCTTCAGCGTGATGTCGTTCGGGATCTCGTCGAGGGTGTAACCGATAGCCAGCTTGGCGGCGATCTTCGCGATCGGGAAGCCGGTGGCCTTCGACGCGAGCGCGCTGGACCGCGACACCCGCGGGTTCATCTCGATGACGACCAGGCGCCCGTTGTCCGGGTTGATCGCGAACTGGATGTTGCAGCCGCCGGTGTCGACGCCCACCTCGCGCAGCACCGCGATGCCCAGGTCGCGCAGGCTCTGGTATTCACGGTCGGTCAGCGTCATGGCCGGGGCCACGGTGACGCTGTCGCCGGTGTGCACGCCCATCGGGTCGACGTTCTCGATCGAGCAGACCACCACGACGTTGTCGTGCTTGTCGCGCATCAGTTCGAGTTCGTACTCCTTCCAGCCGAGCACGCTCTCCTCGATCAGCACCTCGTGCACCGGGGAGGCGGCGAGGCCGTCACCGGCGATCCGGGCCAGGTCCTCGTCGGTGTGCGCCATGCCGGAGCCGAGGCCGCCCATCGTGAACGACGGCCGGATCACCACCGGCAGGCCCAGCTCGGCGACGGTCGCGTGGACCTCGTCCATCGAGTGGCAGACCCGGCTGCGCGGGGTCTCGCCGCCGGCCTTCGCCACGATGTCCTTGAACAGCTGCCGGTCCTCGCCGCGGCGGATCGCGTCGATGTTGGCGCCGATCAGCTCGACGCCGTACTTGTCGAGGACGCCGTTCTCGTGCAGGGCGACCGCGGTGTTCAGCGCGGTTTGCCCGCCCAGCGTCGGCAAAATCGCGTCCGGCCGCTCCCGGGCGATGACCATCTCGACGAACTCGGGAGTGATCGGCTCGACGTACGTGGCGTCGGCGAACTCCGGGTCCGTCATGATCGTCGCCGGGTTGGAGTTGACCAGGGACACGCGCAGGCCCTCGGCGCGCAGCACCTGGCAGGCCTGGGTGCCGGAGTAGTCGAACTCACAGGCCTGGCCGATCACGATCGGGCCGGAGCCGATCACCATGACGTGCTGCAGATCGGTGCGCTTCGGCATCAGGCGTCCACCTTCTCGACGAGTGCGACGAACCGGTCGAACAGGTAGTCCGCATCGCGCGGGCCCGCGGCCGCTTCGGGGTGGTACTGGACGGTGAACGCGGGCGTCTCCAGGGCGCGCAGGCCCTCGACCACGTTGTCGTTGAGGCAGACGTGCGAGACCTCGACGCCACCGAACTCCGTGTTGATCACGGCGTCGAGCGGCGCGTCGACCGCGAAGCCGTGGTTGTGGCTGGTCACCTCGACCTTGCCGGTGGTGCGGTCCAGCACCGGCTGATTGATGCCGCGGTGGCCGTACCCCAGCTTGTAGGTGCCGAAGCCGAGCGCGCGGCCGAGGATCTGGCTGCCGAAGCAGATGCCGAACAGCGGCACGCGGCGCGTCAGCGCGGCGCGGGCCAGGGCGACCGGCCCGTCCGCCGTGGCCGGGTCGCCCGGACCGGGCGACAGGAACACCGCGTCCGGGCTGACCGCGAGCAGATCCTCCAGCGTGGAGGACGCCGGGAAGACGTGCGTGGTGACGCCGCGCTCAGCGAGGCGCCGCGAGACGTTGCGCTTGATGCCCAGGTCCAGGGCGGCGACGGTGAACCGGTGCTCGCCGACGGCGTCGACCGTGTAGCGCTCGGCCGTGGTCACCTCGGCGGACAGGTCGGCACCCAGCATCTCGGGCGCGGCCTTGACGCGGGCCAACAGCGAGGCCGGATCGAGGTCGACGGTGGAGATGCCGACCCGCATCGCGCCGCGGGAGCGCAGGTGCCGGGTCAGCGCGCGGGTGTCGATGCCGCTGATGCCGACCACACCCTCGGCGGCCAGGCGCTCGCCCAGGTCACCGGTCGCGCGCCAGTTCGACGGGCGGCGGGCCGGGTCGCGGACCACGTATCCGGCCACCCAGATCCGGCTCGACTCGTCGTCCTCGTCGTTGACGCCGGTGTTGCCGATCTGCGGGGCCGTCTGCACGACGACCTGCCGGTGGTACGACGGGTCGGTCAGCGTCTCCTGGTAGCCGGTCATGCCGGTGGTGAACACCGCCTCGCCGAAGGTCTCCCCCTCGGCGCCGTACGCGGAGCCGGAGAACGTGCGCCCGTCCTCGAGCACGAGAATCGCTGGTTTCACTTGACGGCCTTTCCATCCAGGACGGTCGGCGTTCCCCGGAGGAAGGTCGCGACGATGCGACCCGGCAGGGTGGTGCCCGCGTACGGGGTGTTGCGGCTGCGGCTGGCCAGTTCGGCCGGCTCGACGACGCGGCGGGCCGTGGGATCCACCAGCGTCAGGTTGGCGGGCGAGTCGACACTCAGGTCGGTGCCGTGCCCTTCCAGGCCCGCGATCCGAGCCGGAGCGCGGGACATCCGCTCGGCGATCAGGTCCCACTGCTCACCCAGGACGCTGAGCACGACCGGGAGGGCGGTTTCGAGGCCGACCATGCCGGGGCGGGCGTACGCCCACTCGCATTCCTTGTCCTCGACGGCGTGCGGGGCGTGGTCCGTGGCAACCACGTCGATCACCCCGTCGATCAAGGCCTGGCGCAGGGCTTCGACGTCTGCGGCCGTACGCAAAGGAGGGTTGACCTTGAAGACCGGGTCGTAGCTGGCGGCCAGCTCGTCGGTGAGCAGGAGGTGATGCGGGGTGACCTCGGCGGTGACGCGGACGCCGCGGGCCTTGGCCTGGCGCAGCACCTCGACCGACCCGGCGGTCGAGACATGGCAGACGTGCAGGCGGCTGCCGACGTGCTCGGCGAGCAGCACGTCGCGGGCGATGATCGCTTCCTCGGCGACCGCGGGCCAGCCGGTCAGGCCGAGCCGCGTGGAGACCTCGCCCTCGTGCATCTGGGCGCCCTCGGTGAGCCGCGGCTCCTCGGCGTGCTGGGCGATGATGCCGTCGAACGCCTTCACGTATTCGAGGGCGCGGCGCATCAGACGCGGGTCGGCGACGCAGAAACCGTCGTCGGAGAAGATCCGTACGTTGGCGGCGGAGGTCGCCATCGCACCCAGCTCGGCCAGCTGCTTGCCGGCGAGCCCGACGGTGACCGCGCCGATCGGAAGGACGTCGACCAGCCCGGCCTCGCGGCCCAGCCGCCACACCTGCTCGACCACGCCCGCCGTGTCCGCGACCGGCGAGGTGTTCGCCATCGCGAAGACCGCCGTGTAGCCGCCGAGGGCCGCCGCGCGCGAGCCGGTCTCGACCGTCTCGGCGTCCTCGCGGCCCGGCTCGCGCAGGTGGGTGTGCAGGTCGACCAGGCCGGGCAGCGCCACCAGGCCGGTCGCGTCGATCGTCTCGTCGGCCTTGCCCTTGCCCTCGGCGATCAACCCGTCGCGAATCAGCAAGTCGGTCGGCTTACTGCCCAGGACAGAAACGTTCTTGATCAGGTACGAACTCATGCCTTGCCTCCGAGGAGCAGGTAGAGGACCGCCATTCGGGCACTGACACCGTTGGCGACCTGTTCGACGATCGTGGAGCGGGACGAGTCGGCCACCTCGGGCGCGATCTCCATGCCGCGGTTCATCGGGCCGGGGTGCATCACGATCGCGTGCTCCGGCAGCTTCCGCATGCGCGCGACATCCAGGCCGTAGCGACGGCTGTACTCACGGGCCGAAGGGAAGTAGGAATTCTGCATCCGCTCGGTCTGCACCCGCAGCATCATCACGACGTCGGTGTCCGGCAGGACGCTGTCCAGGTCGTAGGAGACCTTGGTGTCCGTGGCGAGAGCCGGGGCGATGTCCTTCGGGATCAGCGTCGGCGGTCCGACCACCGTCACCTGCGCGCCGAGCGTCGTCAGCAGCAGAACGTTCGAGCGGGCAACCCGGCTGTGCAGGACGTCACCCACGATCGCCACCCGCAGGCCGTCGATCTTCCCCAACCGAGACCGCATTGTGTACGCGTCCAGCAGCGCTTGAGTCGGGTGCTCGTGGGTGCCGTCGCCGGCGTTAACCACCGACCCGTCCACCCAGGCGGCGAGCCGGTGCGGCGCACCCGAGGCCGGATGCCGGATCACGACCGCGTCGGCGCCCATCGCCTGCAGGGTCAGCGCCGTGTCCTTCAGGCTCTCGCCCTTGGAGACGCTGGACCCCTTGGCCGAGAAGTTGATGACGTCCGCGGAAAGCCGCTTGGCCGCAGCTTCGAAGGAGATCCGGGTCCGGGTGGAGTCCTCATAGAACAGATTGACAACCGTGCGGCCGCGCAGCGTCGGCAGCTTCTTGACCTCGCGGCCGGCTAGCGTCGCCATTTCGGCGGCGGTGTCCAGGATCAGTGTGGCGGTGTCCGCGTCCAGATCCGCGGCGGAACGCAAATGCTTGATCACGCGGCACCATCCTCAGTCTCGCGGCCCGCTGCCTCGCGGCCCGCTGCCTCGCGGCCCGCTGCCTCGCGGCCCGCTGCCTCGCGGCCTGCCACATCGCGCGCACTCATGCGGCACCGCCGAAGAGCTTGACCTCGTCGACGCCGTCGTCGGTTTCGGCGAGGGAGACGCGGACCTTCTCGGCCAGCGCGGTCGGGATGTTCTTGCCGACATAGTCAGCGCGGATCGGCAGCTCCCGGTGCCCCCGGTCGACCAGCACAGCGAGCTGCACCGAACTCGGGCGGCCGACGTCGCTGAGCGCGTCCAGCGCGGCCCGCACGGTCCGGCCGGAGAACAGCACGTCGTCGACGAGAATGACCCGGCGGCCGTCCAGCCCACCCGGCGGAATGTCGGTCTTACCGAGCGCCCGGGTGGCGTTCATCCGCAGATCGTCGCGGTAGAGAGTGATGTCTAACGCCCCGACCGGAATGTCCACGCCCTCGAAGGCGTGGATCCGGGCGGCGAGTCGGCGGGCCAGCGGAACGCCGCGGGTCGGAATGCCCAGCAGCACGGTGTCGGTGGCGCCGGAGGTCTTCTCCAGGATCTGATGAGCGATCCGGTCGACCACCCGATGCAGGTCGGCACCCGAAAGAATGATCTTGGTGGTGTCGGCACGTGGGTACGCCACGGCTGACCTCCTTCCCTGCCTCACGGGACAGGTCGTTAAAGGACGTCGGTGTTTAACGTGCAGGCCGGCGGGGACCCCGATCAAGGGCCACCCGATGGCTGACGCAACGTTACCAGTGAGCGCAGCGTTGACCATGGTGACCTGGCTGACCCCGGAACCAGTCGGACGAATGCGGGCAACTTTCCCCCTGGTTCGGCGACTCCTCGGCCGACACTTGACCCGGGCTGCCAAACTCCGTACCGTCACGCAGCGTAGCGATCCGGGGGAAGAACCCCCCGGGCCAGCACAGTTTTGGAGTTTCCGAATGCCGTCTGAGTACGCCAAGTCGTTGGGCGCCCGCCTGCGCTCCATCCGCCAGCAGCAGGGCCTCTCTCTGCAGGGCGTGGAAGAGAAGTCGAACGGCCGCTGGAAGGCCGTCGTGGTGGGCTCGTACGAGCGTGGAGACCGTGCCGTCACCGTCTCCCGCCTGGCCGAGCTGGCCGACTTCTACCGCGTGCCCGTCTCCGAGCTGCTGCCCGACGGCAGCGGCGTCCGGCTCGAAGCCACCAACAAGATCGTCCTCGACCTCGAGAAGCTGTACGACGCCGCCGGCGAAGACCTCGCCTACGTCGCCCGCTACGCCCGCGCCATCCAGCAGCAGCGCGGCGACTACAACGGCCGCGTCCTCTCGATCCGCGCCGACGACCTGCGCGCCCTCGCCATCGTGTACGACATCTCGCCGTCCGGCTTGATCGAGCGCCTCACCGAAGCCGGCGTCCTGGTCGCCGACCCCCGCGCCTTCTTCGCGAGCTGAGCTGTTCCATGGCTGTTACATGGCCTCGCTTCGCTCGGCGTGGATCGCGCCCCTGAGGGTCGTTGTCGAGGACACCGAAACGGACCACGGCAAAGAACGCCTTGTCCGTTTCGGCGCCCTCGACAACGACGGGCGCGATCCGACTTTGGTGGCGGTTACACCGGGTTGTGGCTGAGGTTGGATTTGGAAGCCCGCATCGCCTTTGCGATGCGGGCTTTTGCGTGCCCGAAGTTACTTCGGGTCACGTGACTTCCGCGCAGCGTTCTGCATGACGCTGTGTACGTCATCTCGATGGAGGTGAAGGACGAGGCTGTCCCGGTCGGTGCCGACCGACTCGATGTCGATCATGATTCCTCGCACGTCGACCGTCACGGTGTCGTTGTCGTACTGGCTCAGCAGCACGATCAGGTCGTTACGCAGCATGACGCTCAGGCCGTCCGATCGGAACGGAGGCGGCTGCGGTACTGCTGACCGAGCGCCAGCCATCCGGGCCGACCGACCCGCGGTTCACCACAGGACGGGAGCACGGTGGTCGGCGCGTTCCATGGGTGCCGGGTCTGGCCATCCGGAATAGGTGAGGCTTCGGGCCAGGCCACAGAATCTGGGCAAGGCCAGGTCAGACCGCAGGTGCATCTGGCTCTGCGCACCAGGCGTCGGCGTCGTCGATGTCTCATGCCGGGACTTTCCCGCGTCGGAGCAGTCGGGGGAACGGAACGTTGCCCGGAGGACGAGTCAGCATCTTGACCGGCATTCTGAGCAGGGACAGCTTTCGGAGGCCGGCTCGCAGCCGGGAGACTGGGGCTCAGTCGAGGCGGAGGTCCAGGTGGCTCGCAACGAACGGTTCGCGCAGGCGCGGGCAGCGAAAAGGCTGACCGCGGGTCAACTCGCCGAGGTGGGCGTCGCCGTGGAGGAGGCCGTCGCCGAGGGTGAACGTGACAGCGGCCCACTGGTCCCGAAGGACAGCGAGAACATTCCCCAGAATCCGCCGCTGCCGCTCCTCGATGGGCGCCTGCTGAATGCGGTCTGGAGTGTGGCCCCACGGGTCGAGGGCGGGCAGCCGAAGATCGACCGTGGCACTGTGTAGTTGGCGCAGGATGGTGCCCAGCTCGTCCATGCCTGGCGGCGTTGGCGAGATGTCCAGCTCGATCCAGAACGTGACGGGGTGGCCTGCGATATCCACCGGCAGCGCCACCGGCCAGGGGCGAGCTGGACCTCGCGGTCGGAAGTCTCCCACCAGGAAGAGTCGCGGCCGACCCGGGCGATGATCCCGCCGGGGAGGCGGACGATCCCGTTCGAGCCCAGCCGGATCAGTTGGGCCGTCTGCTCGGCAGATCCATCGCCCGCGCTGCGGCCTGCGCCACCTCGATCACGCGGGCGGGGGTGAAGTCCGCGGGTGTGGTCACGACGACCAGACTTGCACAGGGTGCGGGGAATGACGAAAGCCCGCATCGCGGGTGCGATGCGGGCTTCGGGGTGCTGCGCCGGGTGGTTACCGGGTGGCGAATTCGGCGATGCGGCCGAGGATGCCGTTGAGGAAGCGGGGGCTGTCGTCCGTCGACATCTGCTTGGCGAGCTCGACGGCCTCGGAGATGGCGACCGGGTCGTCGATCTCGGGGAGGTAGAGCAGTTCGTAGACGGCGATGCGGGCCAGGTTGCGGTCGACGACCGGCATGCGGTCGAGGGTCCAGCCTTCGGCGTAGCTGGCGATGAGCTCGTCGATCCGGTCGAGGTGGCGGGCGACGCCTTCGACCAGGCCGATGCTGTATTCCAGGTGGTCCGGGTGGGGCTTGGCGATCCGCTCCAGGTAGGTGGCCATGACCTGGTTCGGGGGCAGGTCGCGCAGGTCGGCCTCGTAGAGGACGTCGAGTGCGCGCTTGCGCGCCTTGCGGCGCGCAGGCATCTGCGTCTTGGGGCCTTCCGCCATCAGCTGCGGCCGAGGTAACGGCCGTCGCGGGTGTCGACCTTGATCTTTTCGCCGGTGGTGATGAAGAGCGGAACCTGGACGGTCGCGCCGGTCTCGACGGTGGCGGGCTTGGTGCCGCCGGTCGAGCGGTCGCCCTGCAGGCCGGGCTCGGTGTAGGTCACTTCGAGGAAGACGCTGGTCGGCAGCTCGATGTAGAGCGGCACGCCCTCGTGGGTCGCGATGGTGGCCTCGGCCTCGGGGAGGAGGTAGTTGGCCGCGTCGCCGACCGTGGCGCCGGAGACGTGGATCTGCTCGAAGGTGTCCAGGTCCATGAAGACGTAGTCCTCACCGTCCAGGTACAGGTACTGCATGGTGCGCTTGTCGACCGTCGCGGTGTCGACCTTCGTGCCGGCGTTGAAGGTCTTGTCCACGACCTTGCCGGAAAGCACGTTTTTGAGCGTGGTGCGCACGAATGCCCCACCCTTGCCCGGCTTGACGTGCTGGAACTCGATCACGGCCCACAGATCGCCGTCGAGGTTGAGAACCAGGCCGTTTTTCAGGTCGTTGGTGGAAGCCATGTCCTGCCTTGTTCTTGAACGTAGAGATGACCGGTGGAGTTTACCGGCGCGGACCGCCAACCAGCGAATCGGGGCGGAGCAACCCTCAGAGCAGTCCGGCGATGTGCCGCAGGGCGAGCCGGTAGCCGTCGACGCCGAGGCCAGCGATGACGCCGGTGGCGACGGCGGAGACGACGGAGTGGTGCCGGAATTGCTCGCGGGCGTGAATGTTGGAGATGTGCACCTCGACCAGGGGCGCCTGCAGCAGGGCGCAGGCGTCGCGGATGGCGTACGAGTAGTGGGACCAGGCGCCTGGGTTGAGCACCACGGGGGTGTGGTCGTCGGCGGCGGCGTGCAGCCAGGCCAGCATTTCGTGTTCGGCGTCGGTCTGCCGGACTGCCACCTCCAGCTCCAGCTCGCGGCCGGTCTCTTCACACATCGAGACCAGGTCGGCGTACGTGGTGAGGCCGTACACGTCGACTTGCCGGGTGCCGAGCCGACCGAGGTTGGGCCCGTTGAGGACGACGACGCGGTTCATCGGGCCACCGCCGTGTACGCGCGTTCCAGGACTGTTTCGTCGGCGATGGCCACGGTGCTGGGGTGGGCCAGGCCGTCGAGCAGCACGAATCGCAGCGTGTCGGCGCGGGCCTTCTTGTCGATGCGCATCGCGGCGAGCAGGTCGGCCCAGGCGTCCGCCGGGTAGGACACCGGCAGGCCGAGCAGTTCGAGCGCCGCCTTGTGCCGGGCGGCGGTGGCGTCGTCGAGGTGGCCGGTGAGGCGGCTCAGCTCGGCGGCGTAGACCAGGCCCACGGCGACCGCATGGCCGTGTTTCCAGGTGTATTGCTCGCGGTTTTCGATGGCGTGGGCGAGGGTGTGCCCGTAGTTGAGGATTTCGCGCAGCCCGGATTCGCGCAGGTCGACCCCGACGACGTCGACTTTCACCTGGATGGCGCGTTCGACCAGTTCACGCACTTCGGGGCCGTGCGGATCGGTGGCTTTCGCCGGGTCGGCTTCGATCAGGTCGAGAATGGCGGGGTCGGCGATGAAGCCGCATTTGACGACTTCGGCGAGCCCGGCGAGCAGGTCGTCGGCGGGCAGCGTCGCGAACAGGTCGAGGTCGCAGAGCACGCCGGCGGGCGGGTAGAACGCGCCGACCAGGTTCTTGCCGGCGGCGGTGTTCACGCCGGTCTTGCCGCCGACTGCCGCGTCGACCATGCCGAGCAGCGACGACGAGACGGGCACCCAGCGCACCCCGCGCAGCCAGGCGGAGGCCACGAACCCGGCGAGGTCGGTCACTGCTCCTCCGCCGACTCCGACCACCGCATCCGTACGCGTGAAGCCCGCCGCCCCCAGCTCGTCCCAGCACCGCGCAGCGACCTCGATCGACTTCCCGGCCTCGGCGTCCGGCACCTCGATCGGCAGCGGGCGCATCCCAGCGGCGCGCAGGACGTCCGCGGCGGCCTCGGCGTGCTGTTGGAGCGGCGCGGCGTAGAGGACCGCGACGCGTACTGCACCGTCGAGCAGCCCCGGTAGGGCGCTGAGCAGGTCTCGGCCGACCAGCACGTCGTAGGGGCGGTCACCGGCAACGGAGATACGGGTCATGTCGTCCATCGGCCTCGATGCTAATGCCGGCCGTATGGGGTTATAGACAGCTAACCCCAGTAGGGGTTAGCTATGAGCCATGCCGAAAATCAACGTGTACCTTCCCGACGAGCTCGCCGAGGCCGTGCGTGCCGCCGGGTTGCCCGTGTCGGCCATTTGCCAACGGGCGTTGGAGCAGGCCATCCGGCGGATCACCACGATCCGGCAGACCGTGCTGGGCGAGTTGGACGCCGCTGAGCTCACCGACCGGCTCCCACAGTTCACCGCGCGTACGGTGACGGCGGTGTCGTTGGCCGTCCAGCGGGCGCGCGAGACGAGTGCAGGGACGGTGACCACCGGGCACCTCCTGCACGGAGTGCTCGCCGAAGGCGGCAATCTGGCGCTGCGGATCCTGTCCGCGCTGGAGATGGACCCCGCGGCGATCACCGCACCGGACGATCCGGAGCCGGGCGGCGGCGAAGGGCTCCGGTTCAGCACCGCCGCCGCGAACGTCGTCGAGTTGACCGTGGCTGAGGCGGTGGCGCTGGGCCACAACTACGTCGGCTGCGAGCACCTGGTGATCGCGCTGGCCGCCGAGCCGGACGGCGCCGCCGGGCGCACCTTGCGCGAGCTGGGCGTCGACGCCAAAACGACCCGGCGAGCGGTGGCGACGGCGATGGCGGGCTACGCGCACCTCAAGGCCGCGACGCCGACCGAGGGCCTGCTCACCGCCGTACGGGCGGAGATTGCGCCGCTGGTGCGGCGGCTGGAGGCGCTGGAAGCTAGGCCTTGAGCAGGGCGACGATGTCGGCGGCCAGCTCGTCCGGGGTGCGTCCACCGGTCGGCACGGTGTGCGTGGCAACCTCCTGATAGAGCGGGCGGCGCTGGTCCATCAGGTATTTGAGGGTCGCCCGCGGATTCACGCTCAGCAGCGGGCGGCCCGAGCCGAGACCGACTCGTTTGACCGCGTCGGCCAGCTCGACCGTCAGAAAAACCACCCGGTGCGCCGCCAGTAGTGCACGGGTGCCAGAGTCGAGGACGGCACCGCCGCCGAGTGCGAGCACACCGTCGAACGAGCCCAGCTCGGCGGCGATCGTCTCGCGTTCGAGCCGGCGGAACTCGTCCTCGCCGTCGTCGAAGAAAATCTCCGGGATGGCTTTGCCGGCCCGCGCCGCGATCAGGTGGTCGGTGTCGGCGAACGCGACGCCGAGCAGCGCCGCGACCGCCTGGCCGACCGTGGTCTTGCCAGCGCCGGGCGGGCCGACGAGCACGGCCACCGGCGCCATCAGCGAATCAACAGACTGTCGAGGTATCCGGCCAGGTTGCGCTGGATCTCCGCGACCGAGTCGCCGCCGAACTTCTCGGTGGCCGCCTCAGCGAGCACCAGGGCGACCATCGCCTCGGCCACCACCGCGCCGGCCGGGACGGCGCAGACGTCGGACCGCTGGTTGATGGCGGTGGTGGGCTCGCCGGTGGTGACATCGACCGTCTGCAGCGCCCGGTTGAGCGAGGAGATCGGCTTGAGCGCGGCGCGGAC
Source organism: Actinoplanes sp. NPDC051859 (assembly GCF_044452725.1). NCBI lineage: Bacteria > Bacillati > Actinomycetota > Actinomycetes > Micromonosporales > Micromonosporaceae > Actinoplanes > Actinoplanes sp. NPDC051859. The sequence goes on along the minus strand of NZ_JBITBX010000012.1, from coordinate 150,658 downwards.
CCGCAGGCACTCGCCGTTGGTGATGCCGCCTTCCAGGCCACCGGCCCGGTCGGTGACCCGCTTCACGCCCGCCGGCGTCGGAACGATCTCGTCATGCGCGACCGAGCCCCGGGACCGGGCCTGGGTGAAGCCGTCGCCGATCTCCACGCCCTTCACCGACTGGATGGACATCAGCGCGGTGGCAAGCCGGGCGTCCAACTTGCGGTCCCACTGCACATGCGACCCCAGACCCGGAGGTACGCCGTAAGCGAGCACTTCCACGATGCCACCGAGAGTGTCCGCGTCCTTCTTCGCCGCGTCCACCTCGGCCACCATGCGCGCACTGGCCTCCGGGTCGAGGCAGCGCAGCGGGTCGGCGTCGATGCGGTCGGCGTCCTCGGGCACCGGCAGCATGCCCGGCTTCGCGGCGACGGAGCCGAGCTCGATGACGTGCGAGACGATGTCGATGCCGAGCGCCTGCTTGATCAGGGCCTTCGCCACCACGCCGACAGCCACCCGAGCTGCCGTCTCCCGGGCGCTGGCGCGCTCCAGGATGGGCCGGGCGTCGGTGTGGCCGTACTTCTGCATGCCCGCGAGGTCGGCGTGGCCGGGCCGGGGCCGGGTCAGCGGCGCGTTGCGGGCCTGCGCCGCCAGCTCCGCCGGATCCACCGGATCGGCGGCCATCACCGTCTGCCACTTCGGCCATTCGGAGTTGCCGACGCGCAGCGCCACCGGGCTACCGAGCGTGAGCCCGTGCCGGATGCCGCCGACCACCTCGATCTCGTCGCGCTCGAACGACATCCGCGCGCCGCGGCCATAGCCGAGGCGGCGACGTGCGAGATCACGACCGATGTCCTCGCTCGTCACCCGCACCCCGGCGGGCACGCCCTCCATCAGGGCGACGAGCGCCGGTCCGTGCGATTCCCCTGCGGTCAGCCAGCGCAACACGGGTCACAGTCTGTCATGGGGATCATCGCAGCCGCCGCGAGCCCGGGGCAGTCCTACCTTCCGGACCATCTGGGCCTGCCTTCCGGACCATCTGGGCCTGCCTTCCGGACCATCTGGGCCTGCAGGACGAAAAGTCAGAGGTATCTTCCTCGGGTGTCTCCGCAGCCCACCGCACCGAACTCCCCCGCGCAGAATTCCCCGGCGCCGAGCCCCGGCACCACCCGGGCGCCGCACGGCCCGCTGCTGGTGGTCATGCTCGGGCTCGTCACCGCGATCGGGCCGCTCTCGCTCGACATGTACCTGCCCGCCTTCCCCGCCATCGCCGCCGACCTACACGTGCAGCCCACCTCGGTGCAGCTGTCGCTCACGACCTGCCTCATCGGCCTGGCGCTGGGACAACTCGTCTGCGGCCCACTCAGCGACCGGTGGGGACGACGCCGGCCGATGCTGCTGGGAGTGGGGGCCTATGCGGTCTGCTCCCTGCTCTGCGCGCTGGCGCCGAGTGCGCCCCTGCTTGCCGGCACGCGACTGTTGCAGGGATTCGCCGGCGGAGTCGGTGTGGTCGTCGCACGCGCCATCGTCCGCGACCTCTACTCCGGAGTCGAAGCGGCGAAGTTCTTCTCGCAGCTCACCCTGATCTTCGGGGTGGCACCGATCGCAGCGCCGCTGCTGGGCAGCGCAGTGCTGAAGGTCACGTCCTGGCACGGCATCTTCGTCGTGCTCGGCGTCATCGCCGCCCTGCTGACCGCGCTGCTCGCGTGGCGAATGCCGGAGACACTGCCCGAGGACCGACGCAGTCCCGGTGGTCTGCGCGACACCGCCCGTACCGCCCGCTCGCTGCTCGCCGACCGGGTGTACGTGGGCTACACACTCGCCCAGTCCTTCGTCTTCGCGGCCATGTTCAGCTACCTCTCCGGCTCGCCGTTCGTCTTCCAGGACGGGTACGGCATGTCGCCGACGCTGTTCAGCGTCCTGTTCGGAGTGAACGCCTGCGCCCTGATCGGGCTGAGTCAGGCGAACGGCCGCCTCCTGGACCGGTTCGCACCCCGCGGGCTGCTCCGCACCGCCCTGGTCACGCAAGCCCTTGCCGGTGTCCTGGTGCTGGTGGCGGCCTTGCTCGGCGCGCTGATCGCCCTGGCCGCAGGCCTGTTCGTGATGGTCGGTGTGATCGGCATGGTGATGCCGAACGCGACCGCGCTGGCCCTGGACCGGCACCCTGACCGGGCCGGAACCGCCGCGGCGGTCATGGGCGGCATCCAGTCAGTGATCGCCGCGCTGGCGGCGCCGCTCGTCGGCCTGAGCGATCCGGGTAAAGGCGTGCCGATGGCTGCGGCCGTGCTCACCTTCGCCGTGGCCGCTCTCCTGGCAATGCTGCTGCTCACCGTCCAATCCCGCCGGACGACGTAGCTGCTCGCTGCGCAACACCCGGGCGGCCGTGGCGCCCTACGTCAGCGCACGGCAGCCGCAGCGCCATTCGTCAACGCACGGCGGCCGCAGCGCCATTCGTCAACGCACGGCGGCCGCAGCGCCATTCGTCAACGCACGGCCGCTGCGGCGAGCAGGGCTTCGCGCATGGCGGCCTCCGGGGCTGGGGAGATGCCGGTGAACAGCTCGAACTGGCCGATCGCCTGGGCGAGCAGCAGATCGAGGCCGGACACCACTCGAACGCCGTGCGTGATCGCCGAGGCGGCGAGCGGGGTTGGCCACGGGTCGTAGATCGCGTCGAAGAGCACCGTGCCGGGCCGCCAGTGCACCTGCAAGGCGAGATGATCGGCGGCCCCCTTCGGCACGGTCGAGATGACCGCATCGGCGCCGAAGGCCGCAGCAGCGTCCGGCCAGCCCATTCCGACGATCGTTACGCCCAACGCGGCGGCGGCCGGAGCCAACTCGGCAAGCGCCTCACGGCGACGGGTAACCACCGTCACCTCGGCGGCGCCGAGCTCGGCCGCGGCGGCCAACGCCGCTCGGGCCGTGCCACCGCCCCCCAGCACGGCCACTGACGGAACGCCCTGCTGCTGATGGGATGAGCCTCCGGCCACACCCGCGTCGCGGAGCACCCGGACCATGCCGGGGACGTCGGTGTTGTCGGCGAACCAGGTGCCGTCGTCCCGGCGTACCAGAGTGTTTGCCGCGCCGGTCGCGACCGCGACCGGCGACGCGGCCGCGGCTACCGTCAAGGCCGCTTCCTTGAGCGGCATGGTCAGGGACAAGCCAGCCCATTCCGGGCCCAGGCTGGCGACCCGGTCAGCCAGCTCGGACTCGGCGCACTCCATCGCCGTGTACGTCCAATCGAGCAGTCCCGTGGCGGCGAACCCCGCCGCGTGAACGACCGGCGACAGTGAGTGAACAATCGGCTTGCCGCAGACAGCCGCCCGGCGGCCGGAATTCGAAGGCACGGGACCGACCCTAGAGGACGCCGTTCTTCTTGGCCTTCTCGATGTTGGCTAAATGCTGGTTGTAATCCGCGGTGAACGCCGAATGCCCCTGCTTGTCGATCGCGACGAAGTACAGCCAATCACCCTTCGGTGGCGCGACCGCGCTTTCCAACGCGGCCTTGCCGGGGTTGTTGATCGGCGTAGGCGTCAAACCGTCCTTACCATGCAGGCGATACGGGTTCTTCGGGTCGCGCAGCTCGGCCGTCGTCATCTGACCGGACGACTTCGTCGGCTTGCCGGTAATCCGGTAGTAGTAGTTGATGCCGACGTCGAACTCCAGGCACTTGCAGTGGAACTCGGTGCCATAGAGCCGGTTGTACGCCACCCGGGACACCTTGCCGAGGTCCTCCGCGTTACCCGCCTCGGCCTGCGACAGCGACGCCACGGTCAACACCTCGTACGGGCTGATGCGCCGGTCGTTCTCCGACTTCTTCACGAAGTCGACTTCCTGCGCCACCGACAGGAAGTGCTTCACCATCAGCTTCAGGTAATCGCTCGCGGTGCCCTTCGGCGGAAACTCGTAGGTGTCCGGGAAGAGGAAACCCTCGATCGACTTGGTGACCTTCTGCTCGTCCGTACGGTTGAACCAGAAATCCGGCACGCCCAAGGCCTCGGGGTCCTTGGCCGCCTCCTGGAAGTCCTTGACCGGCACGCCGGTCGCCTTCGACAGGACCGCATAGATCTCGACCGAAGTCTTTCCCTCGGGAATGGTCACGCCGTTGGTGATGCGGGTCTTCGGGTCCAGCAACATCGTGACGGCGTTCTCGGCGGACATCTGTTCGCGCATCTTGTAGGTGCCCGGCTGGATGTTCTTGCCGCGCGGGTTCGCCTCGGCCGCATCGATGAACGCAGCCGGGCTCTTCACCACGTCGGCCTCGGCGAGCTTGTTGCCGATCTCGGTCAGCGACGACCCCTCGGGGAGGGTGACTTCCACCTCGCCCGAGCCTGCACCGTCGTAATCGGCGGCAGTGAAGAAACCCTTGACCTTCTCGAAGCCGAGATAGCCGCCCACGCCCAGCACACCGAGCAACACGAACACCATCAGAAACGCGACGGTGGACCTGCCCTTGCCGCCCTGGGCGCCGCGAGAACCCCGCCGGTGACGGGGTTTCCCACGTTCGACCTGTTCGTCGAACGCCAGGTCCAGCTCGTCGATCATCTCGTCTGCCTCCGCTGTGCGTCCAGCCAGCTCTGCAGGATCTCCACCGCAGCCGCCTGATCGACGACCGCCCGTTGCCGCTTACCCCGAACTCCTCGCTCGGCAAGCCTACGGGTCGCCACCACGGTCGACATCCGTTCGTCCGCCAGCACGACCGGAACCGGCCCAACCGCCTGTTCGAGTCGCAGTGAGTACGCGCGGATGTCCGCGGCGGCAGGTCCCTCGGCACCATTCAGGCGTACCGGGAGTCCCACCACGATCTGCACCACCTCGTGCTCCCCCACGAGGCGGACGAGCTCGGCGATGTCGCTAGGGACGGCATCGGGCGCCGCCGCCATGTCACGGGAGACCGTTACCAGGGGGGTGGCGAGGATCCCGTCGGGGTCACAGAGTGCGACCCCGACGCGCACCTTACCGACATCGACGCCCAGCCGCCTACCCCGCGGCAGTGCGAACATGGCGCCACCCGTCCCTTCAGGCGGCGTCACCGACCGCCTTCTCGACCGCCGCCAGCAGCGCCGGAACCTGGTCCGCGGGCACTCCGCCACCCTGCGCCAGGTCGGCGTTACCGCCACCCCGGCCGGACAACGCGCCCTTGACCAGGTCGGCCGCGGACAGGCCGCGGTCCTTGGCTACCGCGTTGAGCGCCACGATCAGCGACGCCTTGCCGTTGGTCCGGGCCGCGACCGCGACCACGGCGGGCCGGCCGGCGTCGATCTTCCCGCGAATTTCCTGCGCCAGCGTACGCACATCGTTGGCCGCCGCGCCCTCGGGCGCCTCGGCACCGACGAACGCCACACCCCGCAAGTCCCGGGCCTGCGCAGCCAGCGCACCCGCACCACCCAGCACCATCTGGGCGCGCATCTTCTCCAGCTCCTTCTCGGCATCACGCAGCGCCGTCACGGTCTGCTCGACCCGGTCCGCCACCTGATCGCCGGGCACCCGGAACAGCTCCGCGATCCGGGACACCAGCAGGTGCTCCTTCGCCAGGAAGCCGAACGCGTCGATGCCCACCAGCGCCTCGACCCGGCGGACACCCGAGCCGATCGACGACTCGGTGAGGATCTTCACCAGGCCCAGCTGGCCCGAGCGAGCCACATGCGTGCCGCCACAGAGTTCACGGGCGTAGTCGCCGACCTCCACCACGCGAACCTCGTCGCCGTACTTTTCCCCGAACAGGGCCATCGCGCCGAGCCGGCGCGCTTCTTCCTGCGAGGTGATGAACGCGTGCACTTCGAGGTCGCGCAGCAGCACCTCATTGACCTGCTGCTCCACGTCGTGCAGCACACTCGGCTGCACCGCGCCCGGGGTGTTGAAGTCGAACCGCAGCCGGCCCGGGGCGTTCAGCGAACCCGCCTGGGTCGCCGACTCCCCGAGGAACGCGCGCATCGTCTGGTGGATCAGGTGGGTCGCGGTGTGCGACCGCGAGATCGCCTTGCGGCGGGTCACGTCGATCTCCGCGAAGCCGGCCTCACCCGCGCGCACCTCGCCCCGGACCACCCGCGCCTTGTGCACGATCAGGCCCGGCACCGGCTGCTGCACGTCGACGATCTCGACCTGGCCGCCACCGACGTTGATCAGGCCGGTGTCCGCCTGCTGGCCGCCGCCCTCGGCATAGAACGGGGTGCTGTCCAGGACCAGCTCGACGTACTCGCCCTCACCCGCCGCCTCGACCCGCGTGCCGCCGGAGCCGAGCAGCGCCCGCACTCGCGACTCCCGAGACACCTCGGCGTAGCCGGTGAACTCGATCGGACCACCATCGTCCAGCACCGACCGGTAGGACGACAGGTCCGCATGGCCCGTCTTGCGCGCGGCGGCGTCCGCCTTCGCACGGGACCGCTGGTCCGCCATCAACCGGCGGAAACCCTCCTGGTCGACGGACAGGCCCTGCTCCGCCGCGATCTCCAGGGTCAGGTCGATCGGGAAACCGTACGTGTCGTGCAGCTGGAACGCCTGCGCGCCGGACAGCGCCTTGCCGCCCTTCGCCCGAGTGTCCGTGATCGCCGTGTCGAGGATCGTCGTGCCCGAACGCAACGTCGAGAGGAACGCGTCCTCCTCCGCGTACGCGTACGTGGAGATCCGCTCGAACTCCTGCGCCAGCTCCGGGTAGGACGGCGCCATGCAGTCGCGCGCGATCGGCAGCAGCTCGGGCAGCGCCTTGTCCTGCCAGCCCAGCAGCCGCATCGCCCGGATCGCCCGCCGCATGATCCGGCGCAGCACGTAGCCGCGGCCCTCGTTCGACGGCACCACGCCGTCACCGATCAGCATCAGCGAGGTGCGGACGTGGTCGGCGATCACGCGGAGGCGGACGTCGTCGGGGTGGCTCTCGGAGGCGGCCTGGCCGGACTGCTTGCCGTACTCCTTGCCGGTCAGCTCCGCCGCACGCGCCAGGATCGGGCGGACCTCGTCGATCTCGTACAGGTTGTCGACGCCCTGCAGGATCGACGCGATGCGCTCCAGGCCCATGCCCGTGTCAATGTTCTGCGCGGGCAGGTCACCGACGATGGTGAAGTCTTCCTTGCTCTTCACGTTGGTGATTTCCACCTGCATGAAGACCAGGTTCCAGAACTCCAGGTAGCGGTCCTCGTCGACCTCCGGACCACCCTCGCGGCCGTACGCCGGGCCACGGTCGTAGAACAGCTCTGAGCACGGGCCCGCCGGACCGGGGATGCCCATGTGCCAGTAGTTGTCCTTCTTGCCGCGGCGCACGATGTGCTCGGTGGGGACGCCGATGCCGCGCCACAGCTCGTACGCCTCGTCGTCGTCCAGGTAGACCGTCGGCCAGATCCGGTCCGCGTCCAGCCCGAAACCGCCGTCCGCCACCGACCTGGTCGACAGCTCCCAGGCGAGCTTGACCGCCCCGGCCTTGAAGTAGTCGCCGAACGAGAAGTTGCCGTTCATCTGGAAGAACGTGCCGTGCCGACTGGTCTTGCCGACCTCGTCGATGTCCGGCGTCCGGATGCACTTCTGCACCGACACTGCCGTGCGGTACGGCGGGGTGCGCTGACCCAGGAAAAACGGCACAAACTGGACCATGCCCGCGTTGATGAACAGCAGGTTCGGGTCGTCGATAGCCGGCAGCGGAGCGCTCGGGACAACCGTGTGCCCGTTCGCCTCGAAATGCGCCAGGAAACGCCGCTTGATCTCCGCTGTCTTCATCGCCGATCCCCCTCGTCGTCGCGCAGCTCCGCGAACTTGTCCTCGTAGAGCTCACCCGCAGCGAACGCCGCGTGGATCTCCTGCTCACGCTCGGCCATCCCCACGCGGACGTCGTCCACGAAGCTACGCAGCGACTCGACGAGGCCGCCAGCGGATTCCGACAACGAGGTGGCGATGCCCGACGGGGTGAACTCGTTGGCCTTCTGCGTAGCCTTGCGCACGATGATGGCACCGACAGCCAGGCCCACGCCCAGCCAGAGCAACCGCTTCATGGGACTCTCTCCGGTTTCGTTCTTCAGCGTCAGCGGGACTTGCGGCGCTGCTTCAGCGTGGCGCGGATGTCGCGCTCCTCTTCGGCGTGCCGGCGCGCGGCGGCGGCCTTACGCAACCCGTACCCAAACGAGGCGACCTTGACCAGCGGATTCGCGGCGGCGGCAGACACGACGGTGACCAGGTTGGCAACGTTCGCCGTGACGTTCTGCGCGTGCTCGGTCATCGTGTCGACCTTGGCGAGCTGGACGTTCACACCGTCCAAAGAGACCTGCACCTGGCCCAGCGCGGTGTTGACATTCTCCACCGTCTCGGTAACCCCGCCGAGCAGCGGGCCGGTCCGGTCGTTCAGATCGTTGATGGCCTGCGTGGCCGCGTCCACGGTGTGCCGGAGCTTGAGAATCGGCACAGCAAGCACCAACACGAGCATCAGGAACGCGCCCGCCGCGATCAGGCCTGCAATTTCTCCGGCGTTCATTACACGCGTCTCCTCTACCGACGGACCGCTAAGCGTGACAACGTGCAGACCCTACCGTCCGTCACTGCGGTCCGCGTCACGACGCCTCGGTGCCCGCTGCGCCGTGGTGTCAGGAGGCCGCGGGCGACGGGGTGAGCAGCGGGTCGTTCGTCAACACGGGGTCCGGTGTCTCGCCGATCAGCGACGGATCCACCGCCGGCTCCGTCCGTCCCCGGACGTCAGTCACCGCGTTCTGCACCTTGATCGTCACGGTCGAGCCGACACATTTCGCCGGATCGGGCGTCACCACGGTCCCATCCGGGCCGGTCGACGGCACCACCGCAGGATCCCGTTTCGCCACGGCGTCGACCGCGCACTCGGGCTGCCGGACATACAGGTCCAGAGTGAACTCATCCCGGGTCCAGCAGGTGTACTTCCCCTGCATGCCGGGCTGATCCGTGCACTGTCCGGCACGCGCCTTCCAACCCGCCGACTGCAACGCGGCAGCGTAGGTCTGGCTCGTCTCCTCGAACGGCCGCTCAGACTGCGCAGTGCGCTCCCGGAACCGGCAATCCAGGAAACACCATCGACTGCCGTCACTCTGGTCATCGACGTCCCGCCCCGCCCACCCCGGCACCTGCAACGCGTCGAGTGACTGGAACACCGGATCCTGGAAAGCGGACCGTACGCCGAACACCAACGGCAGCAGGCCCAACACGAGCACGCTCAACGAGAGCAAGGTCACCACCCGCAGGCGCCGTTTGGCCCGCATCTGGTTCCGCAGCTCCGACCGGGCACCCCGCAAACTCCCCAGCGGTCCCCCGGACTCCGCGCCGTCGACGTCGGCCGGACCCGCGGCCGCCCGTACCCGGACCGACGTCGCCGCCGGCCCGACCGCTCGCTCCCCCTCGGGGCCCGAAGGTCCTGCCACCGAAGAACTCCCCGCGGCCGCACGACCAGCGCGGTTGCTCCCGACGGAAGCCTTCCCGGTCTTGCCCGTCGCGCCGTGGCCGGTGGTAGCGGTCCCTGCCACACCATCGCCCGCCGCGACGCTGCCAGTGCTGGCGCTACCAATCGCGGCACTGCCTGTTGCTGCCTGGCCCGTCGCTGCGGCGTTTCTCATGGAAGTGTGTCCGGGAGCGTTCCTAGCAGCGTTTTCTGCCGCGGCGTTCCCGGCAACCGCGCTTCCCGGTACGGCGGCCGCACCAGCGACGCGGGCACTCCCGGCAACACCGCCGGTCGTCGTGCCAGGCCGGCTGGCAGCACCCCGCCCGCTCGCAGCCATGCCGGCCGCAGCACGACCCCCGCGGGCCCGCTCTGGCAGTTGCGGTCCACTGCGCGCCGGCCCTTCGACCGAATCGGCACTCGCATGACCAGCTGCGGCGCCAGACCGGCCTCGACCAGACTGGCTCGGACCTCCCTGGCTTTCCTCAGGCCGCAGACCCGGCTGCCGCTGGCCTGACACCTGCTGAGGCTGCGCAGGCTGAACCGGCCCTCGCTGACGCTGTCCAGTTTGACCCGAACCTTGCTGGCCCGGCCCCGCTTGACCCAGACCTTGCTGGCCCGGCCCCGCATGACCTAGACCTTGCTGACCCGGCCCCGCATGACCCGGCCCTGCCTGGCCCAGACTCTCTTGGCCCCGACCCTGCTGGCCCAGGCCCTGCTGACGATGGCCGGGCTGGCTCGGCGCTCGCTGGTCCTGGCCGGGTTGTTGAACACGCGCGCTATGAGCCGGCAGGCCTTCCTGACTGTGCGCCGACTGCGGTGGTACTGGTTGCGGCGTAGCCCCGGATGCATGTCCTGGCCCAGCCTTACCGGACCCGGCCTGGCCTCGAGCAGAGCGCTCCTGAAGCGGCTGCCCATGAGCGGGCGAGACCGGTCGTCCGGCACCCGTCCGCTGGCCTTGCTCCGAATGTGGCGTACCTCCCGGCCCACCAGGTGCGGTGCCCGCGGGGCGACCGCCCGGCTGGCCGTCACGTGCAGGGTGGCCGATCACTCCGGAAGTGCTGCCGGCCATTGCCCCGGCACGGCCGGGCACAGGCGGGGTACGGACACCTTGACGACCAGGAACCACGGGGGGCACGACAGCTGCACCGGCCCGTGACGGCCCGGCATCTGCGGCTGAGCTACGCCGACTGGCGGACGGATCCGCCGGAGTATGACGACCGGCCGCCGGATCCGGGCTGCCATGCCGACCGGCGCTTTGCTCCGCCCCGCCATGGCGTGCTGCTTCCTGGCCCCGCGGACCATGACGGCCAGCATCCTGGTCCGACACACCGCGGCGGTTGCCGTCGCCATGGGGCCTACCGTGCCGGCCACCGTCACGACCATGGTCCTGCTCAGCGCTACCGTGCCGGCCGGACTCTTCCTGCCGATCTGACCAGCCGTGGCGACCGCCCAGGTCCAGTTCGGTGGAGTCGCCGTGTCGGCCACCGGCAGGCGGTCCGCCCGCGGCGCGAGTGTGACCTGCGGACGGAGGACCACCAGCGGGCGGACGGCCGACGGATGGAGGACCACCCGCGGATGAGCGGCCCGCTAATGGAGAGTCGCTTGCGGGCGGGCGCCCCGCAGACCGCGGATCACCCGCGGGCAGGCGGCCCGCAGACCGTGATACACCGGCAGAAGAGTGACCTGCAGAGCTTGAGTCACCGGCAAGCGGCCGGCGACCAAGACCGGGCGCGCGATCGGCCCCAGGCAGGTTCCCGCCACGAACCGGCTGGTCGGGTGCCGGGTTACTGGGAGCGCCAGGTGTTACCTGTCCGGGTTGACCGGGCGCGCTGCGCCGACGCTGGCGGCCTTGCGGTCCCACCTCATTCGGACCGGTGGCCGATCGACCGGAGGCGCCTTGGCCGCCTACCGGTCGGCCTGGCGAGCCCGGACTGCCCGGGGAACGGCCAGGCGAGATCGGCTGGGCTGCACCAGGAAGCTCTGGCGCATTACCCGAGGCAGGCACCGGCGGCCACGCTCCAGCTGGTGGCTCTGCCGAAGGCCGCATCTCAGACGAAGGCGGAGCCGACGAGCGCGCGCCAGAGGTCGGCGAACCCGAAGGCCGCATCCCGCCAGGAGGCGTCGTCGCAGGCCGCATCCCGCCAGGAGGCGTCGTCGCAGGCCGCGTCCCGCCAGGAGGCGTCGTCGACGGCCGCGCACCTGAGGCGGACGAAGCCGGGGGCCGCGCGCCAGAGGCCAGGGGCCGCGCGCCAGAGGTAGGCGAAGCCGGAGGGCGCATCCCGGGTGAAGGCGTCCCCGGCGCTTGCGCTCGGGACAACGGCCCGGCCGGGGGCCGCGCCCCGGAAATGGGTGCCGCGGGAGGCCGTGCGCCGGAGGTGGGAGCGGCAGCCGGTTGGGCGTCTGAGGTGGGCGTGGCGGGAGAACGCGGCGGCCATGACTGGGGCCGTGCGTCAGCGGTGGGTTCGGGGCCGCGGCGCCCCCGACGAGGTTCGGTTGCGTCGGATGGGTGGCGCTGGCCTGCGACGGGCGGGCCGGCGGAGGGACGCGGCGCGGCCGCGGGGGGCTGCTGCGGCGGGGCGGCAGCACGCCGCCGCGTTGGCGCGGGGGGTACGGCAGAGGGCGTCGAGTCCGCAGGGCGCCGGGGTGCCGGCGACGTAGGTGCTGAAGGAGACGGCGACGTGGGTGCCGCAGGCGACGGCGAGTGAGCCGCCGTACGCCGGGAAGAAGTGCGGGATTCGGGGGCGGCCGGCGCCGCTGGGGACCGGGGTGCGGATGACGGGAGGGGTGGGAGGGACTCGGCGTCGTCGGGGCCGGGGGCACGCCGACCGCTCTTGCTCGTGCGGGCCTCGCCGGGGGCAGTGCCGGGGCCGATCGCGGCGCCTTCTTCTTTGGCGGTGCGGAGGTCGTCGAGCCAGCCGGTTTCTTCGCTGGGGACCTCGTCGGGCTCGACCGGCTCCGGACGGCCGCGACCGAACAGCCGGCGGCCGCGGCCGGTCGGCTCGCTGCGCTGGTCGTCGAAGTCGTCGGGCCTGTCGGCACCGCGCCTGCTCACGGCTGGTCCTTTCCGGCGGCTGTGCCGCTGTCGTCACGTTGCGGGGCCGGCTGGGCGGCCGGGCTGGTTCCCCGGACGATTCTGCGCAACCGGGGCAAGCGGTCTGCCACCGCGCGTTCGGCGCCGTGGTCGGTCGGGGTGTAGTACTCCGCGCCGATCAGATCATCCGGTACGTATTGCTGCCTCACAACACCCTTGGGGTCGTCGTGTGGGTAGCGGTAGCCCTTACCGTGACCGAGACCACGTGATCCGGGGTAGTGGGCGTCGCGCAGGTGGGCGGGGACGGCGCCGCCGCGGCCGGCGCGGATGTCGGCGATGGCCGCGCCGATGGCGGTGGTGACGCTGTTGGATTTGGGGGCGGTGGCGAGGTGGACGACGGCCTGAGCCAGGTTGAGCTGGGCTTCGGGCAGGCCGACCGACTGCACGGCTTGGGCGGCGGCGGTGGCGACGAGGAGGGCCTGCGGGTCGGCCATGCCCACGTCCTCGCTGGCGAAGATGACAATGCGGCGGGCGATGAACCGGGGGTCCTCGCCGGCGACCAGCATCCGGGCCAGGTAGTGCAGGGCCGCGTCCGGGTCGGAGCCGCGCATGCTCTTGATGAATGCGCTGGTCACGTCGTAGTGGGCGTCGCCGTCACGGTCGTAGCGGACGGCGGCCACATCGACCGCTTTCTCGGCGGTGGCGAGGTCGATCTCGGTGACTCCTTGCGCGGCCGCGGACCCGGCTGCGGCTTCCAGCGCGGTGAGGGCTTTGCGGACGTCGCCGCTTGCCAGGCGTACCAGATGATCTTCTGCTTCGGAGGAAAGGGTGACCGCGGCAGCGAGGCCGCGCTCGTCGGCGACCGCGCGGCGCAGCAGGCCGCGGACGTCACTTTCGTCAAGGGCGCGCAGGGTGAGCAGGACGCAGCGGGACAGCAGTGGGGAGATGACCGAAAAGTAGGGGTTCTCGGTGGTCGCCGCGAGCAGTGTCACCGTGCGGTCCTCGACGGCGGCGAGGAGCGAGTCCTGCTGGGTTTTGCTGAAGCGGTGCACCTCGTCGATGAACAGGACGGTGGGTGAACCGCCGGAGCGGCGTTCGCGGCGGGCCTTGTCGATGACCGCTCGGACGTCTTTGACGCCTGCGGTCAGGGCAGACATGGCAACGAACGTCCGGTCGGTGGCCGCGGCGACCAGGTGCGCGATGGTGGTCTTGCCGGTGCCGGGCGGGCCCCAGAGGATGACCGACATCGGGGTGGTGCCCGTGACGAGCTGGCGCAGCGGCGCGCCGGGCGCGAGCAGATGCTGTTGGCCGACCAGTTCGTCGAGGCCGGCAGGCCGCATCCGGACGGGCAGTGGCGAGTCGGCGGCGGGCCGGGTGAAGCCGGACTCTGCGCCGCCCGGTGCCGCGGCGCGCAGGCCGCCCGGGCCGGTCAGGGGGAAGAGTCCGTCGAATTCCATCGGCAACGACAGTACCGGCCCGCCCGGTGGTGCCGGAAATGCACCGAATCAGGCGGGCCGGAACGCGGGGCGGTTCAGCCGCGGCCGGGACGACGACCGTAGAAACGGCGGCCGCTGCCCGAGCCGGAGCGCGGACCGCTGCCGACCCCGGCCAGGTAGAGCGAGAGCAGCAGCAGGCCGAGGGAGGCGAAGGTGGGGAAGTTGAAGAGGTCGGTGGTCTGGACATCGAGCAGGTCGATGAGCAGCCAGATACCGAAAACGACGGCCGCGGCGATGGCGAGCATGGGGGTCCTCCTGGGGGGTGAGAGCGCTGGCGTGCTGATACCCCGGGGGTGATCGCGCGCAAACCCCGCTGTTACGGCGCCGGAACCACCTCCGGTGCGCCGGCGGCGACAGTCTCGGGTGCACCCCGCCGCGCGACCAGGTAGAGCGGCGCGGCGGCGGCGAGCACGACGGCGCCGGTCAATAGCGCGGCAACCAGGCTGGCCTGGGTGGCGATCGCCGTGAGGACCACCAAGCCGAGAGCGCCGGCGGGCTGCGCCACCATCGAGTTCAGCGACAGCAGGCTCGCCCGGTACGGTCCGTCGACCTGTCGATGCAGCAGCCCGCTGTGCACCGGGTTGGCGGCGCCGTGCACGGCGTAGCAGAGCAGGAACGCGGCGATGACACCAGCCGGCCCGGCCAGCAGCGCCATTCCTGCGACGGTGAGCCCCTGCACGATGCGCAGCGCGAAGCCGGTCCAGGGCGCACCGATCCGCCGCGCCAGGATGGGAACCAGCGCCGCCCCGCCCGCCGACGCCAGCCAGGCCGCCGACCCGACCGGCCCCATCAGCGCCGAGGCCTGAGTGGGGTCGCCGAGCACGTCGGCGAGGCGTACGGACGTCAGGCTCTCGAAGGAGATCATGCCGAATCCCCAGAAGATCTCCACGGCGATGAGCGCGACGATGACGCGGGACCGCCGCAGCAGCCCGAGCGCTCCCCCGATCGCCGCCGGCACTCCGCGCACCGAGGCGACCAGGGCGCCCACGCCGCGCCGGGCGCGAGGCTCGGTCATCAGAGTTGCCACCGCCGCCAGCGAGACGATCTGCAGTCCGAGCGCGACGTAGACGGGCGCGCTGAGCGCGGTGACACTACCGAACGGGCCGAGCGCAACCAGCCCACCGGTGAGCAGCGCCCCGCCGGCGATGGCGACGCCGACCACCACACCGCTGCGGCTCAGACCGGTTTCGATGTCGGCTTGGGCGTCGGCGGCGAGGGACTGGTCGACGTACCAGGATTCGAGCGGGCCGCTGTCCAGGGCGCGGTAGACACCCTGCAGCAGGTAGAAGACGACGAACAGCAGCATCGAGTCGGCGACGGTCAGCACGCACAGGGCGGCGATGTCGACGGCTCCGGCGAGCAACAGGACCGGACGGCGGCCCATGGCGTCGGACAGGCCGCCGGTGGGCAGTTCGAGCAGCAGGACGGTGAGGCCCTGCAGCGCTGCCGCGGAACCGTACTGGGCGAGGGTGAGGCCACGTTCCAACGGGAGCAGCACGATGACCGGGATCATCAGGCCGACCGGTAGCCAGCGCAGGGCGCAGAGCAGCAGGAAGCGGCGTTGGGCCTGGACGGTGGTGAGGACGCTCATGAGGGATCCACTCTGGGCAGGCCGTACAGGTAATAGGCGATCTGGCGGGCGTCCGGTCCCGCACCGGCGGCCCGGTAGCGTTCGAGAACGGCGTAGAGCTCGGCGTTCAGGGCTTCCAGTTGCTCAGCCGACAGGTCGAGCCAGAAGTCGGCGAAGCTGGTGGCCTGCCGCCATTCGGGCGGCGCTGCCGCCTCGGCGCGCTGCCAGGCCTCGGCCCGTTCCACGAAGCTGCGCAGCCAGGACCCCTCGAGCCAGTCCGCTGCCGCGGTGGCGTCGGCGTCGCCGGCGAAGTTGTCCCGTTGCCAGCTGGAGCTGTCGTGCGCGGCCCGCCACCAGCGCTCCCGGCCGGTGCTGGGGCGGACTTCCTCGAGGACCAGCCCCACCTCGGCGAGCTGCCGCAGGTGGTAGCTGGTGGCCCCGGTGTTGGTGTCGAGCGCCTGGGCGAGCCGGGTCGCGGTTGCCGGGCCGTCAATCCGCAGGTGGCCCAGCAGCCGGAACCGCAGGGGGTGGGCAAGCACCTTGATCTGCCGGGAGTCGAGATGCACTTCGCGCTGCGCCATACATTGCAGAATAGTTGTGCACAGAAATTGTGCAACGCTTTTATGCAAGATTTTTGTGCAGAGCGTCCGCTCAGTCAGCCAGCTTGAACAGCAGCACCGTTTCCCACTTGTGCATGTCGGGCTCCTCGACGGGGTTGGTCATCAGGAGCTCCAGCCGGGCGCCCCACACCTCACCCTCGGGCGTCGGCGTCATGTCCCACTCCAGTCCGCGCTGCTGCGCCCAGTCGAGCAGGTTTGCCGTGACCCCCATCAGCTCGTCCGGGTGGCCGATGTGCGAGACGGTTGCGTACCGCCCGGCGGGCAGCACGTCGACAAACGTGGGTTCTTCGACGTCGATCGGCGCCGCTACCGGGATTCCCGCGTCGACGACCAACTCGGCGGACATGTCGATGACCCGGTACCGGAAGAACGGCGCCCCGGTCGGCGTGACGCCGCGCTCCCCCAGCCAGTCGAACATCGTGGGCAGATGGTCCGCCACTTGGGCGAACTCGGTCATGGTGATGGACTCGCGCCGTCCGACGTAGGTCTGCTCGGCGCGTTCGACGATGGTGGGTTCAGCCAACATCGGCCCATCATGCCGGGTCCGGCGGGGCGACGCCGCCGGACCACGCACGCGTCAGTTGGAGCGTTCCACCGGTACGGCTTGACCGTCGGTGCCGGGCGTGCCGGTGGTTGCCTTCGGCTTGGCGTCGATGCCGGCTTCCTTGCGCTGCTCGGTGGTGATCGGCGTCGGGGCGCCGGTCAGCGGGTCGAAACCGCCGCGGGTCTTCGGGAAGGCGATGACTTCACGGATGGATTCGTTGCCGGAGAGCAGCATGCAGGTGCGGTCCCAGCCGAGCGCGATGCCGGCGTGCGGCGGCGGGCCGTACTTGAAGGCCTCCAGCAAGAAGCCGAACTTGTCCTGGGCTTCGTCAGGCGTGATGCCGAGCAGGGCGAAGACCCGGCTCTGCACGTCGGCCTGGTGGATACGGACGCTGCCGCCGCCGATTTCGTTGCCGTTGACCACGATGTCGTACGCGTACGCGAGGGCCTGGTCGGGCGCCTCCTCGAAGCGGCCGAGCCAGTCCTCGTTGGGTGAGGTGAACGGGTGGTGCACGGCCGTCCAGCCGCCCTCGTCCGTCTTTTCGAACATGGGCGCGTCGACGACCCAGCAGAACGCCCAGGCGGACTCGTCGATCAGGCCGGAGCGCTTGGCGATCTCGATGCGGGCCGCGCCGAGCAGTTCCTGGGCTTCGCGGCGCTCGGTGGCCGCCGCGAAGAAGATGGCGTCGCCCGGCTTGGCGCCCACGGCGTCCGCGAGACCGGAGAGGTGTTCCGGAGACAGATTCTTGGCGACGGGACCGCGCGCCTCCCCGGTGGAGTCGTCGAGGACCACGTACGCCAGACCGCGGGCACCGCGGGCCTTGGCCCAGTCCTGCCAGCCGTCGAGCTCCTTGCGGGTCTGTGCGGCGCCGCCGGGCATGACGACCGCGCCGACGTAGCCGCCTGCGGCGATGGCGCCGGCGAAGACGCGGAACTCGGTGCCGTTCAGGTAGTCGGTCAGCTCGGTCAGCTCGACGCCGTAGCGCAGGTCGGGCTTGTCGGAGCCGTACCGGTTCATGGCGTCGTGCCAGGTGATCCGCGGGATCGGGGTGGGCACGGTGTAGTCGGCGAGCTCACCCCACAGCTTGGTGACGATCTCCTCACCGAGCTCGATGATGTCTTCCTGGGTCACGAAGGACATCTCGATGTCGAGCTGGGTGAACTCGGGCTGCCGGTCGGCGCGGAAGTCCTCGTCGCGGTAGCAGCGGGCGATCTGGTAGTAGCGTTCCATGCCCGCGACCATCAGGAGCTGCTTGAACAGCTGCGGCGACTGCGGCAGGGCGTACCAGGTGCCTTGCTGGAGGCGTACGGGAACCAGGAAGTCGCGGGCACCCTCGGGAGTGGACCGCGTCAGCGTGGGAGTCTCGATCTCGTTGAAGTCCCGGGCGTGCAGCACTTCGCGGGCGATCTGGTTGGCCCGGCTGCGCAGTTTGAGGGCGTTGGCCGGGCCGGAGCGACGCAGGTCGAGGTAGCGGTACTTGAGGCGCAGGTCGTCGCCGGCTTCGATGTTGTCGTCGACGGGCAGCGGCAGCGGCGCGGCCTCGGAGAGGACGACCAGCTCGCTGACCTTGACCTCGATCGCGCCGGTGGCAAGCTCCGGGTTCTCGTTGCCGTCGGGGCGGGCGGTGACTTCGCCGGTCACCTTGACGCAGAACTCGTTGCGCAGCGCGTGCGCGTCCTCCTCGCGGAAGACGACCTGCACGACGCCGGAGGAGTCGCGGAGGTCGACGAAGATCACGCCGCCGTGGTCGCGCCGGCGGGCCACCCACCCGGCGAGCGTCACCGTCTGACCGGCGTGGTCGGCCCGGAGGCTGCCGGCGTCATGGGTACGGATCACGGAAACGTCTCCTCACACGGGTTACAGGGCGCACCCGACATTCTGTCAGCACCCGCGCGGCGGCACCGGCACCGGCCCGGATCCCGCGGTCAGCCGGCCGGCCAGGCGGTCGCGCGGAGGCGGGCGGTGCCGTCCCGCTTCACCTCGTCCACGCGGACCCGGACCAGGCGAACACCGGCGGTGGGCGGGGTCCCGGATCCGGTGAGTACGCACATGACCAGCCCGGTGCGTACCTGGACGATCAGGCCGCCGCCCAGCGGGCTGGTGCGGACGGCTTTGGCGCAGCCCGGCCCGTCGACGTCGACGGCGCCCACGTCGCTGCCGCCCAGCGCTCCGGGTGCCAGAGTGAGCTGGGGGATCCCGTCGTCGCAGCGGCTGTCGTAGCGCAGGTCGCTGACCGGGCCGGCGGCGTTGACCCGCGGCTCGTCCAGGTCGAGGAAGGTCACCCCGGTGCAGCCGGCCTGGATCCGGAGCACCTCTTCGCCGTACCCACCTGCTGCCGTGGTCGCCTGGGAGACGGGCAGTGGGCGGGCGTACGCCTGGTCGGCGCGTTCCAGGGCCCGCCAGGCGAGCAGGCCGGATCCGGCGGCGGCCAGCAAGGCCAGCATGGCGAGCAGCACGGCGAGGATGGCGCCGCGCCGGGGCGGGGCGGACAGCCGGTCCGGGTCAACGCCGCCGAGGCGTTCGGTGGGGCCGTCGGGTATCGGCTCGGGTTGCTCGGGCCAGGCGGTGGACGAGTTCGAACCACGGAAAACCGACATGGGCGACTCCGCTCGCAGGGTCGTCGTGCGGGCACCGGTGATCGGGGCGAACCGCCACAGACCGGCATTGACCGACCCTAAGATCACGGCCTGGCGCCGCCCATCCCCCAAAGGGGGCACGCTCATCCCGCGGCCAGTTCGGCGAGTGCGGCGCGCACTTCGGCGTACCGCTGCGCGCGGTGTCCGCCTGCGGGTTGCTCACCCAGCGCGGAGACGGTGTCGGTGATCCCGTACGTGATCCGGTAGAGCGCGACCCGCGTGGCTACCTCACACCACGCGCCGGCGCGGGCGGCGCTGGGGCGATGTCCGAGCTCGGTGATCGTGAACCACGACGGGAACAGCGCATGGGTTTCCACGGCGGCCTCGATGCGCCGGCGCAGCTCGGCGGTGAGTTCGGGGACGGCGACCGCGCCGCGATGCGTACGGAATTCCTTCTGCTGTCGCATGTCGGCGGCCAGCTCGGCCTCGGCGACGGCGACCGCGTCTCGGGTCGCGGCCAGTTCCGCGTTCTGGGCGCCGAGCCGCTGCCAGTGGTGCCGATAGGAGGAGGCTGCCCGACGGAAACCACGCCGGCCGGACCGCGCGCGAGCCAGGACCGAACTGGCATCCAGGGCGCGCGCCCGGCTTTCTGCGGCAAGCCGGCGCAGCTCCGCGTACGCGTCCAGCACCGTGTGATGCGCCTCGCGGGTCTTGTCGTCGAGCATGCCGGACCGGATTGCCTCGGCCGCCCGCACCTCGGCGACGACCGTTTCGAGGTCCGGCGGGATCGCGTCCAGGTCGACTGGGCGAACCCCGTGCTCCAGCCGCAGCCGTCCTTCGATGAGGTGGATCTCGCCGGTCAGCCGGGTGATGGCCTGCCGGGCGCCGCGCAGCTCCGCCTCGACCTGGTGCCGCAGTTCGTCGTGCAGTTCGGCGAGTTGGGCAACGCGATCGTCGGACTCGTCAAGCCGGCGAGACAGCTGCCGCGCTCGTTCCTCGTCCGCTCGCGCCACCTCGCGCAGGTCTTCGGTCAGTTGCAGGCGCAGGGTGTTGAGTTTGCGCTTGAGCTCGTTGCGCAGCGCGTCGGCGACGCGGGCGAGGTCGGTGGGTGCCTCGGTGCTGGTCATGCGCCCGCCTTCCGGGATTCGCCGGGGTCGGCGTCCGCCTCGGCGGACAGGGATTTCTGGGCCGGGCGCCCGCCGACACCGGCCGGCCTCGACCCGGCGTCCCGGCGTTCGAGCACCTGCTGCGGGATGTAGACGGTCTTCTGGCTGCGTGCGGGAGGCTGCGTGGACTGAGCGGAAACAGTCTGCGATCCCGCCTGCCCGGCTGCCGCTTCCTTCGGTGTTGCCGGCCGAGCGGCGGAGGCCCGGCCTTGCCGGCGGGCGCTCGGAGCCGCCGGTGCTGCCTGCGGCGCCGTCCGCGCCGCGTTGGCGGGTGCGGCGCGGCCAAACGGACCGGCAGCGGCCGATGGTCGACCGGGTGATACGCCAGCAGTCGGCGTAGCGGGGCCGGGCGACGCGCCAGCAGTCGGCGTGGATCGACCGGGTGGCGTGGCGGCGGCGGGCGTGGATCGGCCGGGCGACGGCGACGGCGACGGAGGCCCGGAGGCCGGCGCGTTGCCCGGCGCCGGGGCTTCGAAGCCCGGGTCGGCCGGCTCCGGGCCGCCGAGCAGCGGATCGACCTGTCCCGCTGAGCCCGGAGGTGGGGGTTCCGGCGGTGCGGCAGCGCGGGCCAGCAGTCCCAGCACGACCGCCGCGGCCACCGCGACCGCGGCCCCGATCAGCCCGTAGCTCGGCAGCACCGCTGTGGCGACCAGCACCGCGAGGACCAACGCGATTCCGCCGCACCCCGCGGCCAGGAGCCGGCGGCGTCGGGCAGTCCGGGCCTGCAGCCGGTCCAGGTCCCGCATGAGGTCGTTGGTGGCGTCGAAGACCCGCAGGAGCAGGTCCTCGTACCGGCCGGGGTCGCGGCCTTCGCGGCCCAGCACCTCGTGGCGGGAGGCGAGCTCCCGCTGCCTGACGACGATCACGTTCCGAAGATCAGCAGAACTCACGCGAACTCCTCAAAGCCTCACGCAGCAGGCGAAAAGCTATGGAAAGCCTATGACGTCCCCGAGGCCGGTCAATCCCACGGAAGTGTCCCGCGATCGCGCAGGCCAGCCGCCAGCTCAGAAGTACGTGTGCAGCACGTCCACCACCACGTCCGCGTCGTCAGCCACCGGGATGAACCGCCACTTGTCGAACGCCGTGCAGGGATGCGAGAGTCCGAATCGGATCACATCGCCGACGGCCGCCGAGCTGCCGCGTACGTAAGCATGGTGGTCGTTCATCCGGACCACCTCGCCGGCGGCCGGGAGCGGGAAGCCCTCGTCGAACGGCGCGTCCCGCTTGCCCATGCCGACGATCGCCAAGCCGGGTTCGGGAGTGGAAAGGACCTGCGCAAACATCTCCAGCCCCGGCGTCAATGCGCCCTCGGAGGGCACCCGGGTGAACGGTGTCCGCAGCCGATAGAAGCCGTCGTCGTGGGTGACCGATGCGCCGCTGCGCAGCACCGCGCGGACGGTGTGCCCCGGCAACCACTGCCCCGCCAAGGCGTGCGCCACGCGGTCGAACCACGCGCTGCCACCGGCGGAAACGATCACTTCGGCGGGGAGCAGGTCGGCGATCGCCCGGACCGACTCGACCTGCGCAGCAAGCAGCGCGTCGACGGCGGCCACCTCGGTCAGCGCACCCTCATAAGCGGTCACCCCGGCGAGGGTCACCCCCGGCGCCTCGGCGGCAGCTTGCGCGACAGCCACGATCCCTTCGACGGTACGGCAGCCGGTTCGCCCACCCGCATGACCGAGCTCCACGAGTACTCGCAGCCCGCCCGCCTCGGACACCGCAGCTACCCCGGCGACCGAGTCGACCTGGACCAGCACCTCCCAGCCCTGGGCCGCCTGAGCTGCCAGCCACCTCAGTGCGGTGCGGTCGAGCACCTGGTTGGCGATCAGCACGCGGGGCACGCCGAGGCGGCGCAGCACCAGCGCCTGGTTCGCGGTGGCGACCGTCAACGCCCAGGCCCCCGCGTCAAGCTGCGCCGCCAGCAGGCTCGGCGCCATCGTCGTCTTGGCGTGCGGGGCGAAGGCGAAGCCGTGCCGGTGCGCAAACTCGGCCATGGTGGCGATGTTGGCTCGTACGGCCGATTCCCGGACGACCAGCAGCGGCCAGGTGAAGGAACCGTCGAACAGTGAGTGGCGGGCGGCGGCGAACGTGCGGGTGGGCACCTCGCCTTCGGGGAGCCAGAAGCCCTTGGCCCGCCAGTCGAGTAATTCGTCCGGGGTATCGATGATCGCCGCTCTCTTGACCATCGCAGCATCGTCACGCATGGTGTGGAAGCTACTACGGAACACCGACGATCCGGGTCCATCCACGTAGGACAATATCGGGCGTTTCCCCCTATCCGACAAGGAGAATCCGACATGCCGATCCGCGCCATCGTGGCCGACCGGGCCGCACCGGCCGCCGGCCCGTACTCGCAGGCCGTGGTCGCTGGCGACACGATCTACCTGAGTGGCGTGATCCCGGCGCTACCCGACGGCACCCGGGTGACAGGCACCTTCGCCGAGCAGGCCCACGCGGCCTTCACGAACCTGGCAGCTGTCGCTGACGCTGCCGGCGCGAGCTTGGACCAAGCGGTGAAGCTCGGTGTCTATCTGCGCAATTATCAGGACTTCGCGGAGCTGAACGAGATCTACCAGCAGTACATCAAGGGCAATCCGCTGCCGGTGCGCACCACCGTGCCGGTCGGGCTGGTCGGCTTCGACATCGAGCTCGACGCGATCCTCTACACCGGAGCGTGAGCAACGGCCGCACGGTTCACCGCGAACCGTGCGGCCGTCCGCGGCCATCAAGCAGCAAAAGCGATGGGTACGCCGTGACTGTCGGTCAACGCCAGCCGAGTGTGCAAATTGCCCTGCTCGGCGACGCGCGCAAAGTACTCGCTGCGGCGGCGTTGCAGACAACCCTTGCGCGTCCGCGGGCCGCCCGCAGCCACCGTCAGCAGCTCCGGCGCCAGTGAGCTGTTCAAGCCCTCCCGCAGCAGCCGCAGCGCTTCGGTGCGCAGCTGGGAGATCCGGGATTCGGTCACCCCCAGCTCGGCGGCCACCTCGCTGAGCGGCTGCTCCTGCAGGAACGACTGGGTGACGACCATGCGCAGCCGCTCCGGCAGAGCCTGGATCGCCTGGTGCAGGTACCCGAGGCGTTCCCGCTTGAGCAGCAGGTCCTCCGGGCCTTCGGACAGCTCCGGCACCATCTCCTCGGCCGCACCGGTCGGGAACCCCTGCAGGCTCAACAGCGCCGCCTTCTGCACGTCGTCCTCAACCGCGGCGAGCTCGTTGACGCCGATGCCCAGCATCTCGGCAACCTCGGCCTCGGTGGGCGTACGCCCCAGGGCGGCGGTCAGCTCCTGCCGAGCCGTCGCGGTGCGCCTCGCCCGGGCCCGGACGGACCGGCTGGCCCAGTCCTGCCCGCGCAGCTCGTCGAGGAGCGCGCCCCGGATCCGCACCGCGGCGAACCGGTGGAACGGGATGCCCCGGCTGACGTCGAAGGAGCGCGCGGCACCGAGGAGTGCGGCGAACCCGGCCGACGACAGATCGTCGGAGTGGACATGGCCGGGCACGCGGTTCAGCAGCTCCCGGACCAGGTGGCCCACCATCGGCATGTGTTCGCGGACCAGGTCCTCGATGGCGCGCGCGGACGGCGCGTCGTGGGTCGTGCCGATGGTGGCGGGGAGTTCGGTCGTGACGGTCACGTAGTCCTCCTCGCTCGTACATAGCCGGCAGGTTGATCCGGCCGTTGAGGAAGACATTTGCGGCCGACGGGTGCAGCGTCAGCCGAACTCGGTTGCATTTATGGAGTTTTTTCATGAAAAGGCTCAGGTGCTGTCCGAGGCTCCCGCCCCCTGCACAAGAAAGGTGAGCCCGGGGGCCACACGGGCCGCGAGGGCGGTAACGGCAGCCGCGGAAGAAGACACGCGACGCGAATCTGGATGTGCCCGCCGGGCCCGCGCGGGAAACGCAAGATCGCAGATCGGTTCCGCGGGCCGACAGAGAAGACGATTCCTGTGGCTCATGCGCATGCTGGGCAGCTTGATCCGCACAGGGGACAGCTGTGGAGCACTGACCGCGCATCACGAACTCGGTGTTGCCGCTGCGAGGCAGGTGATTTCGGGCCGCGTCAGCGAACGACGCGCCGGGAGGGGCGGTCAGTGGACCGCGGGACTGCTGGTGTCAGCGCTGCTTCAGCTGGCGAAGTGCGGGCGGCGCTGGGACGCGAGCACGTTGCGGAGCTCCTGGTGCACCCAGTTCATCCGACGGACCGCGACCTCCGGGTGGTCGCCGAACTCCTCAGCGACGCCGGCGGCGCAGCCGTCACTGCCGTGGCGCAGGATCATGGCGGTGACGGTCCGCTCGACCGTTTCGCGGCTGGGGCACTGGGAGGGCTGCAGGTCGGAGACGAACAGGGCCTCCGCTGCGAGCTCTCGAACGGTGCTGATCATGTCGGACTCCCCGATGTGCGACGACTTGCCTGTGATCCAGCTAACGCTCGCGGTGGTGCGGACCGATTCCGCTTAGGTTGCGGACCGGTATCAACTATCTTCCTCGCGGGCGTCCGGCGGGCCTGGAGGCGCGCCGATGCAGTTTGCATGGATATCGGCGACGGCGGAGAACTCGTCCATCTCGGGCGGGGAGTCCGCACGGGGCCTTTCTGCCGGCCGGGATCACTTTTGACTGTAACGCGCGAAAGGACGGCCGACCGGGCACTCCGATCGACCGCCTGTCATTTCGCCTGATTTATCCCGTTGTTCCGGGTGGTCCGTCCTGATCCACGTCTTCCGGCGGCTCCGAAGGGATCGACGGCGGGGCCGACGGCTCCTCGTCGTCCACGGGCGGCTCGTCCGGCAACGGCGGCGGCGCGGGCGGCGCCGGCTCGTCATCGTCGCTGCCACTCCCGTTCCCGTTGCCGTTACCGTTACCGTTGCCGTTGCCGTTCCCACCGCCGCCGGGCTGTTCTCCGCTGCCGGAGGGGCCAGTCGACGGGTTGGGGCCCGGTCCCGGCACCTGCGGCTCCCCCGGTTTCACCGGGACGGGGACCACGACGCCGCCGGGGCCGATCGAGATGCCAGGTGTCGGCGTCCGCGACGAGGGCGGCGTCCCCAGGCGTACGGTGCCGTTGTCCAGGTGCTCGACCGGCCGAGACGGCTCGCCGGGCTTCGGCGACACGAACGTCTCACAGGTCTGCCCGTCGAGCTGGAACACCATCGGGGCCGCGTTGCTGTCCTTGTAACGGCCGGTGAACTGCATGGTCTCGGTCGCCTGCGGGCTCAGCGTCTTGCCGGAACTCAGGGTGACGGCCCGCGACTGCTGGTCCAGGCTGAGCTTGCCGTTGCCGGAGACCACCTGGTCTCCCGGCATGACGAACCAGAGCTTCCAGTTCTTGACGGCCTTCACGTCCCGGTTGGCGATCGTGACAGCTGCCTTGAACCGGTCGCCGTCGTCGGACCAGACGGCGTAGCTGACCACGCACTTGTTGGCACCGGCCACCTGGGTGGGCTGCGGCCCGGAATTGGCAACGACGCCGCGCGGCGAGCCGCCAGCCTCCTGACCGAGCGCCCACGCGCCGGCACCGACCACCAGGGCAACCGAACCGGCCACCACGAAAAGCCGGCGCCGGCCAGATGTGCCGGGCTGACCGCCGGGCTGTCGCTGCACGGGGGGAAGGCCGCCGGCGGGAAGCGGCACACCGGGCGCGGTGGGCGCGCCGGGCTGAGCCGCCGGCGTGCCGAGAGCGGGGCGAAGAGCGGGGGCGGGCGGATCCACCTCGACGCTGCCGAGCCGATCCTCCGGGCTTTCGCCGAGAGCGGGGTTCGAGGACGGACCGACCAGCGGTGGCCCGGTGACGGGTGGCGCAGCCGCGGGTGCCATCGGACCGAACCGGCTGTTACGCCCGCCGCGGGGCGGGGCGGACTGCGGCATCGACGGCGCATTGATCCCGACCGCGTTCACGACCGCGGCGGCGCCGACGCTGGCCGGAGCATCCGGGAAAGCCGGATCGTGCTCGATCTCCTCGGCAACGGAAGCCGCTGCGAGCTCGTCCTCTGCCGGCACCGCAGCGACTCCGCGGCCGACGGAATACCCGAAGCTGCCCGCAACTCCGGTATGCGACTGCGCGGTCGGCAGGATCGTCGTGTCCTCGCCGGGTTCGCCCCACTCCGGCACGTACGCCCGGGCGCCGGCGACTCCGGCCGACACCGAACCGAGGATGTGGGCGAGCTCCGCGCTAGCCGGCCGGTCGGCAGGCCGCTTTTCGAGACAGCGGGCGATCAGCGCGGACACCGCGGCGGGCAAGCCCTCCACGGGCGGCAACGGTTCCGGTTCGGTGTACTGGTGGGCGCGGAGCAGTGCGGTAGTGGTGCCGACATCCCACGGAAGCTGACCGATCAGGGAGCGGTAGATCAGCAGGCCCACGGCGTACACATCGGTGGCCGGGCTGACCTGGCCGCCCTCGAGCCGTTCGGGCGCGAGGTAGGCCGGGGTGCCGAGCAGGCTGCCGTCCGGGTCGATGTCGTTCTCGCCGATCAGGGCGGAGATGCCGAAGTCGACGACCTTGGCGCCGGTCGGGGTCAGCATGACGTTGGCCGGGGTCACGTCGCGGTGCACGATGCCGCGGGCGTGGGCGGCGGCCAGCGCGGCAGCCACCTCGGCGCTGATCTGGACGGCCGCCTGCCAGGGCAGCCGCCGGGACCGGGCCAGGACGGCGGCGAGCGACTCACCGTCGACCAGTTCCATCACCACGTACGGGACCGGTTCACCGTCGACCGTGGTGGCTTCGCCGTAGTCGTACACGTTGGTGATGTGCGGGTGGCTGAGGCGGGCGGCGGCCTGGGCCTCCGCGCGCAGCCGGCGCCGGAACGAGGGGTCGGTGCTGGTCGACGGGGGCAGCACCTTGACCGCCACCTGTCGGCCGAGGACCTCGTCGAAGCCCCGCCACACCACTGACATCCCGCCGGCACCGAGGCGCTCGACCAGTCGGTATCGACCGGCCAGCAAACTCGAACCGGGCAGGTCCGTCGTGCTCATGTGCCCCCACATGCGCGCTCGGATGACACACCGGGACACACCGCCATGCGGCCCGGTGCGGGGGTAGCCGAACGGCCCGTTGCACAGGCCGGCCGAATCCCACTCGACGGCCAGGATCGTAGCCGACGAAAGGCCACAAGCTCGACTGATCAAGGCCCCGGAGGACCTGCGGTTCGTTACGTTCCGTTTCGGAGCGTGCGCCCGGGGTGCGCACTCCTCACGAACTCTGAAATCCCAGGTCAGCGCGACGTAAATGATCATGGTTGCTGGGCTACGCGGCTAATGCCCGCTTCGTCGGTACTTGCGGGTATCCCTCGTTCGAGTCGTATCCACAAAGGAATCTGCACGTGCAGTTGCCCTTGCATCACCCTCCGCCGACCCGGCGACGATGTCGACAGTCTGACACGGAGAGTGGCTACCGCACGCTCACTATGGGCAGTGACCTGCGGCGACCCGGCCGATCGGCCGAATATCCGGCTCCGATCATGCTTTATTGGTCGCGCTCACCGGAACGTGCGACAAAGCGGTCAGCGCGGCGCGCCGCAGACCGGCCACCGACGGCGCGTCCACTGGCACCGCGCCCAGCTCCTCGAGATACGCCAGCATCGGCGACAAGTGCTCGTACAACACCAGCACGACGTCGCCCGGCACGGCCAGTCGCAGAGCCTCCGCCACAGCTGCCCGATAGCCCTCGACGCGGACCGCGCGAAGCTTCGGGCGGCGGCCCCGCATCTCCCGCTCGACCAGGGCGGACACCTCGCCCGGCTCCCGTCCACGATGGTCTTCGTCATCGTGCAGGACAGCCCGGCTGACCCCGTCCGCGAGCACCTGAGCCGACGCCGCGAGCAGATCGTCGCGACGGTCACCCGGCAGCGTCACCACCGCGACACACCGGTCCGGGCCGTAAAGACGGTCGAGGGTACGCAGCACCGCCGCGATCGCCGCCGGGTTGTGCGCGTAGTCGACGAAAAGGTGCACGTCACCGAGCCGCAACACCGTCCCCCGGCCCGGATTGTCGACCCGTGGCTCGAAGTCGGTCAGGCGCTCGGCGACGATCGTGGCCGAGGCGCCCAACGCCCGAGCCGCCGCGATGGCCGCGAGCGCGTTGACGGCCGCGTACGGCGCCGCACCCCCGAACGCACCGGGCACCTCCGCCACCCGCAACAGGTGAGTGCGCCGCGCCCCGGTGGCCTGCACCAGCCAGCCGTCCTGCACCAGGTACGCCGTACCGCCCCGGCCGAGGTGGGTGGCGAGCACCGGCTGGCTCGGATCGGCACCGAACCAGATGATCCGCTTGCGGTCGGCGCGCACCCGGGGCCGCTCGACCAGGCTGCGGACCCATGGGTCGTCGGCGTTGAGCACGAGCGTGCCGCCGTCCCGCACCCGCTCCGCGATCAGGGCTTTGACGTGCGCAATGTCCTCGATGGAGTCCAGCCCGTCCTGGCCGAAGTGGTCCGCCGTGATGTTCGTGAGCACGCCGACGTCGCTGTGGTCGTACCCGAGTCCGCGGCGCAGCATGCCGCCCCGCGCGGTCTCCAGGACCGCGGCCTGGACCCCCGGGTCGCCGAGCACCATCTGGGCCGAGCGCGGGCCGGTGGCGTCGCCCCGGTAGACCCCGCGCCCGTCGATGCTGACGCCGTCGGTCGTGGTCAGGCCGACCCGAACCCCGGCGGCGGCGAGCAGGTAGGCCGTCATCCGGGCCACCGAGGTTTTGCCGTTGGTCCCGGTGATGGCAGCGACCGGGATTCGCCCGTCGGAGCCGCCCGGGAACATCGCCCGCACGATCGCATCGCCGACGTCACGGGCCCGCCCCTGCACCGGTGAAAGGTGCATGCGCAGCCCCGGTACGGCGTTGATCTCGATGACGCCCGCGGTGATTCGATCGGAGTCACCGGTCGGCGGGATGGGGGCGGCGATGTCCGGCAGCCGCAGGTCGATCCCGGCGACGTCCAGCCCAACGACCGCCGCGACGCGCAGGCACAGCCGGGCGACGGCGGGATGGATGCGGCCGGTGACGTCGCGCCCGGTGCCGCCGGTGGACAGGTTGGCGTTGTCGCGCAGCCACACTTGCCGACCGGCCGCCGGCACCGTCTCGATGGTGCAGTCCTGCCGAGCCAGGACAGCGGTCGCGGTGTCGTCGAGGGCGATGCGGGTCAGCATGCGGGAGTGTCCGGGACCGCGCCGCGGGTCGGCGTTGACCCGGTCGACCAGCTCGGCGACCGTGCTGTGACCGTCACCGACGACGTGTGCGGCCGTCCGCTCGGCCGCGGCCACCACCTCACCGGCGACCACGAGGACGCGGTAGTCGTGACCGGGCAGTTGCCGCTCCACGACGACGTCGCCGCCCGCAGCCAGGCAGGCCGCGATCACTTCCGCCGGCGTCCTCAGGTTCAGGGCTACGTGCTCACCCTGACGACCGCGGCGCGGCTTGACGACGACCGGCGCGCCGAGGTCGTCGAGGAGCTGGACGGCTTCCTCCACGCTGTGCGCCGCGCCGCCGGGAGCGACCGGGATGCCCGCGTCGGCGAGCAACTGCCGGGTCACTAGCTTGTCAGCCGCCACATCGATGCCAACGCCGCCGGTGCGGTCGGTCATCGCGGCCCAGGCCAGCCGGCGGCGGACTCCCCATCCCAGGCGGAGGAGGCTGAGGTCGCCGTACCGCTCGACCGGGATGCCGCGGCGCCGGGCCGCCGCGATGATGGCCGTGGTGCTGGGGCCGGTTGCCTCCCGCTCGGCGCGGTCGGCCAGGCTGCGCAGCCGCTCGGTGAGCTCGCCCGCGGACACCGTGGCGCCGGCGGCCACCGTCGTCACCAGTTCGACAGCGGCGTCGAGCAGCAGCTCGGGCAGGGTCGACTCCGCGGCCTCGTCCTGCGGGCATTCCACGATCAGGTCGTAGACCCCGGGCTCCGCCGTCGATACCGTACGCCCGAAGCTGACGTCCCGCCCGATGCGTTGGGACAGCTCGATCAGGACATGCTCGGTGACGTGCCCGAAGTAGGTGCCGCCGCGCATCCGGCTCACGAACCCGCCCGGGACACCGGCCGCACAGTGGTGCTCGGTCAGCCCCGGCAGCGCGCGCAGCAGCCGCTCGGGAAAGCCGGCGAGGTCGGTGGTCTCCCGGCCGGCGAGCTCCTCGAGGCCCAGCCTGGCGACCATCGCGGGTCGCGACACGTGCACGTTGGGGCCGCGGAGGTGGCGCAAGCTGAGGATCTTCATCGGACGGCTCCCTGAGCGGCCCCCACGGCGATCTCGGGGCGGCGGCTGGACAATGCGAACCTGCTCCCGGCGGGCAGCACGTGCAGGCGTGCGTCCGCCAGCGTGATCGGCCCGGAATCCGGGACGCGAATGTCGGTGGCCGCGCCGGCGTCGACGACGGTGACCGTGCCGGACCCCAGCACCTCAAACCGGTCCCCGTCGGCGAGGATCGCGGTGTCCTCGTCGATGCCCAGCCCCAACTCGTGCGGATACAACGCCACGGCGCTGAGCAGCCGGTTCAACCGGCCCCGCTCCGCGAAGTGCATGTCGATCAGCACGCCGGGCAGGAATTCCAGGCCGGGTCCGGTCTGGACGCTGTCGCGGGTGACCCCGGGGGCCGTCCCGCCGAGGATCATGGTGCCGGCCATCATCGCGGCACCGGCGCTGGTGCCGCCGAGCACGACTGCGCCGTCCCGCACCAGGGTCTGCAAGGCCGAGTCGGCGAGGGTGCCACCGAGCACCGTGGTGATGCGGGTCTGGTCACCGCCGGTGAAGAACACGCCGGTGGCGGCGGCGAGCGCCCGGACCACCTCCGGCTCGTTCGCCGCGGCCCGGGATGCGATGCGCAGTCCACGGACCCGGCCGGCGCCGAGTGTGGTGAGGAGCTTGGTGTATTCGGCTTCCAGGACGGCGGGCTCGCCGCTGGCGGTGGCGATGACCAGGATGTCCGCGGCGATCCCGCCGGCGAGCCGGACGAAGCGCTCCAGGATGGCCGTGCCGCTGGTCCCGCGCCGCTCGGCCCCACCGATGATCAGCAACCGGGCCGCCACGACCCACCCCCTCCGCGAGCCGTCGCCGGCAGCCGGCACCGGCGGATGCCAGTCGGCACCGCGACCCTGCGCTGGGCGAAACGCCAGGTGCGCTGCGGGACCGCGGCTCGCTTATGAGGTTAAACGGAACAAATGCGAAACATCTGCTCAATCCAGGGAGAGGTGGTCAGTGACGGCGCTTAGCGCCCGGTCCGGGGCGCGGGACGACCTCGCGAAACTCCGTCACCGCGTGCCCGGCCCCGCACTGCAGGGCGGCGTGCACTTCTGCACCACATTCCCGGTGCACCATCTCCAGCGGCGGTCCCTCGGGGTCGGCGAGGTAGCGGTCGCCCCATTCCTTCACCGCGACCAGCAGGGGATAAAGGTCGAAGCCCTTGGGCGTGAGGCGATACTCGTGCCGCACCCGGGCACCTGGCTCCTGATAGGGCTCCCGCCGCAGGACGCCGTGCTCGACCAGCGAAGCGAGGCGGTTGGTCAGCACCTGCCGGGGAATCGCCGTGCGCTCCTGCATGTCGGCGAAGCGCCGTACGCCGTTGAACACCTCGCGCAGCACCACGAGGGTCCACTTCTCCCCCAGCACCGCCATGGCTCGGGCGATCGTGCAGGTGTCGATGGACCAGTCGAGAGCCGGGGGGCGCGCTGTGGTCGGGGTCATAGGTGTCGAGGCTAGGTCTGATTGACAGACGCAGCAAGCCGGTGGGAACCTGCATCCATGACGCAGACTCAGACCGAGACCGACCGCACCCGCACCTTCGCCTGGTCGGACCCGGCCCAGCACGCCGAGCTGCTCGGCCGCCGCTCAGGTCTGGAGCTGCTGCAGGCCATGGCGACCGGCGAACTGCCGCCCCCGCCGGTGATGCACATGGTCGACATCGCCGGCATGGAAGTCACCGCCGGCAGCGTCACGCTCCACCTGCACCCGCAGGAGTTCCACTACAACCCGCTCGGCACCGTGCACGGCGGGGTGCTCTCCACGCTGCTCGACACCGCGGCCGCCTGCTCGGTGCACTCCACGCTGCCCGCCGGCGTCGGCTACACCAGCCTCGACCTTACCGTGAAGTTCCTGCGCCCGGTCACCATCGCCTCGGGTCGGCTCACCACCACCGGCGTCGTGCTCCAGCGCGGCCGGCGTACCGCCCTCGCCGAGGCCCGGATGACCGACGCCGCCGGGCGCCTCGTCGCCCACGCCACGTCCAGCTGCATGATCTTCGAAGCGCCCGCGGGACGCTGAGCATGCAGCAGCCCGCGTCGGCCGAGACCGACGCGGGCTGAGTCAGCTGCGGATCAGCTCGCGCTGATCGCGGGAATCAAGTCGCTGGCCGGCGGCATCCAGTCTCCCGCACTCGCCTCGACCTGCTCCCCCGAGCGAATGTCCTTCACGGTGTCGGGTTCGCCATCGATGCCCGGGAACCACACGTACGGAATCCCGCGCCGCTCGGCGAACCGGATCTGCTTGCCGAACTTCGCCGCAGAGGGCGCCACTTCGGTGCTGATCCGTCGCGACCGCAGCGACTGAGCGACCCGGTCGCACCGCGGGCGCAGTTCCTCCTGCGGCAGCGCGACCAGCACGGCTGTCGGCACACTGCGCGACACCGTCAACGCCTGGTGCCCGAAGAGCAGGCCCAGCATCCGAGAAACGCCGATCGAGATGCCCACACCGGGGAACCGTTCACTGCCCGTCGAGGCCAGGTTCTCGTACCGGCCGCCGGAACAGATCGAGCCGAAGCGCTCGTACCCCTGAAGCTGGGTCTCGTAGACGGTGCCGGTGTAGTAGTCGAGCCCCCGGGCGATCTTCAGCTCGGCGCGGACCAGGCCGGGAGCGTGCTCGGCGGCGGCCTCCACGACGCGGGACAATTCCTCGAGGCCCTCGTTCAGCAGCTCGTTGTCCACATTGAGCTTGCGGACCGCATCCACGAAGGAACCGTCCACCGCGGAGATCTCCGCGAGCCGTAGGCAAGCGTCGATCTGGGCAGGCGTCGCGTTGACGGTGTCGGCCAAGAGCTGGCCTACCTTGGCCGGGCCGATCTTGTCGAGCTTGTCGATGATGCGCAGAACCTCGTCCGGGTCCTCGAGACCGAGCCCGCGGTAGAAGCCCTCGCACACCTTGCGGTTGTTCACCAGGATCGTGGCCGGCGGGATCGGCAGCGACCGGAACGCGTCACCGATCACCAACGGCATCTCGGTGTCGTAGTGGAACGGCAGCGAGTCCCGATCCACCACGTCGATGTCGGCCTGCAGGAACTCCCGGTACCGCCCCTCCTGCGGCCGCTCGCCCCGCCACACCTTCTGAATCTGGTAGCGCCGGAACGGGAACTGCAGCTTGCCGCTGTTTTCCAGGACGAACCGAGCGAACGGCACGGTCAGGTCGAAGTGCAGGCCGAGAGCATCGTCGCCACCACCGGCGGCGGGGTCCTCCTGTAGCCGGCGCAGGACGTACACCTCCTTGGAGGTCTCCCCCTTGCGCAACAACTGATCCATCGGCTCGACGGCGCGCGTCTCCAGCGGGGCGAAGCCGTACAGCTCGAAGGTGGCGCGGATGCGCTCGATGACGTTCTGCTCGATCATCCGCTGGGCGGGCAGCCACTCCGGAAAGCCGGAAATGGGCGTGGGCTTGCTCATGGTGCTGTTCTCCTAGCGAAGGTCTAGAAACCTCGGCTGGGCGCTTCGGTCAGCTCCCGCAGGTACGGGTTGACCGCGCGCTCGCGGCCGATCGTCGTCTCGGGTCCGTGGCCGGGCAGGACCACGGTGTCGTCGGCCAGCGGCAGGATCTTGTCCCGCAGGCTGGTCAGCATCGCCGTGGTGTTGCCGCCCGGCAGGTCGGTGCGGCCGATGCTGCCCGCGAAGAGCACGTCACCGGAGAGGCAGATCTGCTCCGCATCCCAGGACGTGGCCGCGCCGGGCAGCCGGAAAAGCACCGACCCGCCGGTATGGCCGGGCGCATGGTCGACGGTGATCTCGAGGCCGGCCAGGCTCATCGTGGCGCCGTCGGTCAGCTCCGCGACGTCGTCCGGCTCCGAGTAGGTCAGCCGGCCACCGAACAGCTCGTCGAGGCCGACACCCAGGCCCTTGCCCGGATCGGCCAGCAACTCACGGTCGGCCGGATGCACGTACGCGGTGATGCCCCGCGCGCCACACACCGGGGCCACCGAGAACGTGTGGTCGAGATGCCCGTGCGTCAGCAGCACCGCCGCCGGGTGCAGGCGGTGCTGGGCCAGCACCTCGTCGAGGCGGTCCACCACGCCGACGCCGGGATCGATCACCACGCACTGTTCGCCCGGGCCGGGCGCCACGACGTAACAGTTCGTGCCGAAGGCATCGGCCGGAAAGCCGGTGACGAGCACTCGGCACCCCTCTCTAGCTGACGAAAAGCTGTCGGGTTCCCTCGAAAGCCTAGCGGGACGCACCGTACACACCGGCACGCAACCTCGCACACCACATTCTCAGTCGTTACCCGTACACTCTTGCGGGCGTGTGGCGTGGCGCACGGGCGGTGAGTGAGGAAGGAAGCCCTAGGTGGTCTCCAGCAAGGATCGTGCGCGGAAACTGGCGCGAGTCAAACTTGATCGCCAGTTGGTCCGCCGGGCCGCCAAGCAGCGACGACGGCGCCAGATCCAGGCCGGCCTCGGCGCCGCGGCCGCACTTCTGCTCGTCGTGGGCGGCATCGCCTGGCTGGGTGGTGCCTTCGACGACGATGAATCGAGCACCGACGCCGCCGACTCCGACGTGTGCGCGTGGACCGCGCAGAACGTCGAGTCGAACAAGAGCCTCAAGGACGTGGGCGAGCCGCCGACCTCGGGCATCCCCACCTCCGGCAGCCGGCCGATGACGATCACCACCGACCAGGGCGCGCCGATCGTGGTCAACCTCGACCTGGCGAACGCCCCGTGCAGCGCGGCGAACCTGGCGTACCTCGCGGGCAAGCAGTTCTTCGACAACACCACCTGCCACGAGATCACGACCGAGGGCGCGATCCGCTGTGGTGACCCGAGTGCCACCGGACAGGGCGGCCCGGCCTACAGCATCTACAACGAGAACGTGCCGTTGGCTCCCGAGCCCACGCCCAGCGCCAGCAGCTCGCCGGCGAAGGCTCCGGCCGCCGCTCCGCTCTATCCGAAGGGCACGGTGGCGCTGATCGGCGACCCGCCGGGCACCAACGGCAGTCAGTTCCTGATCTTCTTCAAGGACTTCTCGCCCAAGGTCCCGGCGTACCCGATCATCGGCACGGTCAGCGGCGGCATGGACACGGTGACGAAGATCGGCAGGATCGCGACCGAGGCCGACGCCGCGGGCAGCAAGGTCAAGCCGAAGGAAAAGATCACGGTGCAGAGCATCACCGTCGGCCAGCCCAGCGCCGAGACGGCGACCGTGCCCGGGGCCACGCCCACGGTCGCGGCTCCGTCCGCAGCGCCGTCCACGTCCAGGAAATCCTAAGCATCGCGGCGCAGCATCCCACCCGACCGCAGCCCCTCAACGCACGCAGGCATATCAGGAGGAACACCGTGTCGTCGATCAAGGACAGGCAGCGCGCGGCGGCGCGGGCCCGCCTCGAGAAAGAGATGGCCGAGCGGTCCGCGGCCGCCAAGAAGCGCCGGCAACGCCAGGCCATCATCGGCTCGGCCCTCGCCGTCGTCGCGATTGCCGGAGCGGCAGTCTGGGTCATCGCCGCGCTGGGCGACGACGACAAGAGCACCGAGGCTGGCGCACCGCCGCCCGGCACTGTTGCTTGCAACTGGATCCCGGACGACGGCAGCGGCGGCGGCAAGGTCAAGGACACCGGCGGTGTCCCCCCGGCCAATGTGCCCAACACCGGCGAGGCCACGCTGACCATCGACACCAGCCTCGGCGCGGTCAAGGCCGCCGTGGACCTGTCGAAGGCGCCCTGCACCGGCGCCGCGTTCAAGTACCTGGCGGACAAGAAGTTCTGGGACGGCTCCAAGTGCCACCGGCTCACCACCGAGGGCATCAAGGTGCTGCAGTGTGGTGACCCCTCGGCGTCGGGCAAGGGTTACCGCGAGACCGACGGCCAGGGCGGCCCGAACTTCAAGTACCCGGAGGAGAACCTTCCGGTCAACGCCAAGCCGCCGTACCCCAAGGGCACGATCGCGATGGCCAAGACCGCGGCTCCCAGCACGACGGGCAGCCAGTTCTTCATCGTGTACGCCGACACCGAGCTGGGGCCGGACTACACCGTCCTGGGCACGGTCACCCAGGGGCTCGACATCGTGGAGGGCGTGGCCAAGGCGGGCAGCGACAATTCCAACGGCCAGGGCGACGGTCACCCCAAGAAGGAAATCGACATCAAGACGATGACGATGGCTGCGGCCTGACCCACGGCACCCGTCGACAAGGGCGGCTCCCCACCTGGGGAGCCGCCCTTTCGCTGTCTCTTGCGCTATGCGCTTTCGCCGTCTGTTCCCTAGGCGCCGGAGGTCACCCGATAGGCGTCGAAGACACCGTCCACCTTGCGCACCGCCGCTACCAGATGGCCGAGGTGCTTCGGGTCGGCCATCTCGAACGTGAAGCGGCTGACCGCCACCCGGTCGCGGGTCGTCGTGACCGTCGCCGACAGGATGTTGACACGCTCCTCGGAGAGCACCCGGGTGACGTCGGCGAGCAACTTGTGCCGGTCCAGCGCCTCGACCTGAATGGCGACGAGGAACGTGGAGGCCGACGTCGGCTTCCAGCTCACCTCGACCACGCGCTCGTTCTGCTCGCGCAGGTCCTCGGCGTTCGCGCAGTCCTCACGGTGCACGCTCACGCCGCCGGAGCGGGTGACGAAACCGAAGACGGCGTCGCCCGGCACCGGAGTGCAGCAGCGGGCCAGCTTCACCCACACATCGCTGACGTCCTTGACCACCACGCCCGGATCCTGCGAGGTGCTGCGGTTGCGCGGCGGACGGGTCGCGACGGCCGTCTCGGCAATGTCCTCGACCGCGCCCTCCTCGCCGCCGAAACCGGCGACGAGCTTCTGCACGACCGACTGGGCCGAGACCGTGCTTTCGCCGACCGCGGCGTAGAGCGACGAGACGTCAGCCAGGTGCAGGTCGCGGGCGATCGTGGTGAGGTTGTCGCTGGTCAGCATGCGCTGCAGGGGCAGGCCCTGCTTACGCATCGCCTTGACGATCGCCTCCTTACCGGCCTCGATCGCCTCCTCGCGACGTTCCTTGTTGAAGTACTGCCGGATTTTGGTCCGAGCGCGCGGGCTCTTGACGAAGCCGAGCCAGTCCTGCGTCGGACCGGCGGTCGCCGACTTCGAGGTGAATATCTCGATGACGTCGCCGTTGGACAGCGTCGACTCCAACGGCACGAGCTTGCCGTTGACCCGGGCACCGATCGTCTTGTGGCCCACTTCGGTGTGCACGGCGTACGCAAAGTCGACCGGCGTGGATCCGGTGGGCAGCGGGATCACGTCGCCCTTGGGCGTGAAGACGTAGACCTCCTGGCTGGACAGGTCGAAGCGCAGCGCGTCGAGGAACTCGCTCGGGTCGCTCGCCTCCCGTTGCCAGTCCAGCAGCTGGCGCAGCCACGTCATCTCGTCGATGTGCGCGGGCGGGCCGACGATGGTCGCGCCCTTCTGCTCCTTGTACTTCCAGTGCGCGGCGATGCCGAACTCCGCCGTACGGTGCATGGCGAAGGTCCGGATCTGCATTTCCACCGGCTTGCCGGTCGGGCCGATGACCGTCGTGTGCAACGACTGGTACATGTTGAACTTCGGCATCGCGATGTAGTCCTTGAACCGGCCCGGCACCGGCTGCCAGTTCGCGTGGATGACGCCCAACGCGGCGTAGCAGTCGCGGACCGTGTCGACCAGGATGCGCACGCCGACCAGGTCGTAGATGTCGTTGAAGTCGCGGCCCCGCACGATCATCTTCTGATAGATCGAATAGAGGTGCTTCGGCCGGCCGGTGACCTCGGCCTTGATCTTCGCGGACTTCAGGTCGAGCTGGACCCGGTTGGTGACCTGGCGCAGCAGCGCCTCCCGCTGCGGCTGGTGCTCGCCGATCAGCCGGTTGATCTCCTCGAAGCGCTTCGGGAACAGGGTCCCGAAGGCGAGGTCCTCGAGCTCCCACTTGATCGTGTTCATACCGAGGCGGTGGGCCAGCGGGGCCAGGATCTCCAGCGTCTCCTTGGCCTTCTGCTCCTGCTTCGCGCGGGGCAGGAACGTCAGGGTACGCATGT
Source organism: Actinoplanes sp. NPDC051859 (assembly GCF_044452725.1). Classification (NCBI taxonomy): domain Bacteria; kingdom Bacillati; phylum Actinomycetota; class Actinomycetes; order Micromonosporales; family Micromonosporaceae; genus Actinoplanes; species Actinoplanes sp. NPDC051859. The sequence goes on along the minus strand of NZ_JBITBX010000012.1, from coordinate 112,140 downwards.
TGTGCAGCCGGTCGGCCAGCTTGATGACCAGCACCCGCGGGTCCTTCGCCATCGCCACGACCATCTTGCGGATCGTCTCGGCCTTGGCGGCGTCGCCCAGCTTGACCCGGTCGAGCTTGGTCACGCCGTCGACCAGCAGCGCCACCTCGGGACCGAAGTCGGTCTTCATCTGGTCGAGGCCGTAATCGGTGTCCTCGATCGTGTCGTGCAGCAGCGCAGCCACCAGCGTCGTGGTGTCCATGCCGAGGTTCGCCAGGATCGTCGCCACAGCCAGCGGGTGTGTGATGTACGGGTCGCCCGACTTGCGGTACTGCCCCGAATGCCACCGGGCGGCCACGTCGAAGGCCCGCTGCAAGGCCCGCCCGTCAGCCTTCGGATGGCTGGACCGGTGGGTCGCAATCAGCGGCTCCAGCACCTCGCTGACCTGCGTGCTCTGCCACGGCGCATTGAACCGGGCGAGCCGGGCGCGCACCCGACGGCCGGTCGGCGCGCTGGCCAGCCCGAAACCGACGGTGGGCTCGTCGCCGGGCGACAACGGCTGGGTCGTCTCCGGATCAGGCGCCGGGGTGTCGGCGGCGGCTTTGGCGGGCTTCGGAGGCGTGGCTCCGTCAGGCTTCGCCGGCCCCGCCGGATCGCTCGGCGGCGTGGAAGCCTTGGTTGCGTCGGTCGGCTGCACCGTGCCCTCCGAGGGAGGGGCGACGTCGCTGGACACCGGCCTCCTCACGTCGCTACTGCTCACCTGGTTGGAAAAAGCCATCGTACCCGCCCGCAGTTACCGGTAGGCCCCGGCCGAAGCACCGAAAGACTACCGCCGCGCAGGGCAAAAAGCATCAAACGGTCAGCAGGGCATGGACCGTGCGGGAGCCGAGTCGCTCCCGCCCCGGAAGGAAGCCCAGCTCCATGACGACGGTGAATCCCGCGACGGTGCCGCCGGCCCGTTCGACCAGGTCCAGCGCGGCGCGCGCGGTGCCGCCGGTGGCGAGGACGTCGTCCACCACGAGCACCCGCTGTCCCCCGGCGAACGAGTCCCGGTGCACCTCCAGGGTGGCCTCGCCGTACTCCAGGGCGTACGAGGCGGCGTAGGTGTCGCGAGGCAGCTTGCCGGCTTTGCGGATCGGCACGACACCTTTGCCGATCGCGTACGCGATGGCGGCGGCGAGCACGAACCCCCGCGCCTCGATGCCGGCCACCACGTCGAACGAGTCGGCGCCGTGGTGGGCGATGATCCGGTCGGTGATCTCGCGGAAGGCCGGCCCGTCGGCGAACAGCGGAGTCAGGTCCTTGAAGGCGATGCCGGGCTGGGGGAAGTCCGGCACGTCCACGACCCGGCCGGCGACCAGCGCGGCGACCTCGGGGCCGCTGTCCCCGCGTACCTGTGCAGCAGTTTCCGTCACGCGCCCCAGCCTAGGGCACGTCTTACGGATCATGACGGCCTGCGCCGGGCCCAGCTTCCGCCTCGCGGCGCGGTCCGAACGGCCGATACAACACCGGTATTCGACCGCCCGGCCCACTTGCGAGACGAAACCTGGACTCCGTCTCGGCGTCGTCATGATCCGTAAGACGCACCCTGGACAGCGCAGAACGGCCCGCCACCCAAGGGTGGCGGGCCGGTTCGGCGAACGGATCAGCGGCGCTTCTGGCCGCCGCTCGGGCGGTTGCCCGCGCCACCGCCGCGGTTGGTGGTGCGCTTGGCGACCGGGCGGGCGCCGGGCCGCGGCGTGGCGCCGGGGTTCGATCCGGCGAGCGCCGGCACGTCGTCGGACTCGGCCGACCCGGCGGTGCGGGTGCGCTCACCGCGGGCGACGTCGCTGGACCGCGACGAGCGGCGGGCCAGCACCCGGGCGTTGTGCGCCTTGATCTTCGGGTCCATGTCCTTGAGCGTGGCGAGCACCGGCGCCGCGAAGACGATCGACGAGAGCACGCCCAGGCCCATACCGACGAAGAGCACCAGACCGAGGTCCTTCAGGGTGCCCGCGTCCAGCAGGCCGGCGCCGATGAAGAGCAGGCCGCCGACCGGCAGCAGCGCCACCAGACCGGTGTTGATCGAGCGCATGAGGGTCTGGTTGACGGCCAGGTTGGCCGCCTCGCTGTAGGTCCGGGAACTGCCCGCGGTGATCCCTCGAGTGTTCTCCTGCACCTTGTCGAACACGACCACGACGTCGTACAGGGAGAAGCCTAGGATGGTGAGGAAGCCGATGACCGTGGACGGAGTGACCTCGAAACCGACCAGTGAGTAGACGCCGGCCGTCAGCAGCAGGTCGAGGATCAGCGACGAGACCGCCGCGACGGCCATCCGCCACTCGAAGCGGATCACCAGGTAGGCGAGCACTAGCACCAGGAAGATGACGAGGCCCAGGATCGCCTGCTCGGTGACCTGGCTGCCCCATGCCTCAGAGACCCGGTCGTCGCTGATGTCGGTGGGCGCAACCTTCAGGTCGGCGACCAGCGCTTCCTTGACCTTGGTGGCCTCAGCCTGGTCCATCTCGGCGGTACGGACGTTGTAGGTCGTGGTGCCACCGCCACCGACCTCCTGCGCCGTGTGGACGTTCGCCTCGTCGATGCCGGCGGTTTCCACCGCACGCTCGACCGCGCTCCGCGCCCCTTCGGCGGAGCCGACGCTGGCGGGCAGCACGAACTGGGTGCCGCCGGAGAACTCGATGCCCTGGTGGAAGCCCTTGATGAAGAAGCTGCCGACGGCGATCAGGATCAGTGCGCCCGCGATCGCGAACCACATCTTGCGGCGACCGACGATGTTGAGGTTCGCCTCGCCCATGTAGAGGCGTTCGGCAAAGCCCTTGGCCATGTCAGGCCTCCTTCTCGGTCGGAGCGCGCTTCAGGGCACGGCCGAGGCCGCTGACCCGCGGCGACAGGAACGCCTTCGTGTTCGCGAACATCGTCATGATCGGGTGCCGGAAGAGGAACACCACGACGAGGTCGAGGATCGTCGACAGGCCCAGCGCGAAGGCGAAGCCCTTCACCGCGCCGATCGACACGATGTAGAGCACCACGGCCGCCATGATGGTGATGGTGTTGGCCGAGATGATGGTACGCCGCGCCCGGGCCCAGGCCCGCGGTACCGCACTACGCGGACTGCGACCCTCGTGAATCTCGTCTTTCAGACGTTCGAAGTAGATGACGAACGAGTCTGCTGCCACACCTAGTGACACGATGAAACCTGCGATGCCGGCGAGCGTCAGCGTGAAGCCCGTGGTCCGGCCGAGCACCACCAGTGCGCCGAAGGTCAGCAGACCGGACAGCAGCAGGCTCAGGAAGATCACCGAGCCGAGCAGGCGGTAGTAGAAGAACGAGTAGATCGCCACCAGGCCCATGCCGATCGCGGCGGCGATGAGGCCGGCGTGCAGCTGCGCGATACCCAGCGTCGCGGAGACGGTCTGGGTGGTGCCCGCTTCGAAGGTAACGGGCAGCGCGCCGTACTTGATCTTGTCGGCCAACTCCCGCGCCGAGGCCGGGTTGAACTGTCCGGTGATCTGCGACTGGCCGGTCAGCACGTCCTGGATCTCCGGCGCCGAGATGACCTCCTTGTCGAGCACCACGGCCACGAGGCAGTGCGTGGAGCTGCTGGAGAACGCCTGGGCGGCGGTCAGGCAGGAGTCGTTGGCGGCCGGCCGGAACGCCTCACGGGTCAGCTCGGTCCACTTGGTCTGGCCGGTCGAGGTGAAGTCCAGCGAGACGACCCACTGGCCGGTCGTCTGGTCCATCTGCGGCGACGCGGTGTCGATGTCGGTGCCGATGACCTTGGCGACGTCGAGGTACATCTTCGCGCCGCTCTGGCAGGACACGACCTTCGAGTTGATCTCGTCGATCGCACCGGCGGGCCGCGCGTCCAGCTGCTTGCAGCCGATCGTCGGGACGTTGAACTGCATCTCCGGCGTCAACGCGTTGACCTCGGCGCCCGAAAGCGTGCCGAACGCCTTGAACGGCTCGCCCGCCTTCACGTCGGTCGACAGGTCGACCGGGTCGGTGAGCTTGCTGGCCGCGGCCCACGCCGCGGCGCCGACCTTCTTCTCGACGGCGGCACGCTGGTCCTTGATCTCCGTAGAGATCGGCGCGGGTGCCGGAGCCGGGGCCGATGCGGAGGCCGACGGGGCCGGAGCCGGCGCGGAGGCGCTGGCGCTGGGCGCGGGAGCACGCTCGCCGCCGCCCTGACCGCCGGTGCCCCCACCCTGGCCGGCAGACGCCGACGGGACGGCACTCGTCGTCGCGGCCGGCGCCTTCGCCGTAGCGCTCGGCTTAGCCGCACCGCTCGGTGTCGGGGCACCGCTCGGCGCCGTGCTGGGCGCGGCGGTCGGCGGGTTGAGCGCGATCTCGGCGGTGTCGCCGGCCACCTTGAGGACCTTGCGGAAGCGCATCTGCGCCGCCTGGCCGACGTTCTTGAGCTGGTCGTTGGCCTCGCCGGCGACGGACACCACGATGTTCTGGTCGCCCTCGACGACGACCTCGGCCTCGCTCACACCGAGCGCGTTGACCCGCTGGTCGATGATCCGCCGGGATTCTTCCATGCTCTCCCGGCTGGGCACCTGGCCGCCGGCGAGCGAGGCGACGTAGGTGGCCTGCGTGCCGCCGATCAGGTCGAGGCCGAGCCGGGGCTCCAGGCGCTCCTGGTAGCTCAGGTCCTTGGTGCCCGGACCCCAGAACACCAGCGCATAGAGGATGGCGAAGAGGAGACCGAGCACGGCGAGTTGCCGCCCGGGATGCGGTTGTCCCTGTGGTGGTCGTGCCACGACTGTCGATCTCCTCGTACTTCAGAGCTGCCGCGGGAGCGCGGCCGCAGGTGGGGAAAGAGCGGGGCAGGCCGCGTCGGACCGGACGCGGCGTTCCGGCCGGAATGCCCGGCGACGATTATTCACAACAATGGGCCGATCGGGTGCCCCGCCCCGCGGCCCGTCTTGGATCATCGCAAAGTCGCGGCCCGCGAGGTGCGGGCCGCGACGGCGAATTCAGTCGTTTTTGCGGGTCTCCACGATCGGGCTCTGGGCAGGCTCGTCAGCGGCCGGCTCGGCGGCGACGGGCTCCTCGGCGGTAGTCGCGGACTCCGACTTGATCACTCGCGCGATGGCCGGGCGGGCGTACCGGGCGGTGACTCCCGGCGAAAGCTCGACCGTGACGACCTCATCGTCGGCCGCGACGACGGTGGCGTGCAGGCCGCCGATGGTCACGATCTCGTCGCCCGGGCCGAGCGCCGCCTGCATGGCCTGCGCCTCCCGGCGCCGCTTCTGCTGCGGACGGATCATCATGAAGTACATGACGCCAAAAAGCAGGACAATCAGCAGAAGCGGCATGAAACTGCTGCCACCCTCCGCCTGAGCTGCGAAAGACACGAGGAAGAACCTTCCGTGGGGCCACCACCGCGGGATCGGACGCGCGGCGGGGCGAGATATACATCCCGCTGGACGGCGGCGAGTCTAATCCTTCTTCCTGGGAGATCCGGGCGCGGCACACGTCACGTTCACATTACGGAGCGGAATCCGTATCCCGGGCGAACAAATCCGGCTGATGCGGCAGGGCACCCCGGCCCTCCGGCGGCGTCTTCCCCAGATGCTGCCAGCCGGCATCGGTCGCCACCCGCCCCCGCGGCGTACGCGCCAGCAGCCCGGCCCGCACCAGGAACGGCTCGCACATCTCCTCGACGGTGTCGGACTGCTCCCCCACCGCCACCGCCAGCGTGGACAGGCCGACCGGACCGCCCCGGAACGACTCGACGAGCGCGCGCAGCACAGCGCGGTCCAGCCGGTCCAGACCGAGCTGGTCCACGTCGTACACGGTGAGGGCGGCCTTCGCGGTCGCCTCGTCCACGATCCCCTCGCCCCGCACCTCGGCATAGTCCCGGACCCGCCGCAGCAGCCGGTTCGCGATTCGGGGCGTCCCCCGCGAACGTCCGGCGATCTCCGCGGCCCCCTCGGGCGTGATCGGCACCCCGAGGATCCGCGCCGACCGGTGCAGCAGAGCGTCCAGATCGGCCGGCGAGTAAAAGTCCAGATGGGCCACGAACCCGAACCGGTCGCGCATCGGACCGGACAGCAACCCGGCCCGCGTCGTCGCACCGACCAGCGTGAACGGCTCCACATCGAGCGGAATCGCGGTCGCCCCGGGCCCCTTGCCCACGACGACGTCCACCCGGAAGTCCTCCATGGCGCTGTAGAGCAGCTCCTCGGCGGGCTTCGCAATCCGGTGGATCTCGTCGATGAACAGCACGTCGCCCTCGGTGAGCCCGGTCAGGATCGCGGCGAGATCCCCCGACCGTTCGATCACCGGCCCACTCGTCGTCCGAATCCCCGTCCCCAACTCCGCCGCGACGATATTGGCCAACGTGGTCTTACCGAGGCCAGGCGGGCCCGAAAGCAGGATGTGGTCGGGCGGGCTGCCGCGGCCCATCGCGCCCTTGAGCAGCAGTTCGAGCTGGTCGCGGACGCGGTGCTGGGCGATGAAGTCGGCGAGGCGGCGGGGTCGGACACTGGCCTCGGCGTCGAGGTCCTCGTCCTCCGCGTACGGGGAGACACTCATCGGGTGCGGCCCAGCAGGCGAATGGCCTGGCGCAGCAGAATCGGCACCGGAGGCGTCTCACCGCCGTCGAGCGACTCGGCGACCGCGGCGACGGCCTGGTCCGCTTGCTGATTGGACCAGCCGAGGGCCACGACCCCCTGGCGAACCTGCTCCTGCCAGGCGCCCGCCAGCGCGCCGGCGACCCCGTCCGGGCCGGTGGAGACAGCGCCGATGCGGTCACGAAGTTCGAGGACGAGGCGTTCGGCGCCTTTCTTGCCGATGCCGGGCACCCGAGTCAGGGCGGCAATGTCGCCGGACGAAACGGCACGGCGCACCGCCTCGGGCGGGTGGACGGCGAGGACGGCCTGCGCGATGCGAGGTCCGATGCCGCTGGCGGTCTGGAGCAGTTCGAAGAGGTGCTTTTCGTCGTCGTCGGCGAAGCCGTACAGGGTGAGCGAGTCCTCGCGGACGACGAGGCTGGTGGCGAGGCGGGCTTCGGCCCCGGTCTTGAGGCCGGCCAGCGTGCCCGGGGCGCACTGGACGGCCAGGCCGACGCCGCCGACCTCGATGACGGCGCTGTCCGGGGCGATGGCGGCGACCACACCGCGCACGCTGGCGATCATCGGCGAACTCCTGGTCTGCGGGCGGCGGGTGCGGAAGATCGGGCGGCTTTCAGCGCGGCGGCCTGCAACCGGGCGCGGGTGCCACCACGCCAGATGTGGCAGATGGCGATGGCGAGGGCATCGGCGGCATCGGCCGGGCGGGGCGGCCCGTCGAGGCCCAGCAGGCGGGTCACCATGCTGGTCACCTGGGCTTTGCCGGCCGTGCCGGAGCCGGTGACCGCGGCCTTGACCTCGCTGGGCGTGTACGTCTGAACGGGCAGGCCCGCGCGCGCTCCCGCGAGGATGGCGATGCCGCTGGCTTGGGCCGTACCCGTGATGGTCTGGGTGTTGTGTTGACTGAAGACCCGCTCGACAGCGACGCTTTCGGGCCGGTGCTCGGCGACCAGTTCGCCGAGCGCGCGGTCGAGGTGCAGCAGCCGCAGGGCGATGTCATCGTCCGGCTCGGTGTAGACGACGTAGTAGCCGACGAGCTTTCCCGGGCGGCCGGGCTGTCCTTCGACCACCCCCACACCGCACCGGGTAAGGCCGGGGTCGATGCCGAGCACCCGCATGCGCGCCCCCTCTCCTCGGACGTGTGTTCGACAACCCTAGTACTCCCCCGCTCAGGAGCCTCGGCCGACACACACATCGGCCGCCCGGGGAAACCCCGGGCGGCCGTGAGCAGCAAGATCAGGCGTCGAGCTTCGCCAGGACGTCGTCGCTGATGTCGAAGTTCGCGAAGATGTTCTGCACGTCGTCGCAGTCCTCGAGCACGTCGATCAGCTTGAGGACCTTGCGGGCGGCTTCCTCATCGACTTCGACGGTCATCGTCGGCACCAGGGAGGATTCGGCCGAGTCGTAGTCGATGCCGGCGTCCTGCAGGGCGGTGCGGACGGCGACCAGGTCGCCGGGCTCGCTGACGACCTCGAACGACTCGCCGTGGTCGTTGATCTCCTCGGCACCCGCATCGAGCACGGCCAGCATGACGTCGTCCTCGGACTGCTCGCCCTTGGGGACGATCACGACGCCCTTGCGGTTGAACAGGTAGGACACCGAGCCGGCGTCGGCGAACGTGCCGCCGTTGCGGGTCAGCGCGGTGCGCACCTCGGTGGCCGCGCGGTTGCGGTTGTCGGTGAGGCATTCGATCAACAGAGCGACACCGTTGGGGCCGTAGCCCTCATACATGATCGTCTGCCAGTCGGCGCCGCCGGCTTCGAGGCCGGAGCCACGCTTGACCGCCCGGTCGATGTTGTCGTTCGGGACCGAGCTCTTCTTCGCCTTCTGGATGGCGTCGTAGAGCGTGGGGTTACCAGCCGGGTCGCCACCGCCAACACGGGCCGCCACCTCGACGTTCTTGATCAGCTTGGCGAACATCTTGCCGCGCTTGGCGTCGATGACGGCCTTCTTGTGCTTGGTCGTCGCCCACTTGGAGTGGCCGGACATGCGTAACCTCCGTGTCTCGCTTACCGTGCGTCTGCGGCGTGGCGGACCATCTCGACGAAGTACCGGTGGACGCGAAGGTCGCCGGTCAGCTCCGGGTGGAAAGCCGTGGCGAGCAGGTTCCCCTGCCGAACGGCGACAATCCTACCGGCGGCGGGTCCGCCTTCGACGCGGCCCAGCACCCGCACGTCGCCGCCGACTTCCTCGACCCACGGCGCCCGGATGAACACGGCGTGGAAATCGCCGCCCTCGACGTCGTCCATCCGTACAGCGGCTTCGAACGAGTCCACCTGCCGACCAAAAGCGTTGCGCCGCACGGTCATGTCGATCCCGGCAAACGACTCCTGGTCCGGTCGCCCGTCCAGCACGGTGCTCGCCAACATGATCATTCCGGCGCAGGAGCCGTAGACGGGCATGCCGTCGGCGATCCGCTTGCGGATCGGATCGAGCAGCCCGAAGGTGATCGCCAGCTTGCTCATCGTGGTCGACTCGCCGCCGGGAATGACGAGGGCGTCGATCTCGTCAAGCTCCTCGGGCCGCCGCACCGGGCGGGCCAGCGCGTCACACTCGGCCAGCGCGGCCAGGTGCTCACGGACGTCGCCTTGCAGGGCGAGAACTCCGATGTTCATGGCTTCCTTCAAAGTCAAGATCAAAAGCTGGATGTCGTGCCTGAGTGGGTGGTGCAGATCGCAGCTCCCGCCGAGCCGGGCGCGAAGGACCAGTCGCCTGGCGGCTCCGGAACGGACCTTCGCACCCTTCATTCTGAGTGAATGGGAAAACCCGCCGCAGCCCGGTCTGAGCGCGCGCCACCAACCAGTGCGCCGACCTCGGCGCGGGCACGCGGCGATCGTTCCGACAGGAGCGCGGGATCTGGTTGCGCCGCCGCCAGGGCTGATCCTGCTCCAGAACGCCCTGCCAGGCGCTTCGCGTCGTGGGACACAACGCCGCGCCGGTCGTGGACCGGCGCGGCGTTCAGAGAGCTGTTACCAGCCGCGTTCGGCGAGGCGGTGGGGCTGGGGGATTTCTTCGACGTTGATGCCGACCATGGCTTCGCCGAGGCCGCGGGAGACCTTGGCGATGACGTCGGGGTCGTCGTGGAAGGTGGTGGCCTTGACGATGGCCTCGGCGCGCTGGGCCGGGTTGCCGGACTTGAAGATGCCGGAGCCGACGAAGACGCCTTCGGCGCCGAGCTGCATCATCATGGCCGCGTCGGCCGGGGTGGCGATGCCGCCGGCGGTGAACATGACGACGGGCAGCTTGCCGGTGGCCGCGACCTCCTTGACCAGGTCGTACGGCGCCTGCAGCTCCTTCGCGGCGACGTAGAGCTCGTCCTCGGACAGCGAGGTCAGGCGACGGATCTCGCCCCGGATGGTGCGCATGTGGGTGGTGGCGTTGGAGACGTCCCCGGTGCCGGCCTCACCCTTGGAGCGGATCATGGCTGCGCCCTCGGTGATCCGGCGCAGCGCCTCGCCGAGGTTGGTGGCACCGCAGACGAAGGGCACGGTGAACTGCCACTTGTCGATGTGGTTGGCGTAGTCGGCCGGGGTCAGGACCTCGGACTCGTCGATGTAGTCGACGCCGAGCGACATGAGCACCTGGGCTTCGACGAAGTGGCCGATCCGGGCCTTCGCCATGACCGGGATGGAGACGGCGCTGATGATGCCGTCGATCATGTCCGGGTCGCTCATCCGGGACACGCCGCCCTGGGCGCGGATGTCGGCGGGGACCCGTTCGAGGGCCATGACGGCGACCGCGCCGGCGTCCTCGGCGATCTTGGCCTGCTCCGGCGTGACCACGTCCATGATCACACCACCCTTGAGCATTTCGGCCATACCGCGCTTCACGCGGGCGGTACCGGTGGTGGGCTGGCTGTCGGGCGCGCTCTCGGACACGGTGCTGGGCTCCTCACGAGGTTTTGCGGATTCGCGAGAATTTTACGCACCGGGCGGTTGCCGTCCGATGTCCAATCGACCCCCCGGTGGCCTGCACCGGTATCCACCGGGCACATCCCGGCGCAGCAGCCTCAGGCGGCGGGGATGCGCAGGTCGGCGGGTTCCGCGGGGCGGGGCGTGACCGGCACCAGCAGGGTCGGGTCGACGATGTCGAAGTAGCGGGGGCGTTCGAAGCGGCGGGCCAGCCGCAGGGCGCGGACGAGCAGACGACGGCGGGCGGTCAGGGCGTCGCGGACCAGGTCGGTGTGCACCTGGCGGGCGAGGACGACCCGGCGGCTGGTGGCGATCAGCATGACGGTGGCGGGGTCGGTGCCGTTCAGCGGTGCGGCCTGCAACTGCCTCGTGAGGTCGTTCTCGGCCGCTTCGCGCTCGTCCGGCCCGGCGTCGAGAGCGAGGCGCGCGGCGGCGTACAGCTCGACGGAGTCGAGGTGTTCACCGACCACGGCGGCCGCGGCGGCGCGGCGCAGCAGGTGGGCGTCGAGAGCGCGCGCACCTGACTGGGCCCGGACGTGGACGCGTTCCACCCGGTGGTCGGTCCAGGCGAGGTACGCCAGCACAGCCACCACCGCGAGCGCACCCAGGAGCCACCACATTCCGGGGATCGTAGTGCCTGGAGGTGTCGGAGAGTTACGTACCTTGGCGTGGTTCCGCCCACTCTTCGTCGAGGACTCGTCCGTCGGTTGCCTCTATCGCGGTGGCATATACCTCGAGTACGCGCTGGGCGACGCTGGGCCAGTCGAAAATAGTGACTACACTCCGTGCACACGTAATTAACTCAGCGCGACGATCTGGGTCGTCCAGCAACTCGCCGAGCAGCGTGCTCAGCGCGTCCGCATCGCCGTTCGGGAAGAGCGCACCGGCCCGCCCGCCGTCCAGGACCCGGCGAAACGCATCCAGGTCGCTCGCCGCGATCGTGGCACCGGCGGCCATCGCCTCGGTCAGGATCATCCCGAACGATTCGCCGCCCGTGTTCGGCGCCACATACACATCGACGCTGCGCAGCATCCGCGCCTTGTCCGCCTCGCTGACCAGACCGAGGAACTCGACCCGGTCGTGCAGGTCGGGCGGAATGTCGGAGAACAGGTCGGCACGGTCGCCCGGCCCGGCCACCAACAGGCGCAGGCCGGGCCGCTGACGGGCCAGCGTGACAAACGCCGTACGCAACAGGTCGAAGCCTTTGCGCGGCTCGGTGAAGCGGCCCAGGAAGCCCAGCGTCCCGCCCTCGCCGGGCCAGCCTGGCAGTGGTTCCGCGGTGGCGAACTTCGCCACCGCGACGCCGTTGGGAATCTCCACCGCGCCGCCGCCCAGGTGTTCGACCTGCACCTTGCGGGCAAGCTCGCTGACCGCGATCCGGGCAGTGATCTTCTCGACCACCAGCTGCAGCAGCCCCTGCGCGGCGGACAGCGCCCGCGACCGGGTCATAGCGGTGTGGAAGGTGGCGACGACCGGTCCGCGGGCGGACAGTACGGCCAGCAGCGACAGGCTCAACGTCATCGGCTCGTGCACGTGCAGGACGTCGAACCGGCCCCGCGCGAGCCACCGGCGTACCCGTGCGGTCGAGACCGGGCCGAAGGCGATCCGGGCGACCGACCCGTTGTAGGGCAGCGGCACCGCCCGCCCCGCCGGCACGACGTAGGGCGGCAGCTCGGCGTCCTCGTCGGCGGGCGCCAGCACGCTGACCTCGTGGCCCAGCCCGATCAGCGCCTCGGCGAGGTCGACGATGTGGTTCTGCACGCCCCCCGGCACGTCGAAGGAGTACGGCGAGACGATCCCGATCCGCACGTCGACCCGCCCCTCAGACCCGGGCGCTCTGGTCGAGCCACAGTTTCTGCAGCATGTGCCAGTCCTGCGGGTGCTCGGCGATACCGGTCGCGAACGCGTCGGCGAGCAACTGGGTCATGGCCTTCACCCGGATGTCCAGCGCTCCCTCGGCGGGCGGCTCGATCCGGCGGACCCGGGCCATGGTGCGCTCCGGCGCGAACCACAGGTCGACGGCGAAGAGCGGGGCACCGGTTCGCAGCGCGAGCAACGCCGGGCCGGGCGGCATCCGGGTGCGACCGCCGAAGAACTGCACCTCGACCCCGCGGGCGGACAGGTCGCGGTCGGCGAGCAGCGCCACCGCCCAGCCCTGCTGCAGCCGCTCGGCCAGCACGTCGAGCGGGGGCCGTTCGCCGCCGGTCAGCGGGAGGACCTCCATCCCGAGCTGTTCGCGGTAGGCCACGAAGCGCTCGAAGAGCCCCTCGGGTCGCAGCCGCTCCGCGACGGTGATCATTTTGTGGCCGCTGGACACGAGCCAGGCCGCGGCCGCGTCCCAGTTGGCGACGTGCGGAAGCGCGAGGATCGCACCGTTACCGTCCGCCATGGCCGCGTGCAGCTCGTCCTCGTTGATCAGGTCGAAGCCGTCCAGGAACTGTTCCCGAGACTGCGAAGGTAGCCGGAAGGCCTCCATCCAGTACCGGGCGTACGAGCGCAGCCCGGCCCGGACCAGCTCGTCGAGCTCGGCGTCGCCCAGCTCCGGTCCGACCACCTGGCGCAGGTTGCGGCGCAGCCGTTGGGTGCCCGGCCCGTTGCCGCGCGCAGCCCGGTCGGCCGCTGTGTTGAAGACCGCCCGAGCGGCGGACAGTGGCAGCATCCGCACGAGCCGCCACCCGGCGGCGTACCCGAGCTCGGTGAGCCGGTCCTTCACGCGGCATCGCCCGTCGGCTCGGCGTCCGGGCGGTCCGAGCGGGCGGCGTGGATGAGCCGCTGGAAGACGGTGATCAGTGACAGCGCCGACAGCACCCAGAGCGCGGCCGGCAGGCCCCACTCGAGGCCGGCGCTGCCGAGCAGACCGCCCACGCCGAGGATGAGGAGCCGTTCGAGGCGTTCCGCGATGCCGACGTCGGCGTTGAGGCCGAGGCTCTGCGCGCGGGCCTTCACGTACGACACGACCTGGCCGCCGACGAGGCTGATCAGCGCCGCCCAGACCCCGCCGTACGGGTTGCCCTCGGTGGCGAGGTAGTAGACGACCGCGCCGAAGACCGCACCGTCGGCGAGTCGGTCCATTGACGAGTCGAGCAGGGCGCCGAACTTGCCCGCGGGGCCGCGCATGCGGGCCATCGTGCCGTCGAGGGCGTCGGTCAGCGCACACGCGGTGACGATCACCGTGCCCCAGAAGAGCATGCCCTGGGCGCCGAACCAAGCGCCGACGAACACGCCGAGGGTGCCGGCGACGGTGACGGCGTTGGGCGTGACGCCGCAGCGCAGCAGGAAACGCGCGGTCGGGTCGACCCCGTACGCGACGACGGCACGGGCGGTAACGTTGACGATCTTTGCCATGGCCGTCCCACCATAACGGCGCCCGGCGACGCGCGGTACGGCCCCGGTCACGCGACGCCGAATCGTCACAGGGGATGCTGGTCAGGTACCCGCCCGATTACGGGGGGTTGCGCAGGCGACTGCGGTGGGTGTCAGATCCAAGGACAGCGTCGTAACAGCCGGGAAACTCACCTTCGGCACGGCCGGGTGGTGCGGCGCGCCGACCCGGGGCGACGAGGAGGTGCGGCAGAGATGGCGCAGAAGAACCAGGACAACGCGACAGGGCCGGTGGTGACCGAGCCCGGCAGAGTACGCAACGTGGTGCTGGTGGGCCACTCCGGCGCGGGCAAGACAACGCTGGTCGAGGCGCTGCTCGCGGCGACCGGCACGATTCCGCGCGCCGGCACGGTGACCGATGGCACCACGGTCTGCGATCACGATCCGGCGGCCGTACGCCAGCAGCGGTCCGTCTCGCTCGCCTGCGCCTCGGTCGTGCACGACGGGATCAAGATCAACCTCCTGGACACTCCCGGGTACGCCGACTTCGTCGGTGAACTGCGCGCTGGGCTCCGAGCAGCGGACGCCGCGCTCTTCGTCGTGTCCGCGGTCGACGGAGTGGACGACGCCACCACGGCGCTCTGGGAGGAATGCGCCGCCGTCGGGATGCCCCGCGCGGTCGCCATCACCCGGCTCGACCATCCGCGCGCCGACTACGACGGCACCTTGCAGGACTGCCAGGAGGCGTTCGGCGAGAACGTCATGCCGATCTATCAGCCGATGCTCGGCGATGACGGCACCAGCGTCGAGGGCCTGATCGGCCTGGTCACCCTGCGGGTCCTGGATTACTCGCAGGGTTACCCGCCGCGCGAGGCCGAGGCGGAGCAGGCCCATCTCAACCCGATCAAGGACGACCGCGACCTGCTCATCGAGGGAATCATCGCCGAGAGCGAGGACGAGACCCTGATGGATCGGTACGTCGCCGGCGAGCTGATCAGCACCGACACCCTGATCCCCGACCTGGAGAAAGCGGTCGCCCGGGGCAACTTCTATCCGGTCGTCCCCGTCTGCGCGGCCACCGGCGTCGGCCTCGACGCGCTGATCGACGGCCTGGCTACCAGTGCACCCTCCCCGCTGGAACACGACCTGCCTGTGGTCACCGGCATCGACGGCAGCCCCCGCCCGCCATTGACCTGCGACCCGGCCGGCCCGCTCGTCGCCGAGGTGGTCAAGACCACAATCGACCGGCACGTGGGCCGGGTCTCCCTGGTCCGGGTGTTCTCCGGCACCCTGCGGCCCGAGCTGACCGTGCACGTCTCCGGGCACGGCCTGACCGAGCGCGGCCACCCCGACCACGACGCCGACGAACGGATCGCCCACGTGTACGCGCCGCTGGGCGCGCAGCTGCGCGAGGTGCCCGCCTGCGCCGCCGGGGACATCTGCGCGATCACCAAGTCGGGCAGCGCCGAGACCGGCGACACGCTGTCCGGCAAGGACCAGCCGCTGCTCATGCAGCCGTGGACCATGCCCGAGCCGCTGCTGCCCATCGCCGTGGTCGCCAAGACCCGCTCCGACGAGGACGCCCTAGCCAAGAACCTGGCCCGGTTGGTCGCCGGCGATCCGACGCTGCGCCTGGAACGCAACCCGATCACCCACCAGCTCGTCCTCTGGTGCATGGGCGAAGCGCACGCCGACGTGGTGCTGGACCGGCTCCGCGCAGGCGGCGTCGACCTCGACACCGAGCCGGTGAAGGTCCCGCTCAAGGAGACCTTCGGCGCCGCGTCGAAGGGCCACGGCCGGCACGTGAAGCAGTCCGGCGGCCACGGCCAGTACGCCGTCTGCGACATCGAGGTGACACCACTGCCCCGCGGCTCCGGCTTCGAGTTCGTAGACAAGGTCGTCGGCGGCGCCGTCCCGCACAACTACATTCCCTCGGTGGAGAAGGGCGTCCGCGCCCAGCTCGAGAAGGGCATCGTCGCGGGCTTCCCCGTGGTCGACCTGCGGGTGACCCTGGTGGACGGCAAGGCGCACAGCGTCGACTCCTCCGACGCCGCCTTCCAGACCGCCGGTGCGATCGCCCTGAAAGAGGCCGCCGAGCAGGGGCAGATGACGCTGTTGGAGCCGGTGGACGAGATCGTGGTCCGGGTGCCCGACACCTACGTGGGCGCCGTGATGAGCGACCTCTCCGGCCGGCGCGGGCGCCCGATGGGCAGCGACACCGACGACGACGGCGAGCACAGCCTGGTCCGTGCCGAGGTCCCGGCGACCGA
This sequence comes from Actinoplanes sp. NPDC051859, assembly GCF_044452725.1. Taxonomy (NCBI): domain Bacteria; kingdom Bacillati; phylum Actinomycetota; class Actinomycetes; order Micromonosporales; family Micromonosporaceae; genus Actinoplanes; species Actinoplanes sp. NPDC051859. The sequence goes on along the minus strand of NZ_JBITBX010000012.1, from coordinate 96,081 downwards.
GCTGCTGCGGTACGCCGTCGAGCTGCGCGCGCTGACCTCGGGCTCAGGGACGTTCACGCGGGCGTACGCACGACACGAGCCGATGCCGGCCCACCTGGCCGAAGCGGTCCGCAAGGAGCACGCCGCCGCGAGGTAGGCCGTGTCAGCTCGTCGAGGCCCAGGCCTTGGCGAGCAGCTCGCGGGTGTCGCCGAGCAGCTGCGGCAGCACCTTGGTGCGGCCGATCACCGGCATGAAGTTGCCGTCGCCGCCCCACCGCGGCACCACGTGCTGGTGCAGGTGGGCGGCGATGCCGGCACCGGCCACCGCGCCCTGGTTCATGCCGAGGTTGAAGCCGTGCGGGCTGCTGGCTTTCCGGATGGTCCGCATCGCCCGCTGGGTGAACGCGGCCACCTCGGCGGTCTCCGGCCCGGTCAGGTCCGTGTAGTCGGCCACGTGCCGGTACGGGCAGACCAGCAGATGTCCCGGGTTGTACGGGTACAGGTTGAGCACCACGAACACCGTCTCGCCCCGCGCCACCACCAGGGTCTGGTCGTCCGGCAGCCCGGGTGCCACGCAGAACGGGCAGCCGGACGGTTGCTCGTAGCCGCCCTCGGGCCGGTCCGCACCGGAGATGTACGCCATCCGGTGCGGAGTCCAGAGCCGCTCGAGACCGTCCGGTTCCCCTACGTCAGTCACCCGTTCACCTTAGGCGGCAGACGGTCCCGTGTTGACCCGGGAGCGCACGACCTCGACCACGTGGGCCACGGCCTCGTCGATCGCCATGCCGTTGCGCTGCGAACCGTCGCGGTAGCGGAAGGAGACCGTGCCGCCCTGCACGTCGTCGTCCCCGGCGATCGCCATGAACGGGATCTTCTGCTGCTGGGCGGTGCGGATCTTCTTCTGCATTCGGTCGGTGGAGTGGTCGACCTCCGCCCGGATGCCTTCCTTGCGCAGCTTGGTGACGAACTCTTCCAGGTAGCCGGCGTGGTCGTCGCGGATCGGGATGCCGACCACCTGCACCGGCGCCAGCCAGGCCGGGAACGCACCCGCGTAGTGCTCGACCAGCACGCCGAAGAACCGCTCCAGGGAGCCGAACTTCGCCGAGTGGATCATTACCGGCTCCTGCCGGGTGCCGTCGGCGGCCTGGAACTCCAGGCCGAACCGGGCGGGCATGTTGAAGTCGTACTGGATGGTCGACATCTGCCAGGTCCGGCCGATCGCGTCGCGCGCCTGCACGCTGATCTTCGGACCGTAGAACGCCGCGCCGCCCGGGTCGTCCACCAGCTCCAGGCCGGACTCCCGCGCCACCTCGGCGAGGACCCGGGTGCCGGTCTCCCACTGCTCGTCCGTACCGATGAACTTGTCGCTCTTCGGGTCGCGCGTGGACAGCTCCAGGTAGAAGTCGTCGAGGCCGAAGTCGCGCAGCAGCGACAGCACGAAGTTCAGCAGGTGCTTGATCTCACCCGGGGCGTCCTCGGGGGTGACGTAGGAGTGCGAGTCGTCCTGGGTCAGGCCGCGCACCCGGGTCAGGCCGTGCACCACACCGGACTTCTCGTAACGGTAGACCGAGCCGAACTCGAACAGGCGCAACGGCAGCTCACGGTAGGACCGCCCGCGCGACCTGAAGATCAGGTTGTGCATCGGGCAGTTCATGGCCTTGAGGTAGTAGTCCGCGCCCTCCATGTGCATGGGCGGGAACATGGTGTCCGCGTAGTACGGCAGGTGACCCGACGTCTGGAACAGGGCCTCCTTGGTGATGTGCGGCGTGCCGACGTACTGGAAGCCCTCTTCGATGTGTCGCGCGCGGACGTAGTCCTCCATCTCGCGCTTGATCACGCCGCCCTTGGGGTGGAACACCACCAGGCCGCTGCCGATCTCGTCCGGGAACGAGAACAGGTCCAGCTCGGTGCCCAGCTTGCGGTGGTCGCGGCGCTCGGCCTCGGCGAGCCGGTTCAGGTACGCCTTCAGCTCGTCGCGGCTCGGCCACGCGGTGCCGTACACCCGCTGGAGCTGCGGGTTCTTCTCACTCCCCCGCCAGTAAGCGGCGGCTGAGCGCATCAGCTTGAAGGCCGGGATCATCCGGGTGCTCGGCAGGTGCGGCCCGCGGCACAGGTCGCCCCACACCCGCTCGCCGTCCTTGTTGATGTTGTCGTAGTGAGTCAGCTCCCCGGCGCCGACCGCCGCGGCCTCCGCGTCCACATCACCCTTGATGTCGACAAGTTCCAGCTTGTACGGCTCCTTGTCCAGCTCCGCCTTCGCCTCGTCGAGCGAGCCGTACTCGCGGCGCCGGAACGTCTGCCCCGCCTTGACGATCTCCTGCATCCGCTTTTCAAGCTTCGTCAGGTCCTCCGGCTGGAACGGCTTCTCGACGTCGAAGTCGTAGTAGAAGCCGTCCCGGATCGGCGGGCCGATGCCCAGCTTCGCCTCCGGGAACACGTCCTGCACGGCCTGCGCGAGCACGTGCGCGGCCGAGTGCCGCAGCACGTCCAGCCCGTCCGGCTCGTCCATCGCGACAGCGGTCACCTCAGCGTCGGCGCCGGGCGTCCAGTCCAGGTCGCGCAGCCGGCCGTCACCCTCCCGGACCACGACGATCGCCTTGGGACCGGACTGCGGAAGACCGGCGGCTGCCACCGCGTCGGCCGCCGTCGTCCCCGCCGGCACGACCAGAGCTGCGGACACGGTGGTTCTCCTTCAGTTGACGAGCAGATTCGCCCTCGATGCTAGTAGGTCCGTTTCCGCACCCTCACACGACGCGGTCACCCGATCCGGCGGTCCCGTTCCCCGTGCCGGGATTGCCGGTCGGCGTGGTGACCTGCGTCGTTCCTGGCGGATTCCCGGTCACTCTGAGTAGGCAAGCGATGCCGTTGAATGAGGAATTCGGTAACCCTTGCCAGGGGCAGTACCTTCTTCGCATGGCCACGGTGTTGCTCGTCGAGGACGACCACGTCGTGCGCGGTGCGATGCTCCGATCGCTGGCCGATCGGGGACACGCCGTGCACGCCGTTGGGACGGCGCTCGACGCCCTGCGCCGGGTGGCCGCGGAGACCCCGGACCTGGTCGTGCTCGACCTCGGCCTGCCTGACCTCGACGGCTCGGACGCGCTGCGGATGCTGCGCGGCATCACCGACGTGCCGATCATCATCGCGACCGCCCGCGACGACGAGCAGACCGTCGTGAAGCTCCTGCGGGCCGGCGCCGACGACTACATGGTCAAGCCGTTCACCGGCGCCCACCTCGACGCGCGGATCACCACGGTGCTGCGTCGGGTCGGCCGGGCTAGCCGTACCGCGCAGCCCGCCGTGCACGAGGTCGGCGACCTGCGCGTGGATGTCGGCGAGCGCAGCGCCACCCTTGCCGACGAGCAGCTGAGCCTGACTCGTAAGGAATTCGACCTGCTGGCCTACCTGGCCGCGCGCCCGGGCCGGGTGGTCTCCCGTCGTGAGCTGTTGGAGGAGGTATGGCGACAGCCGTCAGTCGGCGAGGACCAGACGATCGACGTGCATCTGTACTGGCTCCGTCGGAAACTGGGCGAGTCCGCGGCGAAACCTCGCTACCTGCGCACCGTGCGGGGGGTCGGATTCAGGTTGGTGGCCCCGGACTAAGGGCCCGCCTGGCCTGCGTCACGGCCGCTACCACCGCCGTCGCCGCGCTCGCGTTCCTCATCCCACTGGGCTGGGAGCTGCGCGGAAACCACCGGGAAGCCGCCATCGCCGCCGCCGGACAGCGCAGCGCGGCAGTGGCGGGTGCCATCGCCGCGAGTGCCCCGAAGAAGGGCATCGACGCGGCGGCCAAGGCGGCCGGGGGCGTGGTGGTGCATCCGCCCGGCACCACCCAGAACAGCCGGGTCTCCGCGGAGGAGCTGGGCGCCGCCGGTCGCGCCAAGGGAACGACCGAGGCCGGTGTGGACGGCGGCGTCGTGTTGTTACAGCCGGTGACCGTGGCCGGTAAGACCTCGGTCGTCGAAGTGTTCGTGCCCGACGCCGAGCTGGCCGCCGGCACCGCCAAGGGCTGGTGGATCCTGCTCGGCATCATGCTGGGCCTGGTCGCCGGCTCGGTGATCGTGGTGGACCGACTGGCCCGCGGCGCTGTCGCGTCGGTGCGCAACCTGGTGCACGCCGCCATGGCCGTGGGCGGCGGAGACCTGGGTGTGCGCATCCAGCCGTCCGGCCCGCGCGAGTTGGCCGAGGCCGGGTACGCCTTCAACCGGATGGCCGACCGCCTGGTCACCTCCCGCACCAGCGAGCGGGAGCTGGTCGCCGACCTGTCGCACCGGCTGCGGACGCCGCTGACCGTGCTGCGCCTCGACGCCGAGGCACTGGACCCGGACGACACCCACATCGGGGAGTTCTCGGCAGCAGAGCTGGACCGCCGGCGCGGCATTCGGCGCATCCGCCAGGCGATCGTCACCCTGGAAGGCGAGGTCGACCAGCTGATCAACACCACGCGGGCCGCGGTCGCGGCGCAGGTGGCGGACGCACCAGAAGAGGGCCTGTCCGACGCCGCCGAGGTGGTCCGGGACCGGATGGTGTTCTGGTCTGCCCTGGCCGGCGACCAGAATCGGCAATACCGGGTGGTCGGCGCCCAACTGCGCATCCCGGTGCCGGTGGCCCGCGCGGAACTCGCGGCCGCTCTGGACGCGGTGTTGGGCAACGTCTTCCGGTACACCCCGCAGGGCACCGCGTTCGAGGTCAGCCTGTCGCGCCGCGACGGCTGGGTGGCGCTGCGGATCGACGATGCCGGCGCCGGCATCGACGATCCCGAGAAGGCCATGCAGCGCGGGCAGAGTGAGCAGGGTTCGACCGGGCTGGGCCTGGACATCGCCCGGCGGGCCGCGCAGGCCGCGGGCGGCTCGGTCAGCCTGGCCCGGGCCGGTCTCGGCGGGGCCAGCGTGGTGATGCTGCTCGCCGACGCCGACGCGCCGCCCAAGCAGGCGAGTCGGTTCGGGCTGGTGGGTCGGCTGTCTCGGGAACGCGACCCGGCGAAGCGCAAATGGCCGCATCAGCGTACGGATGACGCGTGAAACGGCCCCGGCGGAACCGCGACCAGCGGTTACCCCGGAGGGTAGAAGTATTGCTTAGATCTGCATTAAGGGCGTTCCGCCGGACGAATCGGTCTGTCAGGCTCGAGCCCGATCCCATCCGGCTTGCCGACCGGCGCAGCCCTTGGCGGTGGGAGGTGGTAAACCCGTGACCCCCTCCCATCGCGCTCCCGAAGCACGAGGAGGCGGTTTGCCCGCGCACCGACGGCCCGCGACGCCCGGGGAGGCGCCGACCCGGCGGCGCTCAGCCCCCGGCCGCGGCCGCCGGAAAGGGCCGACGACCTCGCGCCGGCTTCTGCTGGTGTTGTTGGGCGTCACCCTGCTCGGTGTGGGCGGCGTCGTCGTCCCGACCCTGTTCTCGGCCGACGACAACCGCGACCCGCTCACCTACACCTCGCTGCCGGCCACCGATCCCAGCCGCGGCATGGTCTATGTCGGCCTGGTCCCCGCCCGGCCGGACGCGCTCTGCGCGGGCACGTTCGAGATCGACGACGAGACCTGCACCCACGGGCCGGATCCGGCACCCACCTGGCTGACGGTCGCCCGGGATGTCAACCCGGTGACCGGCAAGTGGGTGGAGCCGCAGCAACCCCAACGCGAGACCGCCGCGGTGCCGCAGGACGCGGACATCGTCCGAGACGAAGGCGGCAACTCCCTCACCGCGGGCGCGCCCGCGCTGATCCCCGACGCCGCACCGGGCCAGGCCGACTTCATCATGGGTACGCACGGCGTGGCCTGCGACGGCGACGGCCGCTCCGGCAACCGCATCCAGCCGCTGTACCTGCACGAGTTCGGCACCCCGAGCCGCTTTGCGGAGTATCTGGACTCGCTGCGCGCCTGGGCGGCCGGCGCCGACGGGATCTTCGACGCCAGCGCTGCCGAGACGGGCGGCTCGCGACACCTCCGGTACGTGACCACGCCGCAGTGCCAGGTCGACGTCGCCGAGGTGCAACTTCCCGCGGGCGGACTCACGACCTTCCCGCAGACCATCGCCGAGCTGCAGAAACTCGGCTACAACCGCAACGACCGCAAATATCTGATCTTCGCGGACACCAACGTGTACTGCGGCATCGGCACGTACATCGCCGACAACCGGCCGGGACTCGGCAACCGCAACAACGGCGGACCGTCGTACGGCCGGGTCGACTCGGGCTGCTGGAGTTCCACGGTGGCCGCCGTCGAGACGACCCACATGCTGGGCGCACTGCTGCGTGACTCCCCCAACTCGACCGGCGTGGGCAGCTGCACCGACGGCCACGATCCGCTCTGCTATCCCGACCGCTCCGGCAAGGCGATGCGGACGGTGTGCCCGGAGCGGCCGGAGATCCGCCTCGACTGCGGGCACGACGACTACTTCAGCACCGATCCGAAGCCGAACAGCTACCTCGCCAAGAACTGGAACGTGGCGCAGAGCGAGTTCCTCCTGCGCAGTGACGGCGGCGACGAGCCGACGGGTGCCCCGGACGCCGCCACCAAGGCACCCGCGACTCCGGCCGCCACGACGGCGCCCGAGACCCCGCAGTCCCGGGTCTCCGCCGCGGTCACCGAGACCCCGGCGACCGGCGGCGACGAGTCAGACGGTGGCGGCGACGCGCCGGTCGCGCAGGTGCCGGTGTCCGCGCCGATCATCCGGACCGCGAACCAGGCGGCCGCCCGGGCCGTGCAAGCCGTGCTCGAAGTCCGCGAGCCGTCCAGTACCTCGGTGCGGCTCACCTGGAGCGCGGCGGCACCGCAAGCGCAGTACGACGTGGAGGTCGACGGTAAGAAGGTCGCGACCACGGGGGCAACCCGGGCGCGGCTGATCGGGTTGCGGCCGGACACCAAGTACGAGGTGACCATCCGCAGTACCGCCGGTTACGCCGCCAAGGCCGTCGCTCAGTCGGCGCCGGCGGCCCGCCCGGCGGCCAACACCTGGTTCGTGCTGCGGAACTCGCTGACCGGCGGGGCCGCCGACCTGTACGCGGCCCGCACCGCGGACGGCACCCCGGTCACTCTTGGCGGCGCGGACGGCGGCTCGCAGCAGCAGTGGAAACTCATCCCCGCTGGAACAGACACGTACTCGCTGCAGTCGCGGGCGACGAACAAGTGTGTCGTCCCGCTCGGCGGCAACCCGGTTGCCGGGGCGCCGCTGGTGCAGGGCGACTGCGCGGGTCCCGGCCGGTGGAAGTTGTTCGCCGCCGACTACGGCTTCAGCCTGCGGACCATTGCGGGTGATCTGACCGCCGGGGTGGGCGCTCAGCGCTTCGGTGCGGCCCGGCTGCTCGTGCTGCAACCCCCGGAGCAGGCCCGGCACCAGAGTTGGACGGCGGTGCCCGGCTAGGGCCGGGGCGAGGGAGAGACGATGCTCGATACAGACGTACGGACCCGGCCGGAGACGGACGAGGACGAGCGCAAGCCGTTCAATCGGCGCCGTGCCGTCCGCGTGGTGGCGATCCTGACGATCGGCATCCTCGCGGTGTTGGCGATCTGGCAGGACCCGCTCTACGCGGACCGCTTCTGACCGTGCCGTACGCGCCGGCGCTGTCCGACGCGTACGACAGGCAGGTCAGGCGTTGGCAGCGGTGTAGTCGCCGATCTCCGCGAGCAGCTTCTCCTTGGCCGCGTGCGGCAGGAACGACGCGCTGACCGCCGTCTTCGCGAGGTCTGCCACGCCGGCCGCGTCGAGGTCGAGCAGGTGCGCCGCGACGGCGTATTCCTCTTCGAGTGTGGTGCCGAACATCGGCGGGTCATCCGAGTTGATGGTGACTGGCACTCCGGCGGCGACCAGGGCCGGCAGCGGGTGTTCCTCGATCGATGCCACCGCCCGGGTCCGGACGTTCGACGTGGGGCACACCTCGAGCGTGATCCGGTGGTCGGCGAGGTAGGCCATGAGCTGCGGGTCCTGCGCGGCGGCGATGCCGTGGCCGATCCGCTCGGCGCCGAGGTCGCGCAGCGCGTCCCAGATGGTGCCTGGGCCGGTGGTCTCGCCGGCGTGCGGAACGCTGTGCAGCCCGGCCGCCCGTGCCTTGTCGAAGTATGGCTTGAACTGCGGCCGCGGCACCCCGATCTCCGGCCCGCCCAGCCCGAAGCTGACCAGCCCGTCCGGCCGCTCCTCGAGCGCGATCCGCAGCGTCTCCTCCGCGGCGGCGAGGCCGGCCTCGCCGGGGATGTCGAAGCACCAGGCGAGGTCGATGCCGAAGTCGCGGGCCGCCGCGGCGCGAGCGTCCTCGATGGCCGCGCACAGTGCCGGAGCCGGGATGCCGCGCTTCACATGCGAGTACGGCGTGACGGTCAGTTCGGCGTACCGGACCTGCTGGCGGGCCAGTTCCCGGGCGACCTCGTAGGTGAGCGTGCGCACGTCTTCGTCGTCGCGGACGAGGTCGACGACGCTGAGGTAGACCTCGATGAAGTGGGCGAAGTCGCGGAACGCGAAGTAGTCGGCGAGCGCGCCGGGATCGGCCGGGACGGGCGAGTCGCCCTCGTGCCGGGCCGCCAACTCGGCGACGATGCGCGGCGAGGCCGAGCCGACGTGGTGCACGTGCAGCTCGGCCTTCGGCAGGCCGGCGATGAACGAGGCCAGCTCGGTCACGTTTCCTCCTGGAGTTGGGCCACGACGAAGATGCGGCGGAAGGGGAATGCCACCCGTCCGCTCCGGGCAGGGTAGACCGCTGCCAGCTTCGCATCGAGTGTGGCCCGGAAGGAGCGCCACGCCGTGTCGTCGAGTGCGGCCTTGACGGGGCGCAGGGCGGTGCCCTCCATCCACCGCAGGACCGGGTGGTCGGCGCCGTCCGCGGCGAGCAGGTGCACGTACGTCGTTTCCCACGCGTCCACCCGCGCGCCCTCGGCGAGGAGACGGGCCGCATATCCGCCGGCGTCGTCGACCGGCGCCTCCCGCACGATGTCACCGAGCACCGCGGCGTACGGCTCGGTGGCGGCGACTTCGCGGAGCAGTCGGTGCGAGGGGGCGGCGAAGTTGCCGGGGACCTGCATGGCGAACCAGGCGCCGGGCGGCAGCGCGCGAGCCCACCGGGTGATGAGTTCTTCGTGGCCGGGGACCCATTGCAGGGCGGCGTTGGTGACGATGACGTCGGTGTCCGGCTCGGGTTGCCACTGGGCGAGGTCACCGAGGTGGTAGTCGACTCGGGTGCCCTGCGCGGCGGCATTGGCGATCATCTCTACGGAGGAGTCGAGGCCGGTGATCCGGGCGGCGGGCCAGCGGGTGGCGAGGGTTTCGGTGAGCTCGCCGGAGCCGCAGCCGAGGTCGGCGACGGCGCGCGGGTGCTCAGTGCCGACCCGGGAGATCAGGTCGACGAACGGACGGGACCGCTCGGTGTCGAAGCGGTGGTAAACGGCGGGATCCCACATTGGTTTCCTCCAAACCGTACGTACGTCTTTTTTTGGAAGCGTACCACCGGACGGTTAGGCTGACGATGTGGAAGAACAAGCGGACTCGGGGACGCCGATGCCGGGCTGGCCCTGGCTCACCGGCGGACTGCTCGCCCTCGTGGTGGGCGTCCTCTGGACGGCACAGGGTCTGGATCTGACCCACGACAGCGTCCTCAGCGACGTCTTCGCCATGGCCCTGATCGGTCCGGCCGTAGCGGCAGCGGGCCTCGCCGCCCTGGTACTCGGGGTGCGGATCCGCGCCCACGCGAAGCGCACTGCCCACAAGGGAACGTCGACATAGAAGTCGACCCCGCGTCCTGAGGAACCAGAACGCGGGGTCTTCTCTCTAGAGCCGATCTCCGGCCAGGCGATCGGCTGCCGGCAACAGCCGGCCGGTAGGTCTCAGAGGGGGCGAACCTGCTCCGCCTGCGGGCCCTTCTGGCCCTGGGCGATCTCGAACTCGACCCGCTGGTTCTCTTCCAGAGTGCGGTAGCCGCTCGTCTGGATGGCCGAGAAGTGGACGAACACGTCAGCACCCCCGCCGTCGACGGTGATGAAGCCGAAGCCCTTGTCTGCGTTGAACCACTTCACGGTTCCTTGCGCCATGCTGAACTCTCCTTCTGAAAATGCCGGCCCGGTGATGCGGGGCCGATGGTCGTTTTCGAGCAGCGGTGCCGCGAACGGCCTTTCAGAAGGAGCGGTCTCCGGCAGAAGACCTACCACCTGAACCACGTACATGAAAACTGGGCACACTGTACCCGAAGAAGGGCCTGGAAAGCTTCCCCTTGACCGAAATCCCATTGACCGCTACCCACGTCCAAAAGGCCCCCGACAACGCCGGGGGCCTCGATGGATGTCGATACAGTCGACTCGGTTCAGTCCGGCCAGGAGCCGGTAATCTTGCGGACTCCCGCGGCCCCGCCCCGATCGACGAGCGCCTTCACCGTCGCGAAGATCGCGCCCTGCAGGGCCGCGGCAGCGAGCACCTCACCCCAACCGCGGTCCTCATCGGTGGCGTTAGGAGCGTCGTCGTCCCCGGCGGCCAATCGCCAGACCTCTTTGAACAAGAAGCCAGCCAGAGCACCAGCACCGACACCCAGCAGCAGACCCACCGGCTTGTAGGCGACCTTCTGCAGCTTGCTGCTCACCGGCGCCGCCCCCGCACGATCAGGATGACGCCGACCAGCGCCACGCCCGCGGCGAGCACCGCCGCCAACGGGATCGGGTTGCGCTGCACCTGATCACGGGCCTCGTACGCCTTGTCGATCGCGCCGGTCTCGCGCACCTTGTCGATGGCGGGAGCGACCTTGTCACCGGCCTGTGCCGTGGCTGACCGCACCTTGTCAGATGCCACGGCCGCAGCGGTCGCCGCCGCGTCGCGCACCTTCTCGGTCGCCTCGTGCACCTGAGCCTTCGCCTTCGCCTTGGTGATCTCGACCTGCTCCTTCGCCCGCGCCTTCACGTCCGCCTTCGCGGCGAGCGCCTGGACCGTCTCGCCCAGCTCCGCACGGGTCTGCTTGATGTCCGCACGAAGTGCGTCCACGTCGGGCTTGGTCCCCGATCCACCGTTCTTGTCGCTCATGCCCGGCTCCTCGCGTTCCTGATCGCATGCTTAACCTCGTCGACATCCGCCTTCGCACTCTCGATGGCGGACTTCGGCTCCGGAGGAACCGCCTGGGTCACCTGCTTCTTGCCGAGCAGCGCCAGAACGCCCGCACCGGCGAAGAGCACCACGGTGATGATCAGAGCAGCGAGCCACAGCGGCAGGAAGAGGTCCAGCACGACGATCAGAGTGGCGACGAGCGCGCCCACGCCGTACAGGGCGAGCACACCACCCCCGCCGAACAGACCCACACCGATGCCGGCGTGCTTGCCCTTCTCCGCGAGCTCCGCCTTGGCGAGTGCGATCTCGTCCCGGACGAGGCGGGAGATCTGCTCGCTCGCCTTCTGCACCAGTTCCGAGGTGGACTGGTCGGTCCCCGGACGGGCCGGGCTACCGTTCAGGACATCGGCCATGGTGTCCTCCTTTCCCTGAACCGCTGTATGCCCTGCCCAGGGGAGAATCAATCCTCGGTTCGCCAGACAGGTCAGCGGGCAGGAACGACCGCCACCGGACGCTCCATAGCGGCGGCCGGATCCTGCTCATTGTCGTCCGGTCCGGAGAAAGCCGCTGCCCTTTCGTCCCCGTCATCCGGCCCACTGAAAACTCGGGCGTCGTCGGCGGGCTCGGCATCGTGCGCCGCAGCACCGTCGAGCCGCGCAGAAAGACGCCGATCCTGACGGTCGAAGCCCACGTCGGCCCGATTCCGGGGCAGCGCGTCGCGCCGGTGCACGAAGATCCAATCGACCAACCGCTCCCGCACCAGGCAGCGCAGGTCCCACAGCGAGCCCGCGTCGTGCGCGCTCATCAGGGCCCGTAGCCGGATCATGCCGCCGACCGCCTCAGTCACCTGGAGCACGCAGACCCGGCCGTCCCACAGCTCAGTGCCTTCACACACCGTCCGCAACTCGGCGCGCAGCGATTCCACCGGCGCCGACCAGTCCACGTCGATCTCCGCGGTGCCCAGCACGGCCGAACCGGTCCGAGTCCAGTTTTGGAACGGCTTGGTGGTGAAGTACGACGTCGGCAGGATAAGCCGCCGATCGTCCCAGATCTGCACGGCCACGTACGTCAGGGTCAACTCCTCGATGCGACCCCATTCGCCCTCGACCACCACGACGTCGTCGATCCGCACCGCGTCGCTGAAAGCAAGCTGGAGCCCGGCGAACACGTTGCCCAGCGTGCTCTGCGCGGCCAGCGCGGCGATCACCGAGATCAGGCCGGCCGAGGCGAGCACGCTGGCCCCGAGCGCCCGTACGCCCGGAAAGGTCATCAGCACCACGCCGAGCGTGATCACTACGATGGCGGCCACGGTGACCCGGCGCAGCATCTGCACCTGGGTCTTGAGCCTGCGCGCCTTCATGTTGTCCGGCACGTCGATCCGCCACTTGGCGAGCGCCACGTCCTCGACCACGAGCAGCAGCGCACCGACCAGCCAGGCCGCGGAGGCGATCACCAGGATCACCAGGGTGTGCAGGACGGCGCTGCGGCCCGGGAAGTTGCCCGCGAAACCACGAACGGCCACCTGCACGGCAAAAACCGTGGCGGTGGCCAGGAACGGGCGATGCGCAGTAGTTGCCAGGTCGCACAGCAGAGCCGAGCGCCTACCTAGGCGCTTCGTCACAGCATGGGCGGACTCGACGAGCAGAATGGCCGCACCCGCCGCCACGACGACGGCGAGCAGGGCGCTCAGAAGGCTGGTCACGGTTCCCTCTCCTCACCAGGGTTCGTTGCCAGCGATCCAGCTTGCCCCGCCCGCCCTTGGGTTCAACCCTCGTCGGGATAGGTCAGACTTTCATCACACCTTGCGGTACCGGGTCTGGAAGAAGCAGTAGATGCCGAATGCAGCGATGCCGAGCGCGATCAGAGCCAGCAGCCACTTGCCGTACGGCTGCCCGGCCAGCGTCTTCAGCGCCGCGTCGAGGCCGCGGGCCTTCTCGGGGTCGTAGTTCACCGCGGCGGTCACGATCAGGCCGCCCGAGATGGCGTACGCGACACCCTTGCTGGAGTAGCCCGCAATGCCGAGCCGCTGGGTGGTCTTGCGCACCTTGGCGTTCATCTCCTGGGTGTTCAGGTGCTTCTCGAACTTCTTCTTGACGCCGTAGATCACCAGCCCGACGCCCACGCCGAAAACGACGACGCCGACAAGTCCCACCAGGAACCGGCCACCGGAGCTGTCCATCAGGCTGGAGGCGCTCTGCTGGGAGCTGTCGCCGCTGGAGGCGTTGGCGCCGCTCAGCACCTTGATGCCGATCCAGGCGAAGTAGAGGTAGAGGATCGTGCGGCAACCGGAGATGAAGCGCTCGGCGATCGCGGTCTTGTCCTGCTCGCCACTCTGCCCGATGGCCGCCTCGAACGCCTGCCACAAGGCCAGCCCGATCATGCCCACGATGGTGATGACGACGAGCGTCTTGCCCATCGGCTGCTGCGCGAGCGTCTGCAGGGCACCCGACTGGTCGCCGTCCCCGGACCGCCCGCCGAAAGCGAGCTGCAGGGCGATCCAGGCAAAAATCAGATGGATGATTCCGTACGCGACGAAGCCGCCGCGGGCCAGGTATTCGAGGGGCTTGCTTTCGGCCGCGCGCGAGGCCGTGTTGCGCACATGTGAGGAGGCTGTCATAGCCGTACATGTGACCGGCGACGACTTTTTTGAAACCTGCCCCGGGCGGGGCCGGATGTGCTAGCGGGCGACCTGGAAGCTCACCGTGTCGGCGCCGATGCTGTCCAGGGAGACCTGCAGGCCGCCGACGTCGATCGCCTGCTGGCCCTTGGTGAGCTGGATCTGTTCGCCGGCCACCTCGAGGGTGACGGTGTTCTGGTCGGCGCTGACGAACTTCGCCTCCACGCCCAGCACTTCGGCGCTGGCGTTGACGGTGCGGTCGATGGTGACGGTGCACTGGTCCAGGCCGCAGGAGACGTTGTCGCTGCTGCACCCGGTGAGCAGGGCCAGGCCGAACGCGGCGGTGAACAGGGCGGCAAGCGGGCGTCCCACAGTCTTCGTCACGTGATCGATTCTACGGTGCCCGCGCGAGCCCGGATTCCCGCAGGTCCCGGGCACATTTCGCGCAAGTGCAGAGGGGCCGCGCGTCCCACCCCGGGACCGGGCGGGACGCGCGGCCGATCAGGCAGCGAGTGCCTGTGCGGTGCGGTCGGCGACGGGTAGTCCAGCAATGATCTCAGCCGCGGCGACGCCGCAGGCTCGAGTGGCGCCATGAGTGGCGACGTGCACACCGCCGCTGACCGCCACCGGCACGCCCATTTCGACCACAATCGCATCCGGCCGCACGGCCAAGGTCTGGCGCAGGGCCTCGGTGACCCAGGGGTGCCGGTGCGCATCGCGGACCACGAGGACCAACGGCCGGGCGGCGGTCCCGGCCAGGACCCGGGCGGCCGGGTCGGGCACGCCGTCGAGAGAGGCGGCGTCGAGCCGGACCGACGTCGTGCCCGGCAACAGCCGTGACAGTGGCGCACCGACGCCCCACGGCGTTTCGGCCCCGATCGCGATGTTGCGGGGCGGCGCGAACTCCACGACGTGCGGCGCGACGGTGAGGGGAAGCTCTGGCGCGTACCGGGTGGTGGTCACCTTGACGGCGCGCCGGGCCGCGGCCAGTCCCACGAGCGAGCCACCCGCTCCGGACCGGGGGTTGCCCACCGCCGGCCCCGACCCGGCCGCTGTCCAAGCGGCCAGCCCGCGGACCCGCGCAGCCGCGTCCCACAGCCGTTCCTCCGACAGCTCACCGGCCCGCACCGCGGCGACGATCGCGTCGCGGAGACGCAGGGCGGTCCGCTCGTCAGCGTGGTCGCCGCCCACACAGATGGCGTCGGCTCCCGCGGCGAGAGCCCGGACCGTAGCGCCCTCGAGGCCGTAGGCGCGACGCACACCCTGCATCTCGATGCCGTCGGTGACGATCAGCCCGGCGAAGCCGAGTTCCTCGCGAAGGAGGCCGGTCAGGATGCGCCGGCTCACCGTGGCAGGCTGATCCGGGTCGTACGCCGGGACCACCAGGTGACCCGTCATGATCGATTGCACGCCAGCGGCGATGGCGGCACGGAACGGCACCAGCTCGCACTCCGCCAGACGCTGGTGGTCATGGGTGATCACCGGAACGTCGTGGTGCGAGTCGATGGCCGTGTCACCGTGGCCCGGGAAGTGTTTGGCGCACGCCGCCACCCCGGCGGACTGCAACCCGCGGATCCAGGCGGCGCCGTGCCGGGCGACCAGATGGGGGTCGGCGCCGAACGCGCGTACCCCGATGACCGGGTTGTGGGGGTTGTTGTTGACGTCGGTGTCCGGGGCGTAGTTCAGGGTGACGCCGGCCTGAGCCAGCTCGATCCCGAGGTCGCGGGCGACCGCCTCGGTCAGGTCCGGGTCGTCGACGGCACCGAGTCCGAGGTTGCCGGGCCGGGAGCTGCCGTGCCGCGATTCGAGCCGGGTGACGTCGCCGGCCTCCTCGTCGATGGACACGATGACGTCGGGCCGTTCGGCGCGCAGCTGCGCGGTCAGGGCCGCCACCTGCGCGGGCGTCTCGACGTTGCGGGCGAACAGCACGACACCGCCCAGCCCTTCGGCGAGCCGGCGGCGCACCCAGTCGGGCGCCGTGGTGCCGGTGAAACCGGGCTGCAACACCGTGGCGGCAAGTTCGGGCAGTTCGCCAGAAATCGGCATGAGTGCGGATACCTCCGGTGACGATCAACGGACCCATCGTCTCCCGGATCCCCGATTCAGTCAACAAACCTTCCTATTGCACCCGGTACGCTCCGATCCGTGTCGGGAGTCGATTGGTCCGAGGTGCACGCCGTACGCCTACTCGGGGTCGCCCTCGGAGCGCTGATCCTGCTCTGGGCGATCAAACGCATGTTCGGCGGCAAGTAACCGGGGTATCCCGCCGGCATGCGAATCGGATACTTCCTGTCCAGCGAGGAATACACCCCCGCCGAACTCATCGAACAGGCCAAAGGCGCCGAACGCGCCGGCTTCTCGGCACTGTGGATCTCCGACCACTACCACCCCTGGGTCGACGCCCAAGGCCAGAGCGCCTTCGTCTGGTCGATCATCGGCGCGCTGAGCCAGGCCACCACCCTGCCCATCACGACCGCCGTGACCTGCCCGACCGTCCGCATCCACCCGGCCGTCATCGCCCAGGCCGCCGCCACCAGCGCGGTCCTCACCGGCGGCACGTTCCGGCTCGGCGTCGGCACCGGCGAAGCCCTCAACGAACACATCTTCGGCGACGCCTGGCCCGAAGCCGAGATCCGCCTCGACATGCTCGAAGAAGCCATCCACATCATGCGCGAACTGTGGAAAGGCGGCGTGGTCTCCCACCACGGCAAGCACTACACGGTGGAAAACGCCCGGGTCTACACGCTGCCCGAACAGCCGATCGAAGTGCTGATCTCCGGCTTCGGACCCAAGGCGGTCGACCTCGCCGCGCGCATCGGCGAAGGCTTCGTCAGCGTCGCGCCGGACGCCGAGATGGTGCAGCGCTTCCGCTCCGGCGGCGGCAACAGCCGTACCTGCCAGGGTGGCTTTAAGGCAGCGTTCGCCACCAGCGAGGAGGAGGGGGCGCGGATCGCGTACGAGAAGTGGCCCAATGCGGGAGTGCCCGGCGAACTGTCCCAGGTGTTGCCCTCGCCCAAGCACTTCGAGCAGGCATCCCAACTCGTCACCCAGGACATGGTCAAGAAGGCCTTCGTCTGCGGCAACGACCCGGAAGCGCACCTGGCGATGATCGACACCTACGCCAAGGCCGGCTTCGACGAGATCTACGTCGCCAACTCCGGGCCGCACTACCAAGGCCTCTTCGACATGTACGCCCACAGCGTCCTGCCGAAGCTGTAGGCGTTTCGGTGTCGACCCGCCCAGGCACCATGGCCGCTCGATGAAGATCCCCGTCTACGGGCCACGCCTGCGCAGGGTCGCCCGCAAACACTTCGGCTGGCCGTCGCTGCGCCCCGGCCAGTTCAAGCCCATGCGGGCCGTCCTGCGCCGCAAGGACGCCCTGGTCGTCCTGCCCACCGGGGCCGGAAAATCGGCGATCTACCAGATCCCCGCCGTCCTGCTGCCCGGGCCGACAGTGGTGATCTCACCGCTGCTGGCCCTGCAGCAGGACCAGATCGCCGCCCTCAACGACCGCAACGACCCCAAGCTGCGCGCCGTACGCGTCAGCAGCGCCGAAACGCCGGCGCAGCAACGCGAAGCCATCCAGGAACTCCGCGAGGGCCGCGCCGAGTTCCTCTTCATCACGCCCGAGCAACTTGCGGACCCGGAGCGGCTGGCCGAAGTCAAAGCCCTCCGCCCCGGCCTGGTCGCCATCGACGAAGCACACTGCATCTCCGCGTGGGGCCACGACTTCCGCCCCGACTTCCTGTCCCTGGGCCACCTCGTCAAAGGCCTCGGCCGCCCACCAGTGCTCGCCCTGACCGCCACCGCCTCCCCGCCGGTGCGCGACGACATCATCGAACGGCTGGGCCTGCGCAAGCCCGAGATCCACGTGTCCGGACTGGACCGGCGCAACCTGTTCCTCGAGGTCGCGTACTGCCCGGACGAGGACTACCGGTGGCGGCGGCTCACCGCACTGCTGGACGAGGTGTCCCGGCCCGGCATCGTCTACGTCGCCACCCGGCGCGCCGCCGAGGAACTGGCCGACCGGCTTACCAGCGCCGGCTACGCGGCGGAGTTCTACCACGGCGGCATGGCGGCCGGGGTCCGCAAGCAGCGGCACGAAGACTTCACCGACGACAAGATCGAGATCATGGTGGCGACCTCCGCCTTCGGCATGGGCATCGACAAGCCCAACATCCGCTGGGTCGCCCACGTCGCCCTCCCCGACTCCCCCGACAGCTACTTCCAGGAAATCGGCCGCATGGGCCGCGACGGCGAACCCGGCCGCGCCCTCCTGCTCTGGCGCGCCGAAGACGAGGCCATCCAACGCTTCTTCACCGGCGGCGCCCCGGATCTCGCCGAACTACGCGAGCTAGCCGCGGCCCTCCGCGCCGGACCAGCCACCAAGACCGCACTCAAAGAAAAGACCGGCCTCGGCCCCCGCAAGCTCGGCCAGTTCCTCGGCCTGCTGGAACAGGTCGGCGCCGCCACCGCGGGTCGCGGCAACACGTGGACAGTGCCGGTCTTCGCGCCCCTGCCCGCCGCTGCGGCTGAGGCTGCAGTCGCGCTGCACGAGCGGCAGCAGGTCGTCCAACGCTCCCGCACCGACATGATGCGCGGGCTCGCCGAGACCCGCGCATGCCGGACTCAGACGCTGCTCGCCTACTTCGGCGAGGAGGTGAAGAAGCAGTGTGGACACTGCGACAACTGCGTCGAGGGTGTCGCCGAAGAGGTGGAAGAAGCCACGGGTGACGAGCCGTTCGCCGTACACAGCACCGTCCGCCATCCGGAATGGGGTCCCGGCATGGTGATGGGCTACGAGGAGGACCGAGTCACCATCCTCTTCGAAGAGGTCGGCTACAAGACCCTCTCCGTCCCCGTCGTGGTGGAACAAAATCTGCTCACCACGCAATGACCGGCTGTCCCGTCAGGGCTTGTGCTGCGCCCACTTCTTACACTCCGCGCCGTATTGCCCCTCGCGACTCCCGTCCTTGTCGATCACCCGGTCGGCTAGCCACCGACCTTCCCCCTCAGCGGTCGGGACATGCTCAACGACATAGGACTCCAAGTTTGCCCGTCCTTCTCGAATCGGGGGATTCTTCTGCTCGGCTTCGTTCCAATAGCCGAGGTCGGTGCAGAACGTCACTGTTGACTGGTCCGCGCCAGCCTTCTCGACACCCATAACCTTGACCCAGATCGGACCAATCGACGGATTGTCCGGGGTCGCCGTCGCGAACGGCGCCAAGAACTCGTTATAGAACCGCTCCGTATAGACGAACTGGCCGATTGGAATAATGGTCACCCAATCGGTGGCGCTCCTCTCCCAGTAGAGGAAGACCAAACCGCGCCGAGCCGCAAGGACATCGTCAGCCTCTCGGACGTCAGATTGGTCCCAGGTAATTGGCAGCTTATCGGTCCCGTTCATTGGCAGCTTCTGGACCGCCTCTTCGAAGGTCATGGCAGGCGCGGTAGGGCTGGCCGGCGCTGCCGACTGCACGGGATTGACGACTGGCGGCTCATTACTGGTGCAGCCAGCCGCCATGAGCCCAAGCGCCAAGGCGAAAGCTGTCGGCGCGAGCATCCTCATTCGGGAGCCTTCCCATACTGCGAGTAGAAGAGGTTTCTCGCCCACTCGTGACCATTCTTGTAGGAGTTTGCGGCTTGGGTTGCGGCGTTCTCCACCGTGCTCTGCCCCTGCTCGGCCTTGTAGCGTTGCCACTCCTGTATATCTCGCTCGTTCCACTCAGTCAGAGGCTTGAGGTGACCGTCCGGGATGAACCGCTCGGGTAAGTCGGGAAGCTTGCCGCTGTAATAGAGCGAAGCCTCGGTGAGGTCGACCATGGTGGTGCGGCTGGCGCCGAGCATGGTGCCGACGTCGTAGTTGACCTGGCCCTGGTTGTCGACTTTGGCATTCTTTTCGAGATCGTCCATGAAGTCGCCGACGAACCCGTTAGCCAGGTCGCTACCGCCCGGAACCTTCGCGGTCGCCGCGCCCACGGCTCCTTCGACCAACGGACCGATGATCTTGTAGCGGTTCTCGATGTCCTTGTTGTACTTCTCATCCAGATCGGCGCTGGTTGCATGCTGCGCCGCGGCTGCCCCGAGATCGAGGGCGCCCAGGACGCTGCCGTAGTTGTGTGAGATGTTTTCCATTGAGCGCAAGTTGGCGTCGAGGTCGTCGTTCGGATTCTGCCGACCAGAGAGGACGTGGTCGTACATTCCGGCGGCATAAATCGCCTCTGCGGTAGCGACAGACCGGTGTGCACCCTCGTCCTTGCCCAGGTCAGCGATAAATCGGGTGAGGTGGGTCTGGTCGACGCTAATCTGTCCGCTGACCACTGTCTGCCCAGGGGAAAGGTTGGCGTTCACGTCTGAGATGTACGCCGCCATGATGTTGCCCATGGAGTCGCGGAGCTCCGGTTTAATAAGGTCGCTCTTGGTGAAGTCGGTGGTCTTGCTGCCCTTTTCCCCCTCCCCGGGCGGGCGCTCGCCGTTGGCGTAGCCCTTGGCCTGTTCGTCGACGTTGGTTTCGTAGACGATGGCTTCGACGAGGCGGCGGGCGTCTTCGCCGGGGTGGTCGGTGGTGGCGTGTTCGAGGGCTTTGCCGAAGTTTTCGAGGGCGCCGTTCTTGTAGTCGCCGCCGTGTTGCATCAGCTCGGTTGTCCAGGCCGGCCCGCCGGGGATGTCGGCCTTCGGGTCCCAGTTGCGGTCGGTGAGCAAATAGTCGAGCCGGGGCAAGCGACCGCCTTCGGGGGAGTCGCCGCCGAAGGTTCTGGTGTTGGTGAGGAGGTCCTGGGTGCCGGCGCCGTTGTGGGACAGGCCGTCCATGAGGGCGTTCACCGGGTCGTAGCCGGCCGGGGTGGTGTTGTCGTCGTGGCCTTGGGTCCAGTCCAGGCGGAGGTCTTCGCTGCGCATTTCGGTCCAGAGGGCGCTGTTCTTGCCCTGCTGCATCTCGAAGTCGATCATGTCTCCGCCGACCATGGAGATGAACTTGGGGTCGAAGTCACCGTGGTGCAGCAGTGGGCCGAGCAGCTGGTAGCCGTACACGTCTTCCACATAGCGGCGGGGACTGGACGGGTCACCGATGTCCATTTTGCTGCGGCCGGCGACCATCAGATCGGCGACCCACTGGCTGGGCAGCTCGTACTGGCCGGGGACGTACATGTCGCCGCGCGGGCCGGTTCTGGTGCCGCTCGGCTCGGTGGCGGTGTCCAGCATGACGCCGAGGCCGAGCTGCAGGTCGCGCACCATGTCGGCGGTGTCGCGGTCGAACAGGAAGCCGTCTTCTTCCTTGCCGACGAAGTCGAGCTGGTAGGTCGCCAGGGTGCCGTTGAGCTGGAGCAAGCCCTGGGGCCCGAGCATGTCGAGGAGCTCGAAGGCGAAGGCCTTGTTCTTGCCGTACAACGTGACCAGGTCGCGCAGCTCGTCGAGCTCCGCGGCGGTGGGCTGATAGTTCGGGTCTTTGAGCTTCTGGGCCAGTTCCTCGGCGCGGGAGATCGCGCCGGCGGGGCGGGCTCCGGCACTGTTCTGGGCCGACGGGGTGGCGGCTTTCAGGATTCCGGCCGTCTGGTCGTCCTGGGCCCGGGCCCGTTCCACGAGCGTACGCAGGTCGTTGAGCAGCGCCCCGGTCTCTCGGCCGGTGCGATCAAGGTTGCCGCCGGTGTAGGCCGATGCTGGCGCGGTGATCGTGCCGGCCGCGGTGTCCACGGTGTAGCCGGCCTGCCGGGCCGACGCGATGATCTGTTCGGCCTGGTGCCGCAGCGCTTCCATGGCGTACCCGTGCAGCTGAAGTTGGTCGCCGATGCTTTTCACCGGGCCGTGGGCACTGCTCACGCGGGTGCACAGCGTGCCGGCTTTCGCGACCGCCGCCTGCGAGCCGGCGCCGCTGGGCCACGCTTCCGGGAGGTCGCGGGTGCTGCGGAACAGTTGTTCATCGGTGTGGTCGATGCTGTCGGCGAGGCGCTTCCAGGTGTCGGCGGCGGCCTGCCAGGGAGCGGCTTGCACGCTGAGCAGATCCTGCAAGGTCAGTTCGCTCATGATGGCCGGCTCTTTCCGGCATCTCGGAGTGCGCGGGCACCGGCCTGATCAGTGGCCTGGTAGTCCTTCGCCGCGCCGGTGAGGTTCACCGCCAGGGCGTCGAGTTCCCGGTGCAACTGACGCAAGTCGGTCGACCAGCTCTGCGCCACGGACTGTGCCGCCGCTGCGGCGGCGGAGCCGGGTTGTGGGGGCGGTGCGAGCCCGGAGCCGGCGGCCTGCTCCGCGAGCCGCAACGCGGTGGCAGCTTCCTCCACCTTTGCCGCGATGCTGTGCAGCAGCCTCGCATCCACTTCCAGTTCTGGTTGCATGACTCCCCCGTCGACACGTGCTTCGCCCACGAACGATAGTCGACCACCGCGCGGCGCGACTGTCCGCGACTGCACCCTGACCATTCGTCATACATCGATGCCGTCAGACCCTCGTGCGAGGGACAGGGCTCGGGTGCGCTTCGATGATGTTGGGTAATAGACCCTGCGTGCCCTTCGTCGAGGGAACCTGGTCGCTGACAGAGAAGCGAGGACATTCGTGACGGACGAACCGTTGTACGCCCAGTTCGGGTTCACCGATGCCGAATGGGGGTTGCTTGTCGGCCTGCCCCAGTCGGTGCTGACCGCGGCGAGCGTGGCAACCCACGACAGCGCCCGCAAGACTCGGCAGGAGACCGCCGCCGGCCTCGACCAGATCGCCGATGCCCGCGCGTCGGCGAGCCCGCTCGTGACCGCGGTCGCGGGTGCGGTGCTCGACGCGACCGGCGACCCGGACCGTGGCGAGGAACTGCCCGCCATCGAGCCGGCCGACCCGGTCGGGTACGCCCAGGACGTGGTCACCCGGGCCGGGGAGGCGGCTGCGCTGTTGGCCGCGAAGGCTCAGCCCGCCGACGCCGAGACGTACAAGCATTGGCTGGTGGAAATTGCCGAGAGTGTGGTCGGCGCCGCCTCGACCGGTGGTGTGTTGGGTATCGGCGGCGACCAGGTCACCGAGAATGAGCGCGCATTCCGCGACGAGTTGGCGAAAGCTCTCGCAGGCTGACGGGCTTGACCCGCGGCGTGCCCGAGCACGCCGCGGGAAGGGCTCCCAGCGGTCAGGCGACGGCTTCCGCCGCGGGAACGGCTCCCAGCGGTCAGGCGACGGCTTTCGCCGCGGGAACGGCTCCCAGCGGTCAGGCGACGGCTTCCGCTTCGGAGGTGCGTCGGCCGGACACCGTGTCGTAGACCGCGCCGACCTGGGAGGCGACCCGCTTCCAGGAGTACGCCTGCCGGGCCCGGTCGAGCGCCGCTGTCGCGTACGCAAATCTGCGGACTTTGTCGTTGACCAGGCGGCGCAGTGCGCTACCGAGGGCGCGCGGGTCGCGGGCCGGAACGAGGTCGCCGGTGAGACCGTCCACGATGGTCTCGTTGATGCCGCCCACCGGGGTGCCCACCACCGGAACGCCGCAGGCCATGGCCTCCAGCGGGGCGAGTTCGAACTGTTCTTGCCAGGGTGCGGCGACGAGCAGGTCGGCGGAGCGATACCAGCCGGGCATGTCCGTGGCAGGCACGCCGCCGACGAGCCGGACCCGGTCGGCGACCTGGCAGCGTTCGGCGAGGGCGCGCAACTTCTTCGCCTGCGGGTCGGTGTCGAGTTGGGCTGCGGGCGGGCCGCCCACGACGACGCATTCGGCGCCCGGCACGTAGCGGAGGGCTTCGATGACGTCGCCGAAGCCTTTGCGTTCGACCAGCCGGCCCACGCTGAGGATGCGGGGGCGGTCGGGATCGCGGTCGGCCGCCGGGCCGTCCGGGGTGAAGCGGTCGCTGTCGACGCCGGCGGGGACGACCGTCAGCCGGGACCGGGGCACCCCGATCCGGACCAGCCCGCGCAGCTCGTCCTGGCTCTGCGCGACCACCCGGTCGACGGCCCGGCCGAGCGCCCGCTCGTAGCCGGTGCGGGAGGCGCCGGGGCCGCCGGGCTGCTCGCCCACGGCGATTTCGTGGAAGGACTGGACGACGGGGACGCCGATCTCCTTCGCGGCGGTGACGGCGGCGAGGCCGCTGGTCCAGAAGTGCGCGTGCGCCACGTCGGGCAGCCAGTCGGTGTCGTGCCAGTCGGTCCGCAGCCATTTCGCGAAGTCGCCCATGTGCTGGAGCAGTTCGGCGCCGGCCAGAGCGTGGGGCGGGCCGGCGGGCACGTGCAGCACCCGGACGCCGCTCGGGAGCGCGACCTCGGCGGGCAGGCTCGGGTCGTCGCGCCGGGTGTAGACCCGGACGTCGTGGCCGAGCTCCGCGAGCGCCGCGGAAAGCTCGGCGATGTGGCGCCGTTGAGCGCCGGCGGGAGCGTCGCCCGCGGGCAGCGGGCTCGCCTGCTCGGAGATCATCGCGATACGCAACTGGTCCTCCTGGCGACATCGTGGTTCCGGGAGAAGACCGGAGTCGAGAGGGCGATACGCGGAGCCTTGTTGCCCGGGCCCCCCAAGCGTAAACATCGGCTGGTGGGGTATGTCGGGCTCGTGGCTATCGTGCAGCGTATCGTCCCGGCCCGCCCGGATCAGGTGTTCGCCGTCCTCGCCGACGGTTGGAGTTACAGCGACTGGGTTGTCGGCACCGTGCACATCCGCGACGTCGACGCGAACTGGCCGGATCCGGGCGCACGGCTGCACCACAAGGCCGGGCCGTGGCCGCTGTCGCTGCACGAGAGCTCCGAGGTGCTTTCCTGCGTGCCGGAGCGGGAGTTGACGATCCGGGCCGGGCTGTGGCCACTCGGCGAGGCGCACGTCCGGATGCTGCTCGAGCCGGTCGACGGCGGTCGCAGAACCCGGATCACCATGGAGGAGACCTTCCGCGCCGGGCCGCTGCGCTGGGTGCACACCAAGCTGAACGACCTGGTCCTGCACCGTCGCAACATCGAGTCGCTGCGGCGGCTGTGCGATATCGCCACCCGAGAGAAGAGCCACGCGTGACCCAGCGCATCGTGATCACCGGCGCCAGCGCGGGCGTCGGCCGGGCCATTGCTGTGGCGTACGCCCGCAGGGGCGCCCGCATCGCGCTGATCGCCCGGGGGCGCGCCGGTCTCGAGGGTGCCTCGCTGGAGGTCCGTGCTGCCGGCGCCTGCGACGTCCGTACCTATCGGGTCGACGTGGCGGACGCGTCCGGGGTGCAGGACGCCGCCGATGATGTGGTGGCCGCCTGGGGCGGCATCGACGTGTGGGTGAACGACGCGATGGCCTCGGTGTTCGCCCCGGCTTGGGAGATCACTCCGGACGAATACCGCCGGGTCTCCGAGGTCAACTTCCTGGGTACGGTGCATGGCACGCTGGCCGCCCTGCGCCATATGCGTCCGGCTGGGCACGGCGCCGTTGTCCAGATCGGCTCGGCGTTGGCGTACCGGGGAATTCCGCTGCAGGCGGCCTATTGCGCGTCGAAGCACGCGATTCAGGGCTTCAACGATTCGCTGCGTGCGGAGCTGCTGCACGACGGCGACCGGGTCAAGCTGTCGATGGTGCAGCTTCCGGCGGTGAACACCCCGCAGTTCTCCTGGGTTCGCACCCGGCTGCCCCGCCACCCGCAGCCGGTGCCGCCGATCTATCAGCCGGAGGTGGTGGCCCGGGCCGTGCTGTGGGCCGCCGACACCGGCAAACGCGAGGTCAACGTGGGCGGTCCGACCCTCAAGACGCGGCTGGGCAACATCGTCGCGCCCGGCTTCCTGGACCGCCTGCTGTCCAAGGACAAGCGCGGCTATCAGGGTCAGCAGACCGACGAGCGGATCGATCCGGCCACCTGGCAGGACAACGTCGACAAGCCGGTGGACGAGCACCGCGACTTCGGGGCGCACGGCATCTTCGACGACCAGAGCCGGACGCGTTCGTTCGCGCTCTGGGCGACCATGCACAAGCCCCTGGTAACCGGCGCGCTGAGCGCGGGACTAGGCCTGGCAGCGGTCGGCGTTCTGCGGCGCCGCTGACGAAACCCCTGCTAGTGGTAGATCGCGTTGTGCGCCGCGTCGATCACGGCCTGGTAGGCGCGGCCGGTCACCCGGCGGTTGCGGGACAGCGCCGCACGCGCCGCGTTCGCGCCCGGCGCACCGTGCACGCCACCGCCCGGGTGAGCCGAGGCGCTGGCCAGGAACAGCCGGTCAACGGGCGTGTCCGCGCGGCCCAGCCCGGGGATCGGCCGCAGGAACAGCTGTTGGAAGGCGGCGGCCGTGCCACCGCCGAGCGCGCCGCCGACCAGGGACGGGTTCTCGGCCTCCAGGTCGGCCGGGGAAAAGACGTTGCGGCCGACGACCAGCCGCCCGAAGCCCGGAGCGTGCTCCTCCAGCACCGCCTCGATCCGAGCGACGTGGGCCTGGATCTCGTCAGCTTCCCAGTGCGCCCGGTGCGGCAGGTGGGTGTACGCCCACACCGATTCCGTCCCCGGCGGCGAGTGCGAGGCGTCGGCCGTGGTCATCTGCCCGAGCAGCAGGAACGGGTGCTCGGGCATGGCGTTGGTGGCGAGGTGTGCGGCGTACCGGGTGAGGCCGTTGAGGTCTGCGCCCAGGTGGACGGTGCCGGAGCCGGCCACCGCCGGGTTCTTCCACGGCACCTTGCCGTCGACCGCCCAGTCCACTTTGACCGTGGCACCGTCCCAGCGGAAGAACTCCAGGTCCTCGGCGAAGCGCGCGGGCAGCCAGCGGCTGCCGACCAGGTCGAGGTAGAGCGAGGGGGCGGGCACGTCGGCGAGCACCGCCCGGGTGGCCCGCCAGTTGCGGCCGTCGGCGCTGCGTACGCCCAACGCCCGCCCGCCCGCGACCAGCACCCGCGACACCGGGGTTTCGTAGTCGATCCGCCCGCCGCGGTCGAGGAGCCGGTCGACGAGCGCGCTCGTGATGCGCTGGGCGCCGCCGACGGGGACCGGCCAGCCGACCTCTTGGCCGAGCATGGCGAGCAGCCAGCCGTACACACCGCCGCCGGCTTCCTCGGGTGACAGGTCGGTGTGCAGCGCGCAGCCGGCCAGGGCAAGTTGTGCGCCCTCGCCGCGGAACAGTTCGGCACCGAGTTCACGGACCGACAGCACCAGGCGCCGGGCCAGCCGCAGCGAACCCCCCACGCCGAGCGTACGGGCGAGGCCGAGCCCGGATCGCACCGGCGGGAACGGCGTGAAGAGCACCTTCAGCATGTCGGCGGAGACGTCGCGCCAGTCGTCGTACGCGTGCTTCCAGCGTTCTCCGTCGCCGGCCGCGAACTGCTCCATCGAGGCCATGGTCGTGGCGAGGTCACGGTTGACCGTGGCGGCCCGACCGTCCGGCAGCAGGTGGGTGAACACGTCGGGGGCGTGCGTCCAGTCCAGGCCGTACGCGCCCAGGTCCAGCCCGTGGAGCACGGGCGAGGCGAAGCCCAGGGGGTAGAAGGAGCTGAACAGGTCGCTGAGGTAACCGGGGGCGGTGACGTATCCGGACCGCACCGCGCCGCCGGGATGCGGGGTCGCTTCGAGCACCTGCACGTCCCAGCCCGCGTCGGCGAGCAGGTTCGCTGCCACGAGACCGTTGTGACCCGCTCCGATGACGATCGCGTCCGCTCGTTCCACGCGCCGTCCGGTACCCGTCCTCGTTTGCGGCAAACCCACCTCGGGTAGTGACCAATGTGCATTCAGTGACGGATGGGAGCCCGGAGCCGATGACTGCCGCCACCACCCGCCCGGATGTGACACCGTTGCCGCGCGGCTTTCGCGATCTGCGCTGGTCCACCTGGCGAGGCGTGCTGTGGCGCAGCGTCAACGGCTACCTCGACGACGACTGCGCCGATCTGGCCGCCGCACTGACCTACAACGCCGTCCTGGCCGTGTTTCCGGTGGCGATCGTGGTCGTCGCCCTGGTCAATCTGGTCTCCGATGGCCGCACTGCGGTGACCACGATCATCGGCATCCTGGAGGATCTCGGCGCGGGTTCGGTGGTCGGCAACGACAGTTTCCAAGCCGTCCTGGACGCCATCATCATCGACCAGGGCTCCCCCAAGACCTTGCTGAGCTTCGGTCTGGTCGGCGCGCTGTGGTCGGCGTCGGGCTTCGTCGGCGTCTTCACCCGTGCCTCGAACCGCATCTACGGGGTCCAGGAGGGCCGCCCGGTGTGGAAGTTGCGGCCACTGCAGATCGGCTTGAGCGCTGTGGCGCTGGTCCTCATGGCGGTGGTTGCCCTGGGGCTGGTGGTGAGCGGACCGGTGGTCGACGCGGTCGGCAACGCCCTGCACGCCGGTAGCACCGCCCGGTTGGCCTGGTCGATCGGCCGCTGGCCGGTGCTGGTGATGATCCTCATGCTGTTGCTGTCACTGTTGTTCTGGATCGCTCCGAACGTCCAGCAGCCGCGGTTTCGCTGGCTCACTCTGGGCGGCGTCGTGGCCCTGCTGGTCTGGGCCCTCGCCTCCTTCGGCTTCGGCCTGTACGTCGCCAACTTCGGCTCGTACGACGAGACGTACGGCAGCCTCGGCGCGGTCATCGCCTTCCTGGTGTGGCTCTATCTGTCCAACTCCGCGTTGATGCTGGGTGTGGAGATCAACGCAGAGGTGCAGCGCGGTCGGCAGCTGCAGGCGGGCAAGCCCGATCCGGAGCCGGCGCTACCGCCCAAGGAGCCCGCGGACGACGACCGGGCGGTTTAGCGCTCAAGGCTCCGGGAACCCCTTGCTCAGGCGGGAAAGCCACTAGGAAGGGAAACACCGTGAGTACAGTCACCGAGTCCGTTGACGTCGACGTGCCGGTACGCACCGCGTACAACCAGTGGACCCAGTTCGAGGAGTTCCCCCGGTTCATGGGCGGCGTGACGGAGATCCGCCAGATCGACGACAAGACGACCCACTGGAAGACGAACATCGACGGCGTGAAGCGCGAGTTCGACGCCAAGATCACCGAGCAGCTGCCGGACGAGCGGGTGGCTTGGACCACCATCGAGGGCAGCAAGCAGGCCGGCGTCGTGACGTTCCACCGGCTTGACGAGACCCACACCAGGGTCACCTGCCAGATGGACTTCGAGCCCGACGGCATGGTCGAGCAGGCCGGCGACCTGTTGGGCTTCCTCGACCGCCAGGTCAAGGGCGACATGAAGCGCTTCAAGGAGTACATCGAGGGCCGCGGCGGTGTCGAGACCGGCGCCTGGCGCGGCGAGGTGGACCGCCCGCAGCCGTAGGCAGGTCGGATCAGCCGTGCAGAAAGCCGCCGGTAGCCCGGCGGCTTTTCTGTGCCTAGCCCCAGACAGTCACGCTGCCCACGGCTGCTTCCGCATCGACCAGGTAGCGGTTCTGGGCGGCGCTCCAGCCGGGCGGGATGACGGCGGTTCCGGGCATAGCCCGGGTGCGGTCAGCCCACGGGACTGCGACGAGGTCCGCGCCGCGCCGCAGCCGCAGCTTGACCGCCGTTCCGGCGGGTACGGCAACCGCCAGTTCGCCGACCGAGCCAGACAAGGCGATGGGCACTGCGCCGCTCGGGGCGGGAAGCCGCACGCTGACCAGTCCGGCGCCCGAGCCCAGCTCGAGCCGGCGGACGTCGCCGGCCGCGAGGTCCAGGTGCTGCTCCCCCGCCCCGGCCGGGAGCCGCAGATCCCAGCGAACTCGCCTGTTCAGCAGGACCTCCACCGTGTCGGGGCCGTCTGCCCCGGTCGGCACGAGGGCGAGCCGGACCCGGCCGGGGGCGCCGGTGACCTGAGGGGCGAGGCCCGAGTCGGCCGGAGTGGTGATGCGATAGAGCAGGCCCGGCAGCTCGGTCAGCCGTACCTCCACCCGGGAGGCCGCATCCCGCACGCTGAGGTAGGCCGCGTCGCGGCCGTGCAGCGGACCGGCTTGAACGTGCGGTTGCGGCCCGTCGTCGGCGGGGACCTGTCGGGCGCCGAGCGTCGTGGCCGGGGAGCAGGCGGCGAGCGTCAGGACGATGAAGGTAGCGGCGGACCAACCTAGAGTTTTACCCACGAAAGGTATAAACGCCAGAAAAAACATCAAAGCACTCTTGACCTTGGGAAGCGCAGCGGCGAGCTGGCGAAAACCCGCCAGACAAAACGCTGTGACCAGCGAAAACACGTCGAACCTACCGACTGTGGACCGGGGGAAACGCTGCGCAGTTGGCACCATCGGACAACCCTTGATCGGCCGAAAGGGTGACGGCGAACCGCCCGAATCCGGCCAGACTGGCCGGATGCGATCTGCCGGTTTCCTCTCCGAGCGTCAGCGCCGTCTCGCCTGGGTGGGCTTTCTGCTTGCCGCGTTCCAGGCACCGGTGGCGGCATCGCTCATCGACGACGCCTCCTGGCTCTTCGCGGTCGTGGTGGCGCTCCTGGTCGCCACCGTGATCATGGCCGACGACGCCCAGCGGCGGCGCCCGCAGGCCGAGGTCGAGTAGCCACCCTCACGGAAGGGCCTCGTGCCCCGCCCGCCCTCGGGTCCGGCGCAGTTCCTTCAGCTCGGCCTCGTACACATGGCGGCGCCCCTGGGCGAACTCGTCCCGGGCGTCCCTTTCCAGCTCCCGGAACTCGGTGTAATAGCCGTCGTCGAACTCCTCCACCACCTGGAAAGTCCAGCGGCCGGGCAGCACGTTGCGGCCGATGAGCTCGTGCTGGATCCGCCGAGCGAACTCGGGATGGCCCGCACGCTCAAACAGCGCCACCGCATCGTCGAGCTTGAAGTCGGCCTCGCCGATGAGCTGGTGCACCGAGTAGAGGTGGCCGCGAACCCGTTCCACCATCTCCAGGGCCTCGCTGAGCTTGCCGAGGGCTTCCACCGTCGCGCCGTCCAAGCCGGGCGGGCGGCGGTGTGCCTCGTCGGGACCGTCAGTCATGTCCGGCCAGTTCCCCGCCCGGCCCGGGTTCAACCGACCTGCACCAGCGAGCGACCCGTCGGCTACCCCAAGCTCCATAACGTTTCCTCTCATGAATGGTCTGTTCAGCGGCGCTGCCGCCCGTGCTGCCCTCAAGTCCGCTCACGCCTGCCTCGCGGAGCTGATGACCACCGTCGGCGTCAGCGGCCTCGACGCCGTCGCGCAGTCCCCCGGCCTGCTGGCCGCCGTCGACCAGCACGAGGCGGGCATCCGCGACAGCCTCTCGACCGACGTGCGCCCGCTCACCCCGGTGATCCTGGCGGCGTACGCCGAGGGTGTCCGGGACGCGGCCTTCAAGCACGGCTGGCGTCCGCCGGTCGGCGACATCGACTGGGCCGGCGACGACTGGGTGCTGACCCGCCTGCTCGCGGTCTGCACGCTGTCCCGCACGCTGCCCGCCTCCCGCTGACCGCTCGCCTCATTCCGTAGGGCCACACCGACCGTTCCGGGCCGGCGCCGCATCTGGCGCCGGCCCTCGTCATTCTCCGGCGCTCGCCCATGAGTACCAGGCGCGTCGGACGTCCGTACAGTGCCACCATCGTCCGAATGGCGGAGGCGGGCTACGCTCAACCCATGGTTGGCATGGGCAGCCCTTCGGCGACAGCGCTCCCCGCGCAGAGCGGAGAAACGGTGCCCAGCGTCCCTGACTGCGCCGAGCTCGTCCGGTCCCACCCGTGGGAGAGCACCCCGCTCGGCCCGATGGCGAGCTGGGATCCGGTCGTCCGAGCCACCGTCGAGGTCGTGCTCTCCTCCCCCGTCCCGATGGCACTGGCCTACGGCGACGACCACCTCCTGATCTACAACGACGGGTACGCCGAGGTCATCGGCGCCAAACACCCGGCAGCGCTGGGCTGCCCTGCGGCACACGTCTTCGGCGACCAGTGGCACGCACCCGGCATCGGCGGCGTGATCGACGGCGTCTACCGCACCGGACGCCCCTTCCTCGAGGCCGAGGCCCAGGTGGCCGTCCCCCGCGGGGCCCAGGTCGAACAGGCCTCTTTCACCCGAGGGCACTCCGTGGTCCGCGACCGCAGCGGCACCGTCGTCGGCGTCCTCACCGTGGCGGCCGAGACCACCCAGGTCACCCGACGGCTGCAGAGCTTGGGCGAGCTGACCGCCCGGCTGGCCGCCACCCTCACCATCGACGACGTGGCGCGGGTCGTGCTGGCGTACGCCATGGACTCCTTCGACGTGGACCACTGCGTGTTCGCGGTCGACGACGGCGCAGAGTTCCGCTACGTCCGGCGTATCCGCGGCGAAATGGTAGACGAGGTCGACGAGCGGCTGCCCCCGCTGTGGAAACGCATCGGCGACGACCCGCAGGCCCCGATGGTGGTCGCCGCGCAAACCGGCCGCCCCTCGTTCCAGTCCGACGGCGCGCCGCTGCAGCACGTGGCGACGGACCGACACGAACGCCGGGTCCGGGCCCTCGCCGCGATGCCGCTGCGCACCCCGTCCCTGCACGGCGCCCTGACCATGGGCTACCGCGCCGCGCACACCTGGCTGCCCGCCGAGCGCGCCCTGCTGTACGCCGCCGCCGAGCTGGTCGCCCAGGCGGCGGAACGAGCGCGACGCTTCGAGGCCCAGCACGGCACCGCCCAGCTGCTGCAGCGCAGCATGCTTCCGGAGCACCTGCCCGAGCTGGACCGGTTCCGGATCGCCGCGCGCTACGACGTCGGCGTGGACGGCAACGCCGCGGGCGGCGACTTCTACGACGCGTTCGAGCTGTCCGGTGGTCGGCTTGCCATGGTCCTCGGCGACGTGGCCGGCCACGATGTCCGGGCGGCAGCCGTGATGGGCCAGGTCCGCGCGGCGCTGCGAGCGCTGGCGCTCACCGAACCGGCGCCCGGCACGGTGCTGGCGGGGCTGGACCGGCTCGTGGGTTCGCTCGGCGCGGAGTCGCGCAACGAAGAAATCTTCGTGACCGTCGTGTACGGCGTGTTGGACCAGAGCGACGGCACGATCACGCTGGCGAGCGCGGGCCATCCCCCGCCGGTGTTGCGCCGGGCCGGGCGGGACGGGCCGACGGCCGACCTGGTCGCCGTGCCGCCAGGGGCACCGCTGGGGCTGGGCGGTTCCTGGCAGACCAGCACGATCGTCCTCGAGCCGGGCGACACGATCCTCATGTTCAGCGACGGCGTGGTCGAGCGCCGGGGTCGCACCCTGAGCGCCGGCCTGGCCGATCTGGTGGCGGCGGCTGCCGCGGCGCCGGGCGGCGATCCGCGCAACCTGTGCTCGCTGGCGACGTCGGCCGTGCCCGGGCGTACGGATGACGACGTCGCGGTTTTGGCCGTCGAGCGGGCCATGGCGCAGAGCCGGGCAGCAACGATGCAGGTCCCGGCGGAGCCGACCGGACCGAGCCGGGTCCGGCAATGGATGTCGGCCCGGCTGCGCGAGTGGGCGGTCCCGGAGCCGGTGATCGGCGCGGCGATCTTGTGCACCAGCGAGCTGACCACCAATGCGCTGCTGCATGCGGGCACGCCGGCGCAGGTGCACATCGACCTGAGCCCCGAGCGGCTGCTGGTGTCGGTAGCCGATACGGGCACCCGGGGCAGTGTCACCCGCGCCCACACGGACACGATGAGCAGCCGGGGCCGCGGCCTGGGCTTGATCGAGGAGCTGAGCGACGCGTGGGGCACCGACCCCTCCGTCCGCGGCTCCACGGTCTGGTTCGAGATGGTCATACCCCCGGCATAACGGGGTATCCGGGACGCATGACAGCCAAGCGCGGAGTGCTCTTCGACGTCGACGGGACCCTGGTCGACACCACCTACCTGCACGCGGTCGCGTGGTGGGAGGCGTTGCGGCAGCACGACGAGGACGTACCGATGGCTCAGATCCACCGGGCGATCGGGATGGGTTCCGACAAGCTGCTCGATCACCTGCTCGGCGGCGACCGCGACACCTCCGACGACGAGCGCATGTCCACCGCGCACGACGTGCTCTACGGCGCCTGGTGGGAGCGGCTGCGCCCGCTGCCCGGCGCCGCGGATCTGCTGCGGGCGTGCGCCGACCGCGGCCTCGCGGTGGTGCTGGCCTCGTCGGCACAGGGCGCGGAACTGGGCAAACTCCGCAAGGTCATCGACGCCGACGACGTCATCACCGCGGCTACCTCGTCGGCGGACGCGGCGGAAAGCAAGCCGGCACCCGACATCCTGCAGGCCGCGCTGGACCAGTCCGGCGTCGACCCCGAGCACAGCGTCTTCGTGGGTGACGCGGTGTGGGACGTCAAGGCGGCCGGGAAACTGGGGATACCGTGCATCGGCCTCGCCTGCGGCGGCACCAGCGCCGACGAGCTGGCCGCGGCCGGTGCGGTCGAGACGTATCCGGACCCGGCGGCGCTGCTGGCCGCCCTGGACCGATCGGTGATCAAGAAACTCCTCGACTGAGCGGCATGGATTCGGTCGGCCGGGGGCAGTGAGGGCGCGTGCAAACGCCCGATCTCCTCTTCGCGATCTTCGGGGTGGGCGCCCTCCTCGCGGGCATCCTGCCCCGACTCCTCGAGCGCCGCCCGCTTTCCATGCCGATCGTCTTCCTGGCGCTGGGCATGGTGCTGTTCGCCGTACCCATCGGGTTGCCGGAAGCTGATCCCCTCGCCCACCTGGAGCTGACGCAGCACCTCACCGAGGTGTGTGTGATCGTCGCTCTGATGGGCGCCGGGCTGAAGCTGGACCGCCCGCTCAGCGGGCGGCGGTGGACGTCGACCTGGCGGTTGCTTGCCATTGCCATGCCGGTCACCATCGCGGCCGTCGCGGTGCTCGGCTGGTGGTGGGCCGGGCTGGTGCCGGCGGCGGCGCTGTTGTTGGGTGCGGCCCTCGCCCCGACCGACCCGGTGCTGGCCTCGGATGTCCAGGTGGGTGAGCCGACCGACGAGGAGAATTCCGAGGACGAGGTGCGCTTCGCGCTGACCTCGGAAGCCGGGCTCAACGACGGTCTGGCTTTTCCTTTTGTGTACGCGGCAATCGCCATGGCCGCGGCCGCCACGACATCGACGAGCTGGTTCGGCGAGTGGCTTCTGGTCGACGCCTTCTACAAAGTCGTCATCGGGCTCGCCGGCGGCTGGCTGATCGGCAAGCTGCTCGGCATGCTGTTCTTTCGCGCGAGAAACCGCAAACTGCGGCTTGCGCACCATTCCGAGGGCTTTCTTGCCCTGGCGGCGACCTTTCTTGCGTACGGATTAGTGGAGGTGGCCGGCGGTTACGGCTTCCTGGCGGTGTTTGTTGCGGCCCGCGGCATCCGAGCGGCACAACGATCGCATGAATATCACCAGGTATTGCACGATTTCGCCGAGCAGATCGAGCGGCTGCTCACGGTGTTGCTGCTCCTCTTGCTGGGTGGTGCCATCGTGGGCGGCCTGCTCGGACCATTGACCTGGCCTGCCGCGGCGGTGGGCCTCGCGCTGGTCTTCGTGGTGCGACCCCTGTCCGGATTCCTGTCGCTGCGCGGCGCTCCCGGCCATCCGGCTGAGCACTGGGTGATCGCGGCCTTCGGCATCCGCGGCATCGGCACCTTCTATTACCTCGCGTATGCAATGAGTCACGCCACGTTTCCGAACGTGGATGTCGTATGGGCGACAGCAGGCTTTGTCGTTCTGGTGAGCGTGCTGTTGCACGGCGTTGCGGTCACGCCCGTGATGCGGCTTCTAGACCGATACAACGAACGGTCGCGTACCCCGGAAGAGCGACACGCTCAGTAATCGACTTCACGCCGAGTAATCAAGTCCTCCGCAAAATCGTGGTTTATTGAGGACATTGAACCCGCGTATGGTGGCGGAGCGTATTCATGGCAGTAAGGTGGCTGGCACCTCCCCCCAGGTCGACGGTGAGGGTGCGCCGACGACCCTCATTCCACGTTGGAACGACGAAAGGTGCGGCCGATGCGTCTACGGGGTTTTGCGCCGGGGACACCCTGCTGGGTTGAGCTGGCAAGTGCGGATCCCGCCCGGTCGGCGGACTTCTACACCCGCCTCTTCGGCTGGGAGACCGCCGGTGACCGGTTCACGCTGGGCGGCGAAGCCGTCGCCGGGTTCACCAGCGTGCACGCCGAGCGCCCGGTGGGCTGGATGACGTACCTCACCGAGCACAACGTCGAGGCGTCCCTTCTGCGAGTGCAGGAGGCCGGCGGCTCGGTGGTCAGCCCGCCGGCCGACGCGAACGGCGGCCGCAGTGCCGTGATCGCCGACCCGGCTGGCGCCCGCTTGGGCATCTGGGAACCTCGCGGTTTCACCGGCGCGCAGGTCGGCGGCGAGGCCGGCACAATGACCTTCCCGGAGCTGCTCTCCGACGACGCGGTTGCCGCGGCCAAGTTCTACGGCCAGGCATTCGGCTGGCTGCTGCGCGACGAGTTCGGCAGCGACGGCACCCGCGGCGAATGGATCACCACCGCTCACGACGCGATGGCCGGCCTCGCGCCGAGCCGGGGCGGCAGCTGGTGGCGGGCCGCCTTCCACGTCGCCGACTGCGTCGAGACGCTCGAAGACGCCCGGGCCTATGGCGCCACCGTCGTCTCCCGGGCCCGCGACCTGGGCTTCGGCACGTATGCGGAGCTGCTCGACCCGGCCGGCGTGCCGTTCTCGATCGCCTCCCCCGCGGCGATCCCGATCGAGCTCACCATGTCAATCACCCGCAGTCGAGGCATGGAGCTGACCTTCGGCGGGTAGGGGTACGCCTGTTCGAATGACTTCGAGGAGGGGCGCCATGGATACGGCTTCCAACACGATCAAGGACCCGGCGGACTGGACGACCGGCGACGAACCGGCCACCGGAGCGCAAGAGTCCTACCTGCACACGCTCGCCGCGGAGGCGCATGAGGACGCGCCCGAGGGGCTGACCAAGGCGGAAGCGTCCGAGCGAATCGACGAACTGCAGGAGAAGACCGGCCGCGGCCGCTGATCCCCTTCTCAAGAAAGCCCGGGCACCGCCCGGGCTTTCTTGTGCCCGCCGTGTCAACCCGGGTTGACAGTACGGTCGTGTCAACGTAGGTTGACAGCATGACCGAAGCGACCGATCTCGCCGCCGCCGCCGGCAGCACCGATCCTCGGGTCGGACTGCGTGCCGTGGTCGCGCTGCGCCGTCTCCTGGAGGGCCTCGAGCACCTCCAGGTGGCAAACGCACGCAGGAAAGGCTGGTCCTGGCAGGAAATCGCGGACGCCCTCGAGGTGACCCGCCAGGGCGTACACAAAAAGCACGCAGGCCGTGTGCCGGCACAGGACCCCCGGGAGGACTGACATGTTCGAACGATTCACCCGCCCCGCCCGCGAAGTTGTCGTCCGCGCCCAGGCCGAAGCCCGCGACCTCGGCCACACGCCGATCGGCACGGAACACGTCCTGCTGGCCCTGCTCACCGGCCCCCTCGCCGAAGTGCCGGCACTGCGCGCCAAGCAGGTCGACGCCGCGTACGCCCGCGCCGAGATCACGCGCCGCTCCGGCACCGGCACGGCCAGTCCGGGCGCCGATGCCGACGCCGCCGACCGGGAGGCGCTCCGCGCCATCGGCATCGACCTCGACGCGGTCCGCCGCGCCATCGAGGAAAACTTCGGGCCGGGCGCACTCGAACTGCCCCGCGCGGCACCGAAGCGCAAAGGACTCTTCCGGCGGCTCACCGGCGACGCGCACATCCCGTTCTCGCCCCAGGCCAAGAAGGTGCTGGAGCTGTCGCTCCGGGAGGCTATCCGCCTCAAACACTCCTTCATCGCGCCCGAGCACATCATGCTCGGCGTCCTGCGCGAAGGCCGCGGGCTGGGCGCCCAACTCCTCACCGATCGCGGCGTCGACACCGCAGAGCTGCGCGCCGACCTCGTCCGGTCCCTGCACGCGCCCGTGCCCTAGGACTGAAATCCCTGGTAGGCGGGTATCGGGGGCGGCATGACGTACCGGGTCGAGTACAACGGCGAGGACATCGAGCTCGCCACTCTGGATGCCGCCCTCGATAACGCCAAGCACGCCATCGCGGCGGACGTCGGCCCGGTGAGCGGCTGGACCGTCGAGCACGACGAAACCATCAACGACTGGTTTGTCCAGGGCGTCCGCGACGGGCAGGCGATCGGCGCGACCGCTGTCGTCACCGGCCCGGAGCCGACCATGACGGCCGAGACATTCCCCCGGCACGCGCCCGCAGCAGGCGACACCGCCACGCACTGCATGACATTCCGCGGGGCCACCCCGGCCGAGACGCTGGGCATGGCAGCGAACTGGCTGGCGGGGCGACCCGAGCTGCTCGACGTCGACGACCTCGGCTGGCACCCCACCCGCACCGGTTACGAGGTCCGCGTCTACCACCGTTCCTGACGTCTTCGCAGGCACCTCTCAGGACCACGGCTTATCCTCGGCGTCGTGTCCGCGCTTGATCTCCGTCAGCTCGCCGGCGTGCTGTTCGACATGGACGGCACGCTCGTCGACTCGGACGCCGCGGTCGAGCGGGCCTGGCGCGTCTGGTCCGCCGAGTACGGCGTCGACCCGGCCGCCGTCATCGCCATTGCGCACGGCGCCCCCGCTGAGCGCACGGTGCGCTTGATCCGCCCAGACCTGGACGATGCCGCGGTGGCCGATGCGGCCGAACGCCAGCTCGCCCTGCAGTACGACGATCTGTCCGATGTCGTCGCGGCGCCCGGTGCGGACGAGCTCCTCGCGAGGCTGACCCTGCCGTGGGCGGTGGTGACGAGTGCGGATGTCCGTCTCGCCAAAGCCCGCCTCGGTGCGGCCGGCATTGCCGCGCCGGTGCTGGTCACGGTCGAGGACGTCCCGGCAGGTAAGCCGGATCCTGCGGGTTACCTGCGGGGCGCGGCCCTGCTCGGGGTGCCGCCGGAACGCTGCCTCGTGGTCGAAGACGCCGAGGTGGGGGTGGTCGCCGGCCGGGCTGCGGGAGCCGTGGTCGCGGGGCTCAAGGGGCTTGCTGCGGACGTACGAATCAAAGATCTTCGAGAACTGGCTCTTTTGCTTAAAATTTGAAGGAGCTAGGGTCGGGAGCATGGCCGAACCGCTGGATGAGCAACAGCAGGAATGCTGGCGGGCGTATGTCGAGAGCAGCTGGGCGTTGCAGACCCATCTCGACGGCGACCTTCGCGCCAAGACCGGGCTGAGCATGTCCGACTATCACGTCATGGTGGTTCTTTCCGAGGCGCCGGACCATCGGCTGCGCATGGGCGAACTCGCCAGCCAGCTGGTCTTCACACCGAGTCGGGTCACCTATCAGATCACGTCCATGATCAAACGCGGCCTGGTGCGCAAGCAGAGCTGCCCGCGGGACGGACGCGGCCAGGAAGCAGTGCTCACCGATGCGGGTATGGCCGCACTGGTCGCCGCCGCTCCCCTGCACCGGGCGACCGTCCGAGACTGCCTCATGGACGACCTCGACGACGCCGAAGTGGCCGTCCTGGCCCGGGTCTTCACCCGGCTGGGCGCTCGCCTGCGACCCGCGCGGCCACGACCGGCCACCGTCTAACCAGGACGTTCCACCGCTCGGCGATCGCTCAGCGGCCGCCACCCCGGAACACCTCGGCGATGGTCCGCAGGATGACCTTGACATCGAGCCACAGCGACCAGTTCTCGATGTAGTAGTTGTCGAACCGGGCCCGGTCGGAGATCGGGGTGTCGCCGCGCAGACCACTGACCTGGGCGAGGCCGGTCAAACCCACCGGCACCCGGTGGCGCATCGCATACTCCGGATAGTCCGCGGAAAAGCGGTCGACGAAGTACGGCCGCTCCGGCCGCGGACCGACGATGCTCATGTCCCCGCGCAGGATGTTCCAGAGCTGAGGCAACTCGTCCAGCGAGGTACGCCGCATGAAGCGGCCGATCGGGCCGACGCGCGGGTCGTGTCCGATGTTCCACTGGGTCTGCGACTCGTTCTCGTTGGCCGGTCGCATGGAGCGGAACTTCAGCACATCGAACGGCTCGCCATATCGGCCGATCCGCTGCTGACGGAAGATGATGCCGCGGCCGCCCTCCAGGAAGGTGGCCAGCGCGCACACCGCCAGGATCGGGCTGAGCAGCAGCAGCGCGAGGCCGGACGCGATCACGTCCGAGGTCCGCTTGATCGCCCACTTCGGACCCGTGAGCACCGGGCGGCGCAGATGGATGATCGGAATGGCGCCGATCTGGTCGGGGGCGCCGGACTGCTGGGGGAACTCGCGTAGGCGCGGGACCATCCACAGATCGCAGTCCTGCAGATCCGGCGCCATCACCGTGCGCAGCAGGCGCTCATCCGGGCAGTCCACGTCCGCGATGATCACGACGTCGCAGTCCGTGTTGCGGATCAGCCGGCCGAGATCCTCGACGTTGCCCACCAGGGGCATGCTCTCCTTGCGGTTGTGCTCGGCCGCGTTCACATCCACGAAACCGGCGAAGCGCAGCCCGTACTGCGGATAGCGACGCAGCAGCCGAGCCAACTCGATCGCGACCGGGCCACCGCCGACAATGAGAGTGCCGTGCTCCACCCACCGACGCCGCCGAGCCGTCAGGGTCACCATGCGGCTCACCGCGCGGGCCGGCAGCAACAGGATCGCCGAGACCGCGGCTAGGCGCAGGAAGCCGTCGATGTATTCGAGAGAGTCATGCCGGACGGCCATGATCATCGCCACGGCGGCTGTGGCCGTCAGCATCCGGCCGTAGACGCTGGGCAGTTCGTCCAATGCGCTCAGATGCCGGCGCGCGCGGTAGAGACCGCCGAAGGCGAAGAACGTCACCGTCAGCACAGCGGTCGCCAGGTGGGCCCGCCAATACTGCTGGCTCCAGAGAATCGGCGCGGCCACGGCCACGAAGTCCGCCGGCAGGGCCAGCATCCAGGCCCGCAGCCACTGGGTCCGCTTGGCCGTCGACGTGCCGAGGTAGGGCAGGACCACAGTTGAGCCGACCGGCCCGAACTCCGACTCCGACTGAGTCTCGGTCTCGGGTTCCGCCGCGGGCTTCACCGCGGCGTTGCCGCGCGGCGCACGCTCAGCCGGACTGCGCTGGGCAGGAATGGCCTGCGACAGCCGGTTGTCCGGGGACGGCGCTTGCCGGTCGGACGACTCGGTCGACGTCCGCCCGCTCATGCCGATGACCGGCAGCTCACCGCTGTTGTCTGCGGAGTGTGCCACCGTCTGCCGATCCGCTGAGGTTGGACCAATATGCACCATTCAGATCCCCCGTGCCGTGAACGCGGCCTCGACCGCCACGATCAGTGCGGAATCGTAAAGGGTTTCGTGAATAGGCGCCAGCTCGCGGTCGATGTGCGCGGATATAGGCGGTCAATGTCCGGAAGCGGATCGTCACATCGAGTGACGCCGACCGGCCGCCGCCACCGAGATCGGCCCCGACCGATGCGGACAGTAAGGTGAGATCGATCATCGCTCAGTGCTCGCTTATGCCGCGATTCGCCCGGTCTCACCGCCGTCAACCCCGCGAGTCCCCCCAGGTTTGCCCACAACGAATGTGAGCTGCGGTTGCGTTCATGAGTACGATCGTCGCCATGCTGACCCGACAGCCGATGCACAACGATGCCGCCACTGAAATATTTCCGGCGACCGGCGAGCCCGGCGGGCCGCACCAGCCGGACGCCGCGAAGGCTGCCCGCAAGCGCAAGTGGCGCATCGCGCTCATTGTGCTGATGGTGCCCGTCATCCTCGCCGGCATCGGTCTCGTCGGCGTCGGCCTGTACCTGCGCGACATCGAGGGCGACGTGAAGCGGGTCGACGCGTTCGACTCGGTGCCCGAAGCGTCCCGGCCCAAGAAGGACGCCGGCGCCGAAGACGCAAAGAACTTCCTGCTCCTCGGCAGCGACACCCGCGATCCCAGCAACAAGGGCGGCTCGCGCACCGACACCATCATCGTCATGCACCTGAACAAGGACATGTCGGCGGCCCAGCTCATCTCCATCCCGCGCGACACCTGGGTGCCGGTCCCCAAGTCGAAGGACGGCGCCAGCGGCGGCGTCAACGCGAAGATCAACGCCGCGTACGCCTGGGGCGGCGCCCCGCTGATGGTGCAGACGGTCGAGGGCTACACCGGGGTGCGCATCGACCACGTCGCGATGATCGACTTCGGCGGCTTCAAGGAGATCGTCGACGCCCTCGGCGGTGTGGAGATCGACGTCCCGACGGCCTTCACCTCGAGGCACTCCCTCAACGCCAACGGCATTCGGCACTTCGCAGCCGGCAAGCAGACCATGGACGGCGCCGCCGCGCTGGACTACTCCCGCGAGCGGTACGACAATCCGGGTGGCAAAGGCGACTTCAGCCGCATCGAGAACCAGCAGCAGGTCATCAAGGCCATCCTGAACAAGGCCGTCTCCGGCGGCACGGTGACCAGCCCGTCCAAGTTGAACTCCTTCCTGAACGCCACCACCGACACGGTGAGCGTCGACGAAAACCTGAACCTGATCAGCACGGCCATGGACCTGCGTCACATGCGCAGCGACAAGCTCCAGTTCTTCACCTCCCCCTACAAGGGCACCGGCATGATCGGCGACCAGAGTGTCGTCCTGCCGGACGAGAAGAAAGCGAAGGCATTGTTCGACGCCGTCCGCAAGGACGATGCCAAGGCGATCGCCGCCGCCGCCGAGGCCAGCAAGAAGAAGTAGCCGAACACGTCGGGCAGCAGAAAACGCCGGCTGGGGCTTTCGCCCCAGCCGGCGTTTTCCTGCGCCAATCCGGTGGTCAGCCGGCGGAGTCGCTGATCCAGCTGCTCATCCGGGCCGCGAAGCGGTCAGCCGAGAACTCCGCGGCCTGCTTGCGGATCCGCTCCTGCGACAGCTCGCCGAGCCGGCCGATCGCCTGCGCGTACGGCGCGGGCTCCAGCGAGTCGACGAGGAAGCCGGTCTCGCCATCGACCACCGTCTCCAGCAAACCACCCCGGCTCAGCCCGATCACCGGAGTAGCGCAAGCCTGCGCCTCGACCGGAATCATGCCGAAGTCCTCGTGCGCCGGGAACAGCAGCGCCCGCGCCCCCCAGTACAACTCACGAAGCCGGTCGCGCTCCGGGCGCACCTCGAACGTGATCGGCACCCGGGCCTGCGCCGCAAGCTGGCGCAATCGCTCCTCTTCCGGGCCGGAACCCGCAATCACCAGCGGCAGGCCGGCGGCGTCCGCGATAGCGATCATCAGGTCGAAGTTCTTGTACGGAATCCAGCGCCCGATCCCGAGAAGGTAATCCCGAGACTGGTGCTGCTGCTCCACCGGCGCGGACGAGAAATAGTCGACCTCGACCGGCGGGTTGATCACCGTGGCGTCGCGATTCCAGAACCGCTTGATCCGACCCTGCACCTCGCGGGAGTTCGCCGCGTACGCGTGCACGTGCCGACTCAGCCGCACATCGGTCGCCTGCAAGAGTTTGCGCGGCAGCTTCAGCGCCGGATGCGAGCCGCGGCCGTCGAAGTCCGGGCTCCACACGTAGCGGGCGGGCGAGTGGATGTAGCTCAGGTGCCGGGTGTGCTCGGGACGACCGAGCTTGACGGTGTGCGCGAAGGCGTGGCTGGACGACACCACCACGTCGAACTTCTGGTCGGTCAGCGTCCGCCAGACCAGGGGCATCGCCGGCAGCGACAGCGCCTTGCTGCGGCGCAGCGGCGTACGCGCCAACCACGACTCGTGCAGGCCCAGCTCCTCGGCCGGCACACCTTCGTCGGTCCAGAGGACCAGTCGTTCTGCTTGGGGAAGCAGGTCCGCGATAGCGAGGAAGACGGCCTCGGAGCCGCCAGTCGCTCCGAACCACTCGTGCACCACGGCGACCTTACGATCGGCTAGCAAAGTGGTCATTGCCGACCACCGGCCGCCCGACGTCGCACGGCGATCGTCATGTTCTCCCCTATGTCTGGTGCCATCGGCGGCGCGGCGTCCTGCCGATGACGCGCTGTCTCAACCCTGCGCGGATATCGGGACCGCGCGAGATCATCTTGCCAATCGACGGGGCGCGACCGAGCCGCGGGCCGAATGTCGATCTGGGCGCGAAGAATACCGTCAGAGCGCCACCGGTCTCTCGGCGCCCGGAACGCGGCTCAGTTGGGGAAGGCGTTCGGGTCGACATTGCTGGTGGACGCGTTGCCGCCAACGACCGGAGTGAGAGTAATTGTCCAGATCGAGGAAGATGTGGACGTTGTCGTAAAGGCGAACGTGTCATCGAACTTGCTGTAGGTGCAGTTGCGGGTAAACCCTTTCCGGCTCGCGTTCCAATCCTTACCCGACGCTGTGTAGATGCGGTACGTGCCGTCGGCGATTCCCGTGGCCGTGTAGGTGCCGCCGCTCCGGACGTACACGGTCAAAACCGGCTTGGGCTTCTTGCCTTTGCCCGGAACCAAGGAGACGGCCGTATCAGCAGCACCGTTCTTGATTTTCAAGTGACCTAGACCACCGCCGCCAGAGCGAACGACGAAGGTGCCCGATTTCAGCCGCCGGTTTTGTTCTTTCGGGGCGGCCGGCAGGAAAGTGCCGAACCTGAAGGTGGGGTTCGTCGCCCCGAGCCGTCGTGATTCCTCGCGAACGCCATCGGCCCAGCCGGACTGCAACACCGAGGCGTACGGCGAGGCTGCGGGGCAGTCGCGCCGGGCGCTCGCCGCTTCGTCGACCAGGTCCCCGAGACTAGCCAATTGACGGGTGAGCTGAGCATGCGCCGACTCCGCGCCGGCCGGGGGCACGGCAGCACGGAGCTTGCCCGCCTCGGCACGGATCACGGTAGCCGCCGGGGGCGCGGCCTTCGCGAAAGCCGCAGCATCGCCGGTGTTCAGCGCGGTGAACGGCACCTTGAGCGCGCTGTCCGAGGCGGCGAGCAGCTGGGCGTACTGGTTAGGGGTCGCCGGCGCTGCGGTCGTCGGGGCCGCCGCCACGACCTCGTCACGCTTGGCCGCCTTGTCGGATCCCAAGGCGCGGACGATGCCGCAGCAGCCCAGCACCAGGACGACGACCAACGACGAACCGATGAGCGCGTTGCGGCGGCGGGCGCGGACAGGATCCGGTGGCAGGCCCGAGCCGATCGGCGGGCCGGCGGGCACCAGCGCGGGTCCCACCGGGTAGCTGGGCACCCGGATGGTCACCGCGACCGTGCCGGCCGGCGTGGGAACCCACACCACCGAGCCATCCACCGTGCCGGGCGGGACCACGACCATCAACGGACCGCCAGCCGGCGTCCAGACGGCCTTGGTCACGCCCGTGGCGGCCTCGGCCGGAAGAACCTCGATGATGGCGCTGTGGAACGCCGGCTGCCCCGTCATGACGACGAGTATGGATGAGTGGTCGGCGTCGGCGCTGCCCGCCTCCGTCACGAATAGACGGCAGTGCGGACCGGCCTGCCGGGCGGTCAGCCGGACATCAACACCATGCCACCCACGCCGAGCAACACCATGATCACCATGGCGATGAGCAGGCCTCGCTCAGCGGCGGCGTCGGCGGGAACAGCGGTCGGGGCCAGAGGTTCACTGCTCATCGGAATCCTTCGTGGGGGTAGCTGCGGCTCAGGGTGCGCGCGACGGTCAAGCGGCCTACCGTGAGGGCGTCGTCGACCTCGGAAGGGCTGCCCGTGTCACACCAGGACTGGTTCCTGACCGCGGA
Source organism: Actinoplanes sp. NPDC051859 (assembly GCF_044452725.1). Taxonomy (NCBI): domain Bacteria; kingdom Bacillati; phylum Actinomycetota; class Actinomycetes; order Micromonosporales; family Micromonosporaceae; genus Actinoplanes; species Actinoplanes sp. NPDC051859. Next base: position 51,146 of record NZ_JBITBX010000012.1, on the reverse strand, counting down.
CGAACGCGGCAACCCTGACTCCCGGATACCCACCTGGTCGCCGGGAAACACCGCCGAGCCCCTCATTCACGGCGAAACGTACTTCGACCGGTTGGTGACCGAGGTCGAGGCGCTGCGCGAAGGCGACCACTTGTTCTTCACCGATTGGCGCGGCGACCCGGACGAGCGCATGCGGGAGAAGGGGCCGGCCATCGCCGAGCTCTTCGCCGACGCCGCCCGGCGCGGGGTAGTGGTCAAGGGCCTCCTTTGGCGTTCCCACCTCGACAAACTCGCCTACAGCGAGGAAGAGAACCGGACGCTGAGTGAGGACGTGGCGGCAGCGGGCGGCGAGGTGCTGCTGGATCAGCGCGTCCGCCGAGGCGGCTCGCACCACCAGAAGCTGGTGGTGCTGCGACATCCCGGGGCACCCGAACGCGATGTGGCGTTCGCCGGCGGCATCGATCTCTGCCACAGTCGCCGCGACACCGCCGACCACCACGGCGATCCGCAGGCGGTCGGCATGGCTTCCGCGTACGGCACCCATCCGCCCTGGCACGACGTCCAACTCGCTCTGCGCGGTCCGGTAGTGGGCGCGTTGGATCTGGCGTTTCGGGAACGCTGGACCGATCCGGTGCCACTGGATCAACACGGCCCGATCAGCACCCTCGCCGACACGCTCCGGCACGCTGACCTGCGCGCCGACCGGCTGCCGCCACAGCCGCCCGATCCCGGCGAGTGCGGACCACACGACGTCCAGGTGCTGCGGACCTACCCGGCGATGCGTCCGCCCTACGGTTTCGCCAAGCTCGGCGAACGCAGCGTCGCCCGCGGCTACACGAAAGCCATTAAACGGGCGCGACGCCTGATCTACCTCGAAGACCAGTACCTGTGGTCGAAGGAAGTCGCGCAGCTCTTCGCCGACGCCCTCAACGACAATCCTCAGCTGCACCTCATCGCGGTCGTGCCGAGGCATCCGGACGTGGACGGACGTTTCGCCCTGCCGCCCAACCAGGTGGGCCGCGCGGAGGCGATCTCGCTCTGCCACAAGGCGGCGCCCGAGCGGGTGCACGTCTTCGACGTCGAGAACCACGCGGGCACCCCGGTCTACGTGCATGCCAAGGTGTGCGTCGTCGACGACGTGTGGGCGAGCATCGGCAGCGACAACTTCAACCGGCGTTCGTGGACCCACGACAGCGAGTTGTCGTGCACGGTGCTGGACCGCACCCGTGACGAGCGGACACCCACGGATCCGGCCGGGCTGGGCGACGGCGCGCGGACCTACGCCCGCGACCTGCGACTCGCGCTGCTGCGCGAGCATCTGGACCGCACCGACGACCAAGACCTGATCGACCCCGATGCCACCGTACGCACAGTGCGCGCAACCGCCGACGCACTCCGCGACTGGCACCGCGGTGGCCGCCGCGGTCCACGCCCGCCCGGGCGCCTCGTGCCGCACGAGACGAAGCGACTCCCGTGGCACCAGCGGCTCTGGGCGGTCCCCGCCTACCGCATGGTCTACGACCCGGACGGCCGCCCGTGGCGCGACCGCCGCGCCGGCACGTGGTGAGCACCGAGGGCTTGTCCTACCGATCTTGACTGCCTACGCCGGGCCCAGCGTCACCATGATCGGCAGGACAGCCACTAATCCACCAGATCCCAGGCAGTGGGGCACCAGATGGGGGTGGCGGAGTCGCCGGTCCGGGCCAAGGTGATGCGCCAGGCCTGCATCGGTGGCCGGCTCGCCGCCTCCCACCGATCCACGATCCCGGCTGCCGCTGCCGCATACTCGCGTTCCTGCGCTCCGCCAGCGAGGACCATGCCGTCGGGCAGGATCGCTGCGCCGCCGGTGCCCTCCTCATCCAGCAGGATCAGGGTGCTGCCGTCCCGGCCCGGCACCGCCGCGTGGGTGGCCCGGGTGCTCCAGACACCGGCCGCATACCAGAGATCCCGGTATGCCAGCGAGTCCAGCGAGTGTTCCCAGCGGCTCGGTGCGGCCGGACGAAACGCGGTGAGGGCGGTCGCCGGGACAGGGTGCGGATGGGCGCCGGGATGCCGGGCAGTCAGCGGACCGGCCGCCGTCATGAAACCCGAAGAACAGACGACCCGACCGGTAACCACGCCCGGCCCGGCCACATCGGAGCCAGAAGCTGCACAGTGGACGGCGAGTACGGGATGGGTGCCGGCGTGCTCCACCGGCACGACAATCGGACCTGGGCGTGGGGACTCGGCCTGAGCCAGCCAGTGCGGAGACAAGCCGGCCACCCCGACCGTGACGATCACCCGGTCGAAGTGCTCGTTCGGGACACCCGCATAACCGTCGCCCGCGACGACCCGGACTCCTTCGACACCGGCCCGCTGAAGGGCTGCACGGGCCCGGGCAACGACATCGTCCTGCACGTCGACCGTGGTGACCCGGGCACCGAGCGCGGTCAGCAAAGCAGCGTTGTAGCCGGTGCCGGCGCCGATTTCCAGGACGCGGTCCCCCGGCTGGACAGCCAGGGCGGCCAGCATGATCGCCATGAGAGACGGCTGACTGGAGGAACTAACTGGCACCCCGCCGTCCACCTTGGTCACCAACACATCGTTGCTGTACACCCGCTCGAGGAACCCCGCACTTCCCGGCCGCGCCCAGGTGCCATCCCGCCGCTGAAAGCCCTCGGTCACAAACAGCTCCCGGGGCACCGACGCGAAGGCCTCGGACAGTTGCGGGCTCAGCGGCGCGCCATCGCGGCGAATCCGCTCGACATACCGGCGGCGCAAATCGGTCATCTGCCCACCGTAGGACGCTCTGGTCCCCGACGCCCCTCCCCGCCCGGCGCCGTTCGCGCCCTCTCCTCCGCCAGCTGACGGCGCGGAAGGTGCAGCGTCAGGACTGGGCGGCGGCGCGGAAGCTGCGGCGTCAGGACTGGGCGGCGGCGCGGAAGCTGCGGCGTCAGGACTGGGCGGCGGCGCGGAAGGTGCAGCGTCAGGACTGGGCGACGGCGCGGAAGGTGCAGCGTCAGGACTGGGCGACGGCGCGGAAGGTGCAGCGTCAGGACTGGGCGACGGCGACGGCCGCGTGCAGGCGATCCGGGACGTCCGCGCGATGATACGGCCATTCGCTCTCCTCTATGTGATCGAGAAAGTCCTGATAGGTCACTGCCGCCCGCAACGCCGCCACCGGACGCAGCAGCGCCACCACTGTCAGCGGATCACACTCGGGAACCAACTCCCGCCACCAGCCAGCCCACTCGCCGATGAGCCTCGCCGCGCGGTGTTCGTCAAGGCCCTCGGTGAGCCGCAAGATGTCGGTTGCCGGATTCCCCACGCCCGCGTCACCCCAGTCGAGGATGACCCTTCCCCGCGCAGACTCGCGCACGTTGCCGGGATGCAGGTCGCCGTGGACGAGCGTGTTCGGCAGGCCGCAGGCCTCGATGGCGGCCAGCCGCGCCGGCAGCTCCGCCACCAATTCGTCCAGACCAGCGATGGCGTCACGCCACGGCGCCGCCACCGCAACGATCCGATCGTGGTCCGCACGCCGATCGGGCACACCCAGCGCCAGCAACTCCTCGGTCCGGTCCACGAAGTGCGCCTGCACCGGATGAAAGTCACGGGCCACCTCAGCGCAGAAGGCACCGCCCGCACCGTAGCGGTCCTCCCCCGGCACGTGTGCGAGCAGGATCCGGCCGTCAGCATCAGCAGCAAGAACGGTCGGCACAAGCCGCGGCGCTACGCTGGCAACCAGCCTGAGCAGCGGCGCCTCATGGGCAAAGAACGATGGCACCTGCTTTAGCCAAGCCACCGGCTCACCGCCGACAGCAAAGCGCCAGATTCCCGACAGGTTCCACGTCCGCTGCTGGGTCACGGTGACCTCGGCACGGCCCAGGCAGTCCCGGGCCCAGCACAGAGAAGCCGCCGGCCCACCGACGGCTGCCCAGGGCGCCCGCAACGGCGACGGCCCGGCGCTGACCTCGTCAGGGGCCAAGGGCGCCCCTCTCGCCTCGCCGACCTGTTTCGCCTCGGCGACCCGTCTTGCCTCGGCGACCTGCTTCGCTTCGGCGACCTGTATTGCCTCGGCGACCTGCTTCGCTTCGGCGACCTGCTTCGCTTCGGCGACCTGTATTGCCTCGGCGACCTGCTTCGCTTCGGCGACCTGCTTCGCTCCGGCGACTTGAGCGAGGTAGGTGACCGGCCCGCCGGGAGGTGCTGGACGACCGGCCGCCAGCAGCCGCAGCACCGTCACCTCAACCCCGTAGCGTTCCCGGGCTGCCGCCACTACATCAGCGGTTTCCTGCCACCACGGCAGCTCGACATCGAAGGGCGGCAACGCACCCAGCACGCCGCCCGTCGCGTCGACGAGAACAAGAGTCACTATCCGGCTCACGCGAGAGACCGTAGCGCTCAGCGGCCCCGTTCGGCCCACCCCTGTGGATTGTGGATGACCCCGCGGAGGTCAGGGCGTCATCAGGTGACGGCCTCGTAGCGGGCGCGAAGCGTGGCGGCGTCCGGCCGGCCGAAGAGCCGCAGCCGGGCCATGCCGCCGTCCGGGAAGATGTCGAGCCGGACATGGGTCGCCACCGGCACCACCGAGGTCGGAAAGCGATGCCGGGTATCCGGACTCAACCGGATCTGCGGCAGCAACTCGAACCAGTCGTCCGGATCATCCAGCAGACCGGTCCGGGCATCAATGGCCCGCAGCGTCGCGCTACCCGGGGCATTTCCCTTGAAGTGGCTGGTATCCAGCTCGGCAAGCTCGACGACAGCCGGCGCGGCGAGCTGCACCAACACCCAGTCGTTGCCGTCGTCGCGGCGACGAGACGTCTCCCACCCGTCACCCATCGACCGGGCGAGACCCGGGTTGATCAAATTCTGCGGATGGCCGTAGAACATGTTGCTGCAACTCGCGACCCGGGCGCCGTACTCGGCCGCGGCCACGTCGATCACGCCGGGCAGCAGCCGCGGATCCGGCACCACCTCGCCATGCACGCGCAGACGGGCCACCCCACCGTCGGGGTAGATAGTGAGGCGCACGTGGGTGAAACGTTCCCGCGAATCCACCGCGAACAGGTTCTGGCTGTCCCCGGCAAGCGGCGACCGCGGCACCAGCGGCACCCAGCTCGCCTCGGCCAACTGCGCCGCATCCGGATAGCCGTCCATCGCGCAGCCGTCCACCGAGGCGTACGGCGGAAAGTTGCCGGTGAAGAACGCCGTGTCGACGTCGACGCCGTGGATCACGCCGGGCGCTCCCAGCCGCACGATCGCCACATCATGGCCGGGTTCACGGCGGCGGCGAGTCTCCCAGCCGTCGTACACCTGGCCCTTCTGCCCGAACGTCTGCGGCGCGAACACCGGGGCCGCCGGGTCGACCAGATGGTCGGCGGCGGCGAAGAACTCGTCGTTGGCGAACACCACCCCGCCACCGAAGAGGCGCGACGCAAGGTCGGGCAGGCGGGTGAACTCTTCCATCAGGAGACCTCCCGGGTGAGGAAACGGCCCTGCGGGTCGTCGCCGGTCACCGCCCGGCCACGCAGCCAGGTCGTGCGGACGACGCCGGTCAGGGTCTTTCCCGCGTACGGCGTGACGGAGTTGCGGTGGTGCAGCCGAGCCGGATCCACCACGAAGGTGGCGCCGGAGTCGAAGGCGACAAGGTCGGCATCGGCGCCGGCGGCGATCCGGCCCTTGCCGGACAACCCGACCAGGTCGGCCGGTTTGCGGGCCAACCAGCCGGTGACGTCGGCGAGGGTGTGCCCGCGCGCCTGCGCAGCAGTCCAGATGACCGGCAGACCGAGCTGCACCGAGGCGATGCCGCCCCAGGCCGCGGCGAAGTCTCCGGTGTCCTGCCGCTTGAGGTCAGGCGTGCAAGGCGAATGGTCACTGACGACACAGGTGATGAGCCCGTCAGCCAGCGCCGCCCATAACTGCTCCCGGTTGGCGGCGTCGCGGATCGGCGGGCAGCACTTGAATTCGGTCGCCCCGGCCGGAATCTCGCCGGCGTCGAGAGTCAGATAATGCGGGCAGGTCTCCGCGGTGATCCGCAGCCCATCGGCCCGGGCCGCGGCGATCAGCGGCAGCGCCGTCGCCGCGGACAAATGCAGAATGTGTACGCGAGCATCAGCCGCGCGGGCAGCCTCAATCGCCGTGGCGACGGCGGCGTGCTCGGCCGCCGACGGTCGGGAAGCGAGGAAGTCAGCGTAGGCAGGCGACGAAGCCGCCACGCGCAGCTCGTCGGGATCCTCCGCATGCACCACGAACAGGGCCGGCACCGTGTCCAGCGCCTCGGCGAGCTGGTCCGGGTTCAGCGGCGGAAACTCCGGCACCCCGGAGTCGGCGAGGAACGCCTTGAAGCCGAACACCCCTGCAGCGTGCAAGGCAGGCAGGTCAGGTGCGTTGCCGGGAATCGCGCCGCCCCAGAAACCCACATCCACGTGGATGCGGCCCGCCGCGGCCTCCTTCTTGACGGCCAGGGCATCGGTGTCGACCGTTGGCGGCAGGCTGTTCAGCGGCATGTCAACGATGGTGGTGACCCCACCCGCCGCAGCAGCCCGGGTGGCGGTGGCGAAACCTTCCCACTCCGTACGGCCGGGCTCGTTCACGTGCACGTGGGTGTCGACCAGGCCTGGCAGCAGCGCGAGGTCGCCGAGGTCGATGTCCTCCACCGCAGCCACCCGCGAGTCGTACGCCTCGACGGCCTCGATTCGCCCGTCGCTGACCCACACGGCGGCGGGACGTTCCCCGTCGGGTGTGACGGCGCGGCGGGACCGCAGCACGAGATCGACCATGGCCCGAGCCTAACCGCCGCCCTGAGTCGTCGTGCGACTACATCCAGCGAAGGCCTTTCCCCGCCTGCAGTCGACGGCGGTCACGCAGACTGCCCGCCCATCGGCCCGCAGACTCCCCAGCGGCCCGGACGGGCCCGCTCAGCGCGATCCGCCGCGCCCAGTGGCGATCGGCGGCAGGCAGCGGTGCCTCAGCGGCGATCGGTCGGTGGGAGGGCGAGTGCCGCGAGTTCGGTGCGGGCGAAACCGACCGCGTCTGGTTCGAGCGCGCCGCAGTCCAGCCCGCGCAACAGATAACCGGCGAGTGCCCGGGCGGTAGCCGGCTCGTCCAGGACGCCGCCAGCCTGGCGATCAAGGTAGCGGCGCAGCCGGGTGATCGCCGCGTCCATGCCATCGGCGAAGAAGGCGTAGGTGGCGGCGAAACGCGTCGGCAGCTGTGCCGGATGCAGGTCCCAGCCTTGATAGAAGCCGCGTTCCAGGGACCGGCGGACCAGGCGACAGTGCAATGTCCAGGCCTCGTGGACCGCCACGGCCGAGCCGACCGGCAGGATGTTGGTCGAGCCGTCCGAGAGGCGGACCCCGGTGCCGGCGGCGGCGGCCTGCATGACGGCCTTGGCGTAGTCGGCGACGGGGTGGTCCATCGCTTGGTAGGCCGCGGCGACGCCCGCCGCTGCGCTGTAGTCGTACGTGCCGTAGTGCAGGCCCGTGCAGCGACCAGCGGCTGCCGTCAGCAGGCGGGCCACCGTCGCCGTACCGTCGGCGCCCACCACGGCCGCTGGCAGCTCGACCTGAATCTCGAAGCGGAGGGTGCCCGCCGACAGCCCGTATGCGTCCTCCAGCCGTTCGCACAGGGTGACCATTGCGTCGACCTGGTCAAGACCGCTGACCTTGGGCAGCGTGACCACGAACGGCTCTGAGTAGTGCGCGAGCCACAGGTCGAGCGTGCGCAGCGCCCGGCGTCGGGTTGGAGCTTCCAGCGACTTGATCCGGATGCCGGTGAACGGCGGACGTGGCCCGTCGAGGAGCACCGCGGCGGCCTGCTTGACGGCGGCGTCTTCCTGCTCGTCGTCGCGAACGCCGTAGCCATCCTCGAAGTCGACGCGCAGGTCCTCGATCGGCTCGGCGGCCAGCTTGGCCCGAACCCGCTCCTCCAGCGCGGCCGGGAACGGCAGCGGTGGGTGTTCGTCGAGTGCGGCCAGCGCCTGCGAACCCCAGTCTCGGAAGCCGGCGATCCGATCGGCGGGAACGTAGACCGTGTGCACCGGCTGGCGCCCGGCCCGCTCCCCCGGATAGCGCTCCAGCAGGAACGCATCGTGGGTGGCGAGCCGGGCGTCCAGCGCGACGTAGTCGTCGTGGCTGAGCCGCACGGTCAGTCGATGGAGTCGTACGCGGCGGTGGTGAGGAAGTCGGCGAAGTCGTCGGCGAGGGCCACCCGCTCGAACAGCTTGCGGGCGTCGTCGAACCGGCTCGCCGTCCACGCTTCGTCGCCGAGCGCCTGCCGGATCTTCACCAGCTCCTCGTCCTCGATCCGGCCGACCAGGTCCGCGGTGATCGGCGTGCCGTCGTCGAGCCGGACGTTGTTGTGGATCCACTGCCACACCTGCGAGCGGGAGATCTCGGCGGTGGCCGCGTCCTCCATGAGGTTGTTGATGCCGACAGCGCCGTTGCCGCGCAGCCACGCCTCCAGGTATTGCAGGGCGACGGACACGTTGCCCCGCAAGCCCGCCTCGGTCACCGCGCCCGGCGTCCCTGCCACGGTGAGCAGGTCGGCCGCCTCGACCGACACGTCAGGGCGCTGCTTGTCGAGCTGGTTGGGCCGGTCGCCCAGCACCCGGTCGAAAATCTCCCGGCACACCGGCACGAGGTCGGGGTGAGCGACCCAGGAGCCGTCGAAGCCGTCGCCGGCCTCGCGCTCCTTGTCCTCGCGCACCTTAACCAGCGCAATCTCGTTGACCTTCGGGTCCTTGCGGCTGGGGATGAAGGCCGCCATGCCACCCATCGCGAACGCGCCCCGCTTGTGGCACGTCGCCACCAGCAACTCCGAATAGGCCCGCATGAACGGCGCCGTCATCGTCACCGAGGCCCGGTCGGGCAGCACCATCGCCGGGTTGTCCCGGAAATACTTGATGATGCTGAAGAGGTAGTCCCAACGGCCGGCGTTGAGCCCGGAGATGTGCGGGCGCAGCGCGTGCAGAATCTCGTCCATCTCGAACGCGGCGGGGATCGTCTCGATCAGCACCGTGGCCCGGATGGTGCCGACCGGAATGCCGAGCGCCTCCTGCGCGTGGGTGAAGACATCGTTCCAGAGGGCAGCCTCGTGATGCGACTCCATCTTGGGCAGGTAGAAGTACGGCCCGGACCCGCGCGCGATCAGCTCGGCGGCGTTGTGGAAGAAGTAGAGCCCGAAGTCCACCAGGGCACCGACCGCCGGCTCGCCGTCGACCTGCAGGTGCCGCTCGTCGAGGTGCCACCCACGCGGGCGCATGACGATCGTGGGATACGGCCCGTCACCCAGCTCGTAGGTCTTCTTCTCGGTCTCGAGGCGGATCGTGCGCCGGATGGCGTCGTAGAGGTTCTGCTGACCGTCCACGACGTTGGCCCAGTGCGGGGTGTTCGCATCCTCGAGGTCAGCGAGCCACACCTTGGCGCCGGAGTTGAGCGCGTTGATGGTCATCTTGCGCTCGGTCGGACCCGTGATCTCCACCCGCCGGTCGGTGAGGTCGGCGGGCGCTGCCGGCACCGTCCAGTCGCCGGCACGAATCTCGGCGGTCTCGGGCAGGAAGCCCAGCGACCCGCCGGCGGCGATCTCGGCCCGACGCTGGGCCCGGCGGGCGAGCAGCTCGTCCCGGCGCGGCCGGAACCTACGATTCAGGTCCTCGACGAACGCCACGGCCTCAGCGGAGAGGATCTCGGTCACGGGCGGGAACTCCCTTCAGCGCACGCCGAGGTCGAGCTCGACGTGCTGATGACACGGTGATCGGACACCGGACGACGCGGCGCCTGACCCCCGTACCGTATCGGTCTTGACCGTTGTTTGTGCCCGGGCTGTGGACAACGCCACCGTGAGAAATCGCCGGCTGTGGATAACTCCCGCCCCACCGAACGCGTTCGGGTACAACGGCAGCATGCACCCACGAAACGGCTCAGAGGTACCAATCGGCGGCGGCCGGCGGGACGTCGTCGCGCGTCACCGTGCCCTCGATCAGCCCGTAGGGGCGGTCACCCGCGATGAACACCTCACCCGGATTCTCCAGGTCGAACGGCGACAGATCGACCAGGTAATGATGCTTGTTCGGCAGCGCAAGCCGGATCTCGGCGATCTCCGGCCGACTGTCCAGCACCCGCGCGCCCATCGAGAACAGCGTCTGCTGCAACGAATAGCTGTAGGTGTTCACAAACGCGTTCACCAGCGCGTCCTTGGCCTTCTCGAACGACTCGCCCCAGGCCGCCACATCCGAGAGGTGCCGCCAGCGGGCATCGACGGCCGTGGCCAGGATCCGGTCGGTCGCCTCCGGCAACGTCGTGTAACGATCGCGCGGGAAGCCGTGGAACTCCGAGGCCGTGGAGTTCAGCACCACGAAATCCTTCAACCCGGACACGACCTGCGTGACGCCCTCGCCGACCGTGACCACGCACAGCCGGGTGAAGTCGCCCTTGCGCCGGAACGAGTGCGGACCCAGCCGCTCCCAGCTGTACGCCTCGATGCTGATCCGGGCTTGGTGGACCTGCGGCTGAGTGGCGACGAAATGCCGGCCCAGCCGCAACGCGAACGCCTCCGGCTGACCGACGCCGTGCTCACGGGCAAACGCGTACACCGTGTTCTTCATGGTGTCGGTCGGCAGAACGCCCGCGTTGTCGCCGGTGAGGTGCGTGGCTGCCAGATCGCCGGCGAGCGCGACGCTGACGTTCAGGTCGGACAGTCCATGCGTGTCGCCGTCCCGCGTGACGTGCACGAGCCGGGTCTCCGCCTTGCCATATCGGTTCGGTCCCAGCACGATCGCCACGCGTCAGCTCCCTCGATAGGTGGTATAGCCGTAACGGCTCAGCAGCAACGGCACGTGGTAGTGCCGCTGCGTGTCGTGCACATGAAAGGCGATCGTGATCTCCGGAAAGAACACCTCGCCACCCAGGTAGGGCTCGACCTCGAAGACCAGGCGAAAGCCCCCGGAAACCCAGTCGTCCGCCGGCAGCTGCGGTTTCCACCGGCCGTCAGCATCCGTACGCCCCTCGGCGAGCAGCCGCCACCCGCCGTCGTCTCGGCGTTCCAGCCGGACCGCAACCGCACGCGCCGGGTCGCCGGTGACCGTGTCCAGGACGTGCGTCGAGATCTTCGCGACGAAACCGTCAGCCGAGCCCATCCAGCAACCTCTCCAGCCGCAGCATCGCGATCTTGCGCAGCTCCTCGGCAACGATCGGACGCTCGGTCTCCTCGTCGTGGCGCAGCCGTTCCCGCGCTGCCGCCAGAATCTCGTCCTGCGACTTGCCGGAAGCGAAGATCAAGAACACCTGACCAAACTTTTCTTCGTACGCCCGATTCGCCGCCACGAGCTCCGGCGAGGGACCGCTGCTGGCCGCCATGGACTGCTCCCGACGCGACCAGGCGGCTTCCTTCGAGTCGCCCTGCGCGCGCTCCCCGATCCGCGGATGCGCGGACAGCCCCGCCCGGACGTCAGCCCAGCTCAGTGCGCGAGCTGCGGCGTCCGCCGTCGCCAACACCTCGTTCTTTGACGCGTACGGTCGGCCGGCCGCGACCGCCGCCACCCATCCGGGCGCGGCGCAGACGGCGAGCAGATCCGCTTCGAGCGCGGCCTGCGGCAGTGAGTTGAACGCCTCCACCTGATGTATTTACCACGTTGCCCGCTTCCGGCACGGCGTAGGCGAGACTTGTCCGGTGCTGATCGCCCCCGACGCCCTCCCGGATCTCCCCATTCGCGCGGTCCTTGCCGAGGTCATTGACGCCCTCGGCACCGCAGGCACGGCGGTTCTGGTCGCCCCACCCGGGACAGGTAAGACCACTGTCGTCCCCCTCGCCCTGGCCGCCGCGTGGGGACACGGGAATCTGACGTCGGAGAACGGTGGGCGGGTGGTGGTGGCCGAGCCGCGGCGGGTAGCCGCGCGCGCCGCGGCCCGGCGGATGGCTGCCCTGCTCGGCGAGGAGGTAGGCGGACGGGTCGGCTACACCGTGCGGGGTGACCGCCGGGTGTCGGCGCGCACTCGCATCGAGGTGGTGACCACCGGCGTTCTGGTTCGGCGGTTGCACCGCGACCCCGAGCTGTCTGACACGGCCGTGGTCGTCCTCGACGAATGCCACGAACGCCACCTCGACTCCGACCTCGCCCTGGCCTTCCTCATCGAAGTCCGCGCCGCGCTCCGGCCTGACCTGTTCGTCCTGGCTACCTCAGCAACCGCCGAAGCCGACCGCTTCGCCGAACTCCTCGGTCGAAGCACGGAGGCTGGTCCGACAGCGGCGCCGATCGTGACCGCCGCCGCCGCGCTGCACCCGGTCGAGGTGCGGTGGTGCCCGCCGTCGCAACAGGTCGCCCCGCCGCTCGGGCTACGGGTCGATCCGCGGCTGCTCGACCAGGTGGCGGCCACGGTCCGCCGGGCCCTGACGGACAGCGACGGCGATGTCCTCGTGTTCCTGCCGGGCGCCCGCGAGATCCAGACGGTCACGAGCAAGCTGCACGGAATCGGCGCCGATGTGGTGGCACTGCATGGCCGGCAGAGCGGTGCGGCTCAGGACGCGGCTCTGCGACCGGGTACGGGCCGGCGAGTTGTGCTGGCAACGGCGGTGGCGGAGAGCAGCCTGACCGTTCCCGGCGTCCGCGCTGTCGTCGACGCCGGCCTGAGCCGGGTACCGCGGATGGACCACGCCCGCGGCCTCGGCGCCTTGGTGACCGTGCCGGTGTCCCGGGCAGCGGCCACGCAACGAGCCGGGCGGGCCGGGCGGGAAGCCCCCGGTCGCGTGTATCGCTGCTGGTCAGAGGCGCAACACGACCGGCTCCCGCCCCAGCCGGAACCGGAGGTAGCGGCGGCCGATCTGACCAGCTTCGCCCTGGACCTCGCCCGGTGGGGGCACCCGGACGGCAGCGGACTTGCCTTGCCCGACCAGCCACCCCCCGGTCCGCTGCGGGCGGCGATGAACACCCTCAGCGTCCTCGGCGCGACCGATCCGGACGGCCGGATAACCACACGTGGACGTCGTCTCTCGGACGCCGGCCTGCACCCACGCCTGGCCCGGGCGTTGCTCGACGGCGCACCGCTCGTGGGCGCAAGACGCGCGGCCGAGATTGTGGCGCTCCTCGACGCGGACCGCACCGCGGACGATGTGGTCGCCGCCTGGCGCCTGGCCCGCGCTAACCGGGATGGCGCCTGGACAGCAGAGGTCCGTCGCCTGACCGCAGCCCTCGACCGCGACCCACTCGGTCAAGCCGACGACCAGACAGCCTGGCCCGACCCGAACCAGCCCACCAGCCACGCCGACGCCACCAGAAGGCCCGGCTCGAGCGGATCCACGCACCGAAACCGCAGCACCGAGGCCGCACGAAGGACCGGCGATGACTCGTCCAGCGAGCAGTGGAGCGACGACATCGCAGCCGGGCTGATCATCGGGCTTGCGCACCCCGAACGGGTTGCGCGGGTGCGGGAAGCGGGCTCCCGCGCGTACCTGATGGCCGGCGGGACCGCCGCGGAGTTGAGCGGCGGCAGTGGGCTGGCGGGAACGACGTGGATCGCCATCGCGGATGCTGACCGCACGCCAGGAGCCCGGACCGCGCGCATCCGCAGCGCTGCCCCGCTCGATGAGGCGACTGCCCGAATTGCGGCCGGGACGTTGGCGGGGCCGGAGACCGAGATCGGCTGGGTCGACGGTGACGTGGTGGCACGGCGGGTGGAGCGGCTCGGCGCGATCGTGTTGACCGAGCGTCGGATCGACGACCCGGATCCGGCGCTGGTCGAGGCCGCGTTGCGCGACGGACTGGCCCGCGCGGGGCTGGGCCTGCTGACCTGGTCGCGGGCCGCGGTCGAGCTGCGGGCACGGTTGTCCTTTGCGTACGCGACCCTGGGCGCACTCTGGCCCGATGTGTCCGACCAGGCGCTCGCCACCACCGACTGGCTCGACGTGGGTACGGCCCGGCGTCGGGCGGATCTGACCCGGATCGATGTAGCCGGGGCGTTGCGCCGGATGGTGCCGTGGACGGTGGCCGGGCGCCTCGACGAGCTTGTGCCCGAGCGTCTGCTGGTGCCGAGCGGATCTGCGATCCGAGTCGACTACTCGGATCCGACGGCGCCCGTCCTGGCCGTGAAGCTGCAAGAGACGTTTGGCTGGCTGGACACTCCGCGGGTGGGCGGTGTGCCGGTAGTGCTGCATCTGCTGTCGCCGGCGGGTCGTCCGCTGGCGGTGACGAGCGATCTGGCTTCGTTCTGGCGCAATGCCTACCCCGGTGTCCGTGCGGAGATGCGAGGCCGCTATCCGCGCCATCCGTGGCCGGAGGATCCGACGGCCGCCACGCCGACTCGCCGAGCTAACCCCCGAAGGTCGTAAGGCACCACCCCAAGGACGTCTAGCTGGACCACAGAGGCGCAAGGCACCACCCCTCAAGCGTCCTAGGAGGCTAGGTGTGCGGCCGAGGAGGGGTCGGCTTGGGTCGGGATGGTGGCGGTCAGGCGGTGGGCGGGGGTGGGCTGGCCGAAGAGATAGCCCTGGCCGAGGTCGCAGCCCAACGCGGCGAGGGCTTGGGAGCGTTCCGGCGTTTCCACACCTTCGGCGACCACCGTCACGTTCAGGTCCGCGCAGATGCGCAGGACTGACCGGCACAGGGCACCTGCGCGGTCCGGGCTGACGTCCACATCGGTCAGAGTGGAGTCGAGCTTCACGATGTCGACCGGCAGCGAGTGCAACTGCGCGAGCGCGTTGTAACCGCTGCCGAAGTCGTCGAGGGCGACCCGGACGCCGTACTCGCGCAGGCGGTGCAGCATCTCGACCGCGCGGGGCAGGTCGGGGATGCGGCGGGTCTCGGTAATCTCCACGACCAGCCGGGCGGCCGGGACGCCGTGCCGGCGCAGCGCGAACAGCACCGCATCTTCCAGTCCCTGGCGACCCAGCCGCGCCGCGGACACGTTCACGTGCACGTCGACCGGGCGGCCGTACGCGGCGGCAAGTGCGCCCGCCTCCGCGCAGGCGCGGTCGAGCACGAAGTCGTCGATGGCCGCGACCAGTCCGGTGCGTTCGGCAACCGTGACGAACACATCCGGGTCGACCGGCCCGGCGACGGGGTCCGTCCAACGCGCCAGCGCCTCGACGGCCACGACCGCGCCGTCTGCGAAGCGCACGATCGGCTGGTAGTACACCTCGAATCCGAAGTCTGGCGGGACGATGACCGCGCGGGCCAGCAGCGCCGGCAGGTCCGGATTCGGACTGCCGTTGGCGCCCGCCGAGTAGCGAGCCATCGCGTTCTTGCCGCGGCGCTTACTGACATACATCGCCGCGTCGGCCCGACGCAGCAGGACGTCAGCGGTCAATTCCTCGTCGACCCGAGCCGACTCCCCCAGGGACGGCGGGGAAGCGGGCTCAGGCAGGACCAGGCCGAGGCTGGCGCTGATGCCGACAGTGTGGCCGTCGATCACATACGGCTCGCGCAACGCCGTCAGGATCCGCTGGCCGGTGGCCTCGGCTTCACCATCGGGCCGTTCCAGCAGCACCGCGAATTCGTCGCCGCCGAGCCGCGCCACCAGGTCGCCCGGGCCCACCGCGGCGGCGAGGCGGTCGGCGATGAGCCGCAGCAGCTTGTCCCCCACGGCGTGACCGAAGCCGTCGTTGATGAGCTTGAAGTCATCGAGGTCGGCGAAGATGAGCGCGAGCGGCACTCGACGTTGGTGGTACGCATCAAGGGCGAGCACCAGCCGCTCCCGAAACAGCGCCCGGTTGGCGAGCCCGGTCAGCGGGTCGTGGTACGCCTGATGGTGCAGCTCGCGTTGCCCCTCGGAGACCCGGACGAGCAGCACCGTGTTGTCCACGATGGTGAACATCTGCCGGGCCACCACCAACCCCAGCACGAGCCACCCCAGGTACGCCTCGGAGGAGGTGAGCTGTCCGCCGCTGCCGGTGCGGACGGCGAGAAAAACGCCGGTGGCGACGACGGGCACGTACGGCAGCAGGAGGTGCAGCCACTCTCCGTCGATCCGTTCGGCGACGGTGAGCCCATCGACGCCCCGGTTGCTGACGGCCGCGAGTGCCAGCAGCGCGGGGCCAAGGAGCCAGCCGGCGGATTCGAGCGGGGTGAGCGCCTGGTCGCCGAGGTGGAGCAGCCGCAGGGTGTCGGAGTAGCCGAGGGCGAGCATGGCCGCGACCATGAGTCGCAGCGGTCCCCGGCCGGGTCGTGACGACGGCCGGCTGACGAGCAACAGCAGGCCCATGACGACGAGGAGTAGGTCGGCTACCGGGTACGCTGCCGCGAATCCGGCGGCCCAAGGGTCGTGGTTGGCGGCGGCTAGCAGGCTTTCCGGCAGTGCGGGGCGGAGCACGGCGAGCAGGGAGCCGCCGATGAGCACGCTGTCGATGACGAGGACGGTGCGGTCGCGGCGCATGGAGGCTTGCACGGGCCGGGGCAGCGCCAGCGAGCCGGCGACGAGCGAGACGAAGGCGAGGATGGGCAGGGCCAGCGGGCCGATGTCGGCGACGGTGCCGGCGAGGGTGGGTGGCCGGTCCGGGTCGAGCAGGTCGCGCACCGTCCAGCACAGCCGGACCAGTGTCCAGGCGGCGAGGCCGGCACCGAGGAGCACTCGCCAGCGGGCGCGGGCGCCGGAGTGGTCGCGGGCCGCCGCGAAGCAGACGACGGTGGCGATCGCGCCGGCGGCGCATTGGGCGACGTCGTTGTAGAGGCGCTGGGCGGAGCCGGCCGGGATGGCGTAGGTGCCGAGGATGGTGACGGCGGCGATAGCGAGCAGCGTCACGGGCAACCGCGCCGGCAGCCGTCCCGTTGTCATACACCACCCGCAGCGCCCGTGAGGAACGAACCAGTGACGACCGGTCACTGGCCGCGAGTAACGTACCGCAGCGCCGGCCGCTTGCACGAGGCTCGCGGCCGGGAAGGGCCGTCGACAGTCAGGGACCGACTGTCAGATCGGCGACAATCACCGTGATGTTGTCGGGGCCACCGCCGTGCAGGGCGAGGTCGAGGAGGCGCTCGGCGCAGGCCTGGGGCGCCTCGCTGGCGAGCATTTCGGCCTCGATCTGGGCGGTGGGCACGACCACGGTGAGGCCGTCGCTGCACAGCAGCCACCGGTCGCCGGGTTCCGGCTCGACGATCACGTACGCCGGGCTGACCGGTTCGCCCTGGAGTGCCTGGGTGACCACCGCGCGGCGGGGATGGTTGTCCGCCTCCTCCGGCCGGATCAGCCCCTGGTCGACGAGCATCTGCACGTACGTGTCGTCTTTGGTGAGCTGGTTGAGCCGGCCGTCGCGCAGCAGGTAGGCCCGGCTGTCGCCGACGTGGGCCATGGCCGCGCGATCGCCGGAGAAGATCACGGCGGTCAGCGTGGTGCCCATGCCCTGCAGCGCGACGTCGGCTGCCACGGTCTCGGCGATCCGCCCGTTGGCGACCTCGAGGGCCTTGTGGAGCGCGTCCATCTGGTGCTCGTTGTCGATGCCCACGTCGAGCGACAGCATGGCCTCGACGGCGATCCGGCTCGCCACGTCACCGGCGGCCATTCCGCCCATGCCGTCCGCGACGACCAGGAGCCGGTCACCGGCGTAATAGCAGTCCTGATTGCTGCTTCGCACGTGGCCTTTGTCGGTGACGGCCGCCCACCGCAGGTGCAAGGTCATGGCGTGCAGCCTGCCAGGTCGGGTCCACCCTGTCTGCACGCGGTCGGCGGCGCGCCGCGACAACCGTCCGCGAACTGCGGAAAGGGGCAGGCCTTACGGCTCGAGCGGGCGGCCGAGGCAGCGCGGGTCGACGTCGGCGACCGGCCTGGTGGGTGCGGCCCATTCGAGCGCCGACTCGTCCACCGGCCAGCCGCGGACGGTGAGCCGGCTGTGCTGGATACGGACCGGTTCCGGGCACAGCGTCTTGGAGCGGACCTGATCGTTGGGGACGAAGACGACGTCGCCGCCGCGGCCCAGGATCGTCGTTGCGGTGTCATCGACGGTGATGAGCTGACCCCGGAGCACCCGGGTCGGCTCGTCCGCAGCACGGACCTCCACGGCGCTGTTGGGCAGGACCGGTGCCCGGAGGAAGACCACGCCGATGACGAAGGGGGCGATGAGCGCCGCGGCGACAGCCGGCCAGTGGGTGACGAGTCGGGCAGCGCGCGCCGGCACCGGCCCGGTGAGCAGCCAGCCCAGCAGCGGTGGGGTGACGAGCAGAACCGCCGTGCCGGTGTCTGACGTGGCGAGGGCTGCGCTGATGCCGGGCCGCAGCCAGATGAGCTCCAGAATACCGAGCACGACCGGAACGACCAGCGTGGCAACGACGAGCATTCGGCGCTCGTGGGGGTAGCGCTGCACCGCGGTCAGCCCGAGGATGGCGACGACGAGCATGAGCAGCGTGGGCAGCATCCGCATCTCCCACGTGAACCCGGCCAGGGCCACGGCGAGCACCACCACCCAGTCGGGCATGCGCAGGGCGGTGAGCGCGAGCAGGGACCGGCGGGCTGCCTCCTCCACGTCCGGGGTGCTGACCAGCAAGATCCCGCCCAGGGTACGCACCACGAGCACCACCGCCGGCAGCGTCCAGATCAGGGTGACCACCAGGGCACTGAGCATGCCCAGCGGGCTGATGTACTGCACCAGCAGCAGCATCGTGGGGAGGTCCTGCCGGCTCAGATACCAGAGCCGCAGCACGAGCAGCACCAGCGGGAACGCGGGCAGCGCGGTGAACAGCCAGTTCAGCTGGGCGCGACGCAGCCGGGGACGTTCGACACTGCGGACGGTCACCGGGCGATCTCTTCCCAGGGCAGCTCGCGGACGTCGGGGCGACGGGCTAGCGGCTGCTGCGGGCGGGCCAGCGGCACGGGTGCCCCGCCCGGCTCGACGTTGGCGCGGATCTCGGGCGCGATGTGCTGCTCGTAGGCACGTTCCCAGCGGGCGTCCTTGGGATCGGTGTAGGAGCGGTAGAGGCTGAGGTCGACCAGGTCGCGCAGCGCTTCGTTGTCGCCGACGCTGACACCCCAGGCCTCGGTCTTGTCGTCGCCGAGGTCCCAGTGGTCGTAGCGGTCGGGCTCGCGGGCCTTGTAACCGCCGAGGATGGCGGCGTCGGTGCTGACCGCGTCGACCTTCCCGCCGTTCAGTTCCGCGAAGCATTCCGAGGCCCGGTTGCGGCGGACGAGGGTGGCGCCGGACGAAGACGCGGTGACGGCGCTGGTGGAGGCGGACAGCGTGCAGACCTTCTTGCCCTTGAACTCTTCGAGGCTGGCGACCTGCTTGTGCCCCCGCAGGGTGATGACCGACTGCTCGGTGTGCAGGTAGGACGCCGAGAACATGACGTTCGGCATGTCCTCACGATCGGCCGTGATGCTGTAGCTCGCGATGACCATCTTCACCGGCACCGGGTTGTCGTTCAGGTCGGTGCCCTCCATCCGGGCTCGGTCCTCGCTTTCGATGCCGAAGAAGCGCACGTCGTCACGGCGGAAACCGAGATCTTCGGCAATCAGGTACGCGATGTCGATGTCGAACCCGCTCCACCGGCCGTCTGCGGGATCCCGGTAGGCGACGCCGGGCTGATCGTCCTTGACGCCGATCGCCAAGGTGCGCCACTCGTCGACGCCGGCCGCCCGGCGCAGGTCCTCCACAGACGGCGGCCCCATGTGGAACAGCCGGACCCAGGAGAACCCGAGCACCAGGGTCAGGACCACGCCGACGGCACACAGCCGCCAGGGGGCCAGGGATGCGCCGAAACTGCGGACCGTGATCTCCGGTCGGGCGAAGCCGCGGCGCAGCCCGGTCAGCGCCCGGTCGCCACGCCGTTGCCGGGCGCCGCCGCCGCGCTGAGGCAGCCCCCGTTGCCGCGGCGGACGGCGTACCACGATCTTGCGGACCGGTGCCCGTTCGCCGTCCCTGATCGCCACCGCGCTCCCCCCGTACCGAAGCGACCATCGTCCCGGACGAAGGTCACGGAACGGGATCCGCGGTACCGAACGTGACGCCGGGGCGACAACGGCGCAGCCGGGCAGCGGTGAGGCGCAGGCCACGGCGGGTGCCGTAGCGCTGCACGGCCTCGAGCCCGTAGGCGCTGCACGACGGCGTGAACCGGCAGCGGGTGGGCAGCCGCGGGGACACCTTCCGATATCCGCGAATGGCCGCCGTCACGGCCCGGTCGGTGCCGGAGCCCGGCCCGCGCCGCCCGCCACCGAGGCGCGCGAAGGCCAGCATGCTCGTACTCAGCAGGCCGAAGTCACAGCCCGGAATGTCGCAGACGTCGCAGTCACAGTCCCCGCAGTCGCCGGAATTCTTCTTGCGCCGTTTGCGGCGCCGCTTCGCCCCCCACATGACGACCATGGTGACTGACGCCCGCGACCTCGGCGGGCAACACGCCGTCCCAGGAAGTTCTCAGGATTGCCGAGTCGGTTGCCGATGGGTTGCGCCGCCAGAGCAGCCGGGTCCTCGCGCTGCTGCCCCTGACGGAAGAGTACGAATGACCGACTTCGCCGGACGCGTCCCGTTCGCCCGCGATCACTCCCGCATTACGGCCGCCACGCGCATCGCCGCTGCCGCTCTACTCCCACTGATCTCCGTGCCAATGTTCGTGGGTTCACCCGCGCAGGCCGCCGCGCCGACGCCGCCGGTGTACTCGCTGGCGGCAACTGTCGCTCCGGCGGCGATGACGCTGGCCGAGTGCCTCGCCGACCCCGCATGTATCCGCGCTGCGGCACCCTCCGGCAGCGACGACCACTCGACGCTCGAGGCCCTGGTGAACCAGGCCAAGGCCAAGGTCGTACCGGCAGTGCTGGACGCGGCCGGTGAGGTCGTGACCCCGGCCGTCCCGGCGACCGTGCTGCTGGACTCGGGCACCTACAAGCTGAGCGAGCCGCTGAAGCTGCCGCCGAACGTCAACCTGCGCGGCCGGGGCATCACCGCCACCACCGTGTCGATGATCACGGCGAACGCGTCGATCTTCAACTACGGCTACCTGATCAGCTGGGACTACGGCACCAAGCTCAAGGGCAGCAGCAACCTCGTCTCGGACCTCACCGTGAACGGCAACTGCCGGGAGGGCGCGGGCGCCCCGGTCCCGCAGGACATGCCGGGCCGCCCGGGTCAGAACTGTGACTTCCGGAGCTCGACCGTCGGCACCAACGCCGGGGGTGGCATCGCGGTCAGCGACCGGTGGACGGTCCGCCAGGTGCGGTTCACCAACCTGGAGTACTTCAAGGTGTGGATCGGCGACGGCGCCAAGGACGTCCGGATCGTCGACAACCGCTTCGACAACTGGGGTGGCGCCGAGTCCGGCGACGAGGACAACGTGGGTGGCGGCAGCCGCAACGACAACGTCGTCGTCGAGTACAACCAGTTCGACAAGACCATCCGCGGCAACAGCTTCGACTTCACCAACGCGATCCGGACCACCGTACGCAACAACACGGTGCGCTCGGACGGCACGATCGCCACCGCCCGGGGCAGCAACTCGCTGTACGGCAACATGTACCTCGAGGGCCTGGTCGACGCCACGGTCAGCGACAACCTGCTGCACGGCGCCCAGATCACCCTCAAGAGCAACAGCGGCTACACCCACGTGGGGGAGAACAAGGACATCACCAACCCGCGGAACACCGTGGTGTCGGGCAACCAGATCAACTACGCCGGCTTCGCGGGCATCGTCATCGCCTACGACGACTACAAGGACGCCGACGGCACCGGTGGCGCCATCCTCAACACTTGGGAGCGGCCGGAGGACCTGAAAGACGACCACTGGGTCCGTCCGGGCGGCAACAACGTCATCCGCGACAACGTCGTGCAGTACAGCGGCCGGAGCGGCATCATGGTGATCGGCAGCCAGACCTACGCCAAGAACGCCGCCGACACGATCACCGGCAACACCGTGAGCAACTCCGGCTGGGGCGGCTCCACCGCGTACGACACCGGCGCGGGCATCGTCGACACCTCCGGCATCTCCCTGTCCATCGGCTCCGGCGACAAGATCTACGGCAACACGATCGCCGACGACCCGGCCAAGAAGACCACCTGGTACGGCGTCAACCTGGGCGCCCGCCGCGGCCCCACCACGCCCACGGGCACCGTGCTCACCGGCCCGGCCGGCGAGACCAACACCACCGCCAACCTGATCGCGGCGCCGCTGCACAAGGTGGCCCTGACCCCGGACCCGCCGGTGAACCTCACCGCCACCTCGGGCAACCTGAGCTGGGAGGAGAGCTACCCGCTGGACGGCCGCCCGGTCGCCGGTTACAAGATCTTCCGCAACGGCGAGGTCGTCGGAGACATGCCGGTCGGCAGTGCCGCCGTCCCGGGCAACCTGCTCACCGCCGACGAGTCCAGCTTCGAGAACCCGGCCGCGGGCACCGCGGGCTGGACCGCGGGCAGCCGCACCACGCTGGCCCGGGTCGATACCGGCGCGGTCGGCACGGGCGCGATGTCGCTGACCTCCAGCGGCACCGGCGAGGTCAGCATCATCGGCAAGAAGATGGCCGCCACGCCGGGCCAGGTCTACACCTCGGTCATCTCGGCGCAGGCGCAGGGCGCGGGCCGCTGGGTGCGCGCCGGCCTGAAGTTCACCAACGCCGCGGGCAAGGTCACCAACCTGGCGACCAGCAACCGGGCCACCGTGGACGCCACTACCGGCTGGATGACCAGCAACTACATCTACACGGCTCCGGCCGACGCGGTGTCGGTGCAGGCCTGGTACCTGATCGAGGGCACGGTCGCCGGCGAGAAGCACCTGGTGGACCGGATCGGCTTGGTCGCCGGTGCGCGGACCGAGCAGTGGAGCGAGGCGAACCCGCCCGCGGGCACGTCCGTCTACCACGTGGTGGCCTACACCGCGCAGGACAACTCCACCACGGCCAGCACGGTCGTCAACCGCTGATCCAGCGGTAACGCGGACGAGTCCCCGCCGAACCGGTCGGTTCGGCGGGGATGTCTCCGTGGGTCAGCGGGCGTAGACGACCACGGCCGTCTCGGGCGGCAGCTCCACCCGGTCGCGTTGCAGGACTACGCCGGGCTCGGTGGCGAGCAGCACCTTGCTGGGCACCGCGCGCAGGCTGACCGTCTGCGGCACCGGCGCCAGGTTGACGGCCACGATGCAGCGGCCCCGGCGCATTACCAGGTGTTGGTCGCCGTGCCACACCTCGACCCGGTCGAGCCGTGGATCGGACAGGTCAGCGTGCTCGCGGCGCAGCGCGATGAGGCGCTTGTGCAGGTCCAGGATTTCCGCGTGGCCCGGCTCGGTGCGTTCTGACCAGTCCAGCTTCGAGCGCTCGAAGGTCGCCGGGTCCTGCGGGTCGGGCACCTCGGCCTCGGCCCAGCCGTGCTCGGCGAACTCGCGGCGCCGCCCGGTCTGCACCGCCGCCGCCAGCTCCGGCTCGGGGTGGCTGGTGAAGAACTGCCACGGGTTGCTCGCCGCCCATTCCTCGCCCATGAACAGCATGGGCGTGAACGGCGAGGTCAGCAGCAAGGTCGCGCCGACCTTCAACAACCCCGGCGACAGCAGCGTCGACAGCCGGTCGCCGACCGCACGGTTGCCGATCTGGTCATGGTTCTGCAGGTACGCGACGAAGCGATGTCCCGGCGTCCGAGCCCGGTCGACTGGCCGCCCGTGCTGCCGGCGGCGGAAGCTCGACCACGTGTTCGCGTGGAAGAACGCCCCGGTCAGCACCGCTTCCAGACAGTCCAGTGAGCCGAAGTCGCCGTAGTAGCCCTGCCGCTCGCCGGTGAGCAACGTGTGCAGCGCGTGGTGCACGTCGTCGTCCCACTGGGCCTGCAACCCGCGCCCGCCCGCCTCCCGCGGCGTGATGAGCGTCGGGTCGTTGAGGTCGGACTCGGCGATCAGCGACAGCGGTCGGCCCAGGTGCACCGACAGGCTCTCCACCTCGGCAGCCATCTGTTCCAGCAGGTGGATCGCGTTGTGGTCGACCAGGGCATGCACGGCGTCGAGCCGCAGCCCATCGACGTGGTAGTCCCGCAGCCACGACAGCACACTGTCCACGATGTAGCGGCGCACTTCGTCGGAGAACGGCCCGTCCAGGTTGACCGAGGCGCCCCACGGGTTGGCGCCCGCCGCACTGAGATACGGCGCGAACATGGGCGCGTACGCGCCGCTGGGTCCGAAGTGGTTGTAGACGACGTCCAGCACCACGCCGAGACCCTTGGCGTGCGCCGCGTCGACGAACCGCTTCAGCCCGTCCGGCCCGCCGTACGCCTCATGCGGCGCGAACCAGCAGACGCCGTCGTAGCCCCAGTTGTACTCGCCGTTGAAGGCGTTGACAGGCAGCAGTTCCACCAGGTCGACGCCGAGCTCGACGAGGTGGTCCAGGCGTTCGACGGCAGCATCGAACGTGCCTTGCGGGGTGAAGGTGCCGACGTGCAGTTCGTAGAGGACGGAGCCCGGGAGCTGACGCCCGGTCCAGGCGCTGTCCGTCCAGGCGAAGGCCGCGTGGTCGTACACCCGGCTGGGGCCGTGCACGCCCTCAGGCTGCCACCTGGACCGCGGGTCGGGAAGCGGGCTGTCATGTTCTGTCAGAACGTACGCATAGTCGGTGCCGGGAGCGGCCTCCGGCACGTCCAGGCGCCACCAGCCGTCCTCGCCGCGTTCCATGTCCCGCTCGGCCCCGCCGAGGCGCAGTTTGACGGTTTTCTCCGGCACCCACACTTCGAAAAGCGTCATGCTCGAGTCTCCCGGCCGTGCTCTCCTGGCCCTTGCTTCGCTGCGGTGCAGTCGATCACGGCTCGAGTCTCCCGGCCGTGCTCTCCTGGCCCTTGCTTCGCTGCGGTGCAGTCGATCACGGCTCGAGTCTCCCGGCCGTGCTCTCCCGGCCCTTGCTTCGCTGCGGTGCAGTCGATCACGGCTTCTCCTTCACCAGCAAAGCCACCGGGTACGTATGCAGCAGATCAGCCACCGAGAGGCGGTTGCCGCCGTAGCTGGTGCTGGTAAAGACTTCTGTCCAGGTGTGGCCGTCGAGTGACAGAGTGGTGTCATGCCAGCCACCGTGCCGTGACAATCCCACCGGCAGCCGGGTGGCGACCACTACGACACCGCCGCGGTCGAAGGCGAGCACGTGGTCGGCGACCCGTCCTTCGGCGTACACGGGCTGGTAGCGGGTGAAGAGCTCGGGCCGCTGCCGCCGCAGGCGCAGCGTCCGGCTGGTGACCAGCAGCTTGGCCGCGCCGTCAGCGTCGACCGGCGGCTGCCAGCCGTCGTCGAGCCGGGCCAGCAGCTCCCGGCGGCGACCAAAGTCGACCGGCCGCCGGTTGTCCGGGTCGACCAGCGAATAGTCCCACAGCTCGGTGCCCTGGTAGACGTCCGGAACGCCGGGCATGGCGAGCTGCACGACTTTCTGGCCGAGCGAGTTCGACCAGCCGGGGGCGGTGAGCGAGCGGGCGAAGTCGTCGATCTCTGCGTGCAGGGCCGGGTCGTCGTACATCCGGTCGACCATGCCCCGCAGTGCGGTCTCGAACTCCGCGTTCTGCCGGGTCCAGCTCGTGCCGACGCCGCCTTCCCGGGCGGCTTTCAGCGCGTACGCCTGCAGTCGTTCCCGGTCGATCGGCCAGGCGCCGACCGCGGCCTGCCAGATCAGGTGGGCCAGCGCGGGATCGGGCAGCGGCGCGACGCGGACCCAGCGGCGGACCACCTCGGTCCAGTCCCCGGGCAGCTCGGCGAGCACGGCTAGCCGCGCCCGAACGTCCTCGCTGCGCTTGGTGTCGTGCGTGGAGAGCGTGGTCATCCCCTCCGGCCAGTGCCGCTGCCGGTCCTCGGCGAAGCCGTGGAACTCGTCCAGGCTCACCCCGAACTTGGCCGGATCATTGCCGACCTCGTTGCGGGCGGTGAACCGGGTCCAGCGGTAGAACGCGGTGTCCTCGACGCCTTTGGCCATCACGGCACCGGTGTACTGCTGGAAGCGCTGCGCCAACTCGTCGTCGGGGTTGCGCAGCCGGGCGAGCAGCCGGTCGAAGGTGGCGATCAGGCCGGGTTTGCGGCGGCCTGCCTCGGCCCGCGCCGCGGCCAGGTGCCGTGACCCGCCCGGCAGGTACGAGCGGTAGACCGGGAAGCAGGCGGCCAGCTCGGCCAGCGCCGGACCGGCACCCTCGATCTCCGGCGCGAGCCGGGCCATCCGGGCCAACTCGGCGGCGAGCTGGGTGGTCGCGAGGGTGTACTTGGTCTCGTGGACCAGGTTCTGCCAGGTCGTCTCGCCGCCGGTGAGGTGGTGGTCGAGCGTGTCGAAGAACCGCTCGGTGGCCGGGTCGACGAACACGCCGCAGACTTCGGCCAGCGCGTCGTATCCGGTGGTGCCCGCGACCGGCCAGTCGGGCAGCTGCTCCCCCGGTTCGAGGATCTTCTCCACGACCAGCCAGGCGTCCGGGGCGGCCTCGTGCAGCCGGCGCAGATACTCGCCCGGGTCGCGGAGGCCGTCCGGGTGGTCGACGCGAATGCCTTGGACGGCGCCTTCGGCGTACCAACGCAGGATCTCCTGGTGGGTCGCGTCGAAGACGTCCGGATCTTCGACCCGCAGCCCGGCGAGGTCCACGATCGCGAAGAAGCGCCGGTAGGTCAGCTCGGCGTCGCCCCGCGTCCAGTTGACCAGCTCGTAATGCTGCCGGTCGTGCACCTCCTGCGGCGAACCCTCGCCCGTGCCGTCCGCGATCGGGAAGCGCTTGTCAAAGTAGCGCAGCTCGCCGTCCGCGACCCGCAGGTCGTCCAGCGCGGTCGGGTCGTCGGCCAACACCGGGATGAGCAGCCGGCCGCGGGACCAATCGACGTCATACCAGTGTGCGTACGGTGACGACTCGCCGCTCTTCAGCACGTCCCACCACGACGGGTTGGCGATCGGTGCACCGACTCCCGCGTGGTTGGGGACGATGTCGACGACCAGGCCCAGCCCGGCCGCGTCCAGGGCTTTCCGAAGCGCCTGCCGGCCCGCCTCCCCGCCGAGCGCCGGACTGACCTGAGCGTGGTCGACGACGTCGTAGCCGTGCTCGGAGCCGGGACCGGCGGTGAGTATCGGCGCCGTGTAGAGATGACTGACGCCCAGGTCGGCGAGGTAGTCGGTGAGTTCCGCGGTGTCCTTGAAGCCGAACTCGGGCCGGATCTGCACGCGGTAGGTCCCGGTGGGGTGGTCCGTGGGGGGCATTACACCGTCCTGTCCAACACGATGAGCGAGCGGTCCGGAACGAGGATCGTGTTGCCCGCCTCGACAACCTTCGGGCTGTCGGGCGAAGGCTCGGCCGTCTCGATGACCTTCTCCCACTTCTCGCCGTACTCGGCGGGCGGCGTGGAGAACTCGATCGGCGCGTCGTGGGCGTTGAAGAAGAGCAGGAACGAGCTGTCGACGTGACGCTGGCCGTACTGGCCGCGCTCGCGGATGCCCTCGCCGTTGACGAACAGGGCGACCGCCCGGCCGAAGTCGTTGCCCCAGTCGTCGCCGGCCATCTGCCGGCCGTCCGGGGTGAACCACTCCAGGTCCGGCAGCGGGTCGCCGCCGCCGCGGGCGGTCACCGGCAGACCGGTGAAGAAGCGGCGCCGCTGGAACACCTGGTGCCGGTGCCGGAACGCGGTCAGCTTGCGGGTGAACTCCAACAGCGTCTCGTCGGCGTTGTCCCAGTCGATCCAGGCCAGCGCGCTGTCCTGGCAGTACGCGTTGTTGTTGCCCTGCTGGGTGCGGCCCAACTCGTCACCGTGCGAGATCATCGGCACGCCCTGGCTGAGCATCAGCGTCGCCAGGAAGTTGCGCCGCTGCTTGGCCCGCAGCTGCAACACGTGCGCGTCCTCGGTCGGACCCTCGGTGCCGCAGTTCCAGGACCGGTTGTGACTCTCCCCGTCCCGGTTCTCCTCGCCGTTCGCCTCGTTGTGCTTGTCGTTGTAGGAGACCAGGTCGTTGAGCGTGAACCCGTCGTGCGCGGTCACGAAGTTGATCGAGTGGAACGGCTTGCGCCCGTCGTCCTGATACAGGTCGGCCGACCCGGTGATCCGGCTCGCGAACTCGGCCAGCGTCGCCGGCTCCCCCCGCCAGAAGTCGCGGACGGTGTCCCGGTACTTGCCGTTCCACTCCGTCCAGTTCGGCGGGAAATTGCCCACCTGGTAGCCGCCCGGCCCCACGTCCCACGGCTCGGCGATCAGCTTCACCTGGCCCACCACCGGGTCCTGCTGCACGACCTCGAAGAAGGTGGACAGCCGGTCCACGTCGTAGAACTCCCGGGCCAGCGTGGACGCCAGATCGAACCGGAACCCGTCGACGTGCATGTCGGTCACCCAGTAGCGCAACGAGTCCATGATCAGCTGGAGGCTCTGCGGGCTGCGCACGTTGAGGCTGTTACCCGTACCCGTGTAATCCATGTAGAAATGCGGTTGGTTGTCGACCAGCCGGTAGTAGGTCCGGTTGTCGATGCCCTTCAAGCTCATCGTCGGACCGAGGTGATTGCCCTCGGCGGTGTGGTTGTAGACCACGTCGAGGATGACTTCCATGCCCGCCGCGTGCAGCGCCTTCACCATCCCCCGGAACTCCTGGGTCTGCTGGCCGAGCGAGCCCATCGCCGAATACCCGTGGTACGGCGCGAAGAACCCCAGCGTGTTGTAGCCCCAGTAGTTCCGCAGCCCCAGGTCGTCGAGCCGGTTGTCGTGCACGAACTGGTGCACCGGCATCAGCTCCAGCGCGGTGACGCCCAGCTTCGCCAAGTGCTCGATGATCGCCGGATGCCCGATCGCCGCATAGGTGCCGCGCATGTCCTTCGGCACATCCGGATGCCGCTCCGTCAGACCCTTGACGTGCGCCTCGTAGATCACCGAATGGTGGTACGGAATGTCCGGCCGCCGGTCGTTACCCCAGTCGAAGTACGGATTGACGACCACACCCTTCGCCATGTGCGGCGCCGAGTCGAGATCGGACATCTGATCCGGGTTCTCGAAGTCGTACGCGTACAGGCTCGGATCCCACCTGATGTCGGAGTCCACGGCCCGCGCATACGGGTCCAGCAGCAACTTGTGCGGATTGCAGCGCAGCCCCCGCGACGGGTCGTACGGCCCGTACACCCGGTAGCCGTACCGCTGACCCGGCTCGATCCCGGGCAGGTAGGCGTGCCACACGAACGCGTCCTGCTCGTGCAACTGCACCTTGCGCTCATTGCCCGACGCGTCGAACAGGCACAGCTCCACGGCCTCGGCAACCTCCGAGAAGATCGCGAAGTTGGTGCCCGTCCCGTCGTACGTCGCGCCCAGCGGATACCGGTGCCCCGGCCACACCTGCATGTGCTGCTCCCACCCTCGACCCGTCGGTGCCCGCGGCCGCGAGGGCACCACACCGGGGCGGGCCACGTATGCCCAGCCGAAGCGCGGTTCAATCCTGTACGGCCACGTCTGCGGCCATTCTCCCCGAGCAACCAGATGTCGTCTGCGCGACTGTCCGGTTACACCCAGATACCTAGACTCCGCCACCCCCGCCACGTTCCTTCCTGGACAAGGCCGGCGTTCGGGTCGATCTGGGTTCGGAGCCGAGCGAGGAGCTGACGGTCAGGCGCAGGTCAGGCGCCGAGGACTTCGTGGACGAAACACCAGCGCCACGTCTCGCCCGGTTCGTAGGAGCGCATCACCGGGTGCCCGGTCTCCTCGTGGTGTCGGGACATGTGCTTCCGGGGGGAGGAGTCGCAGCAGCCGACGTACCCGCATTGCAGGCAGAGGCGGACGTGGACCCAGTCGTCGAAGCCGGCCGGTACGCATTCCGGGCAGCCCGCGTCGTACGGGGTGGCCGGGATCGGTTCGGTGGCTTCCTTGAGGTGTTCGCAGATCAATCGTCACTCCGGGTGAGCTGGGATTCTTCCAGGTCGAGCTCGCGCTGGGCGCGGTTGAGGACCTCTTCGGAGATGCGGCCCTCGTTGCGGGCGATCTTGAAGACGTGCCGCTCCGCGGTGATCATCTCGCGGCGGAGGCGGCTGTACGCGGCCGAGGGGGTTTCCTGTTCCTGGTTGCCGAGGCGTTCCCAGGCCACGTTGGCCCGGCTGTCGGTGAGTGCGCGGAGCCGGTCCACCACCGAGTCGGGGGCGCCGCCCGCGTGTTCTTCCAGCCGTTCGCGGGCGGCGCGGCTGGCGGCGTGTTGAACGTTGGCTTCGGCGAGCGCGTCGGCGGCGCTGGTGTCCTCGTACACGCCGAGGCGGCGGGCGACGAAGGGCAGGGTGGTGCCTTGGACGAGCAGGGTCAGCACGATGATCGCGAAGGCGACGAAGACGAACAGGTCGCGGGGGTAGCCGCCGGGCACCTCGTCGACCTCGGGGAGGGTGAGCACGGCGGCGAGGGTGACGACGCCGCGCATGCCGGCCCAGGCGACGACGGTGGGGACGGCGGCCGGGGGGCGTTCTTCGCGGGCCCGGATGCGGGGGACGAGCCGGGCCAGGTAGGTGGCCGGGTACATCCACACGAAGCGGGACACCACCAGGGTGAGGAAGACGAAGCCGGTGACCCGTACGGTGGTCGCCAGGTCGGTTTCGAGGTGGCCGATCAGCTCGCGCAGTTGCAGCCCGACGAGGAGGAACACCACTCCTTCGAGCAGGAACGTGATCAGCCGCCAGACCGCGTCCATCTGCAGCCGCGACGTGGGCGACAGCAGGTACGGGATCCGGTGCCCGAGGTAGAGGCCGGCCACCACGACGGCGACGACGCTGGACGAGTGCACCTCTTCGGCGACGATCACCACCACGAACGGGGTGAGCAGGGAGACCGCGTCGTCCAGCAGCGGGTCGACGATCTTCTTGTGCAGCCAAGCCGCGCCCAGCGCGAAGAGCAGACCGAGCAGGACACCGCCGCCCGCTTTCAGGGCGATCTCGCCGGTGATCTCCCAGAAGCCGACCGCCGAGCCGGCGAGCGCCCCGGCGGCGATCCGGACCATGACCAGGGCGGTGGCGTCGTTGAGGAGGCTTTCGCCCTCGAGGATGACCACGACGCGGCGGGGCAGGCCGATGCGCCGGGCGATCGCCGTCGCCGAGACCGCGTCTGGTGGGGCGACCACCGCACCGAGGGCGACGCAGGCCGCGAGCGGCACTTCCGGCAGCAGGGCGTGCAGCACGAAGCCGGTGAGGAACCCGGTGAAGACGACCAGCCCGACTGCCAGGAGCAGGATGGGTCGCAGCGCCCGACGGAAAGCGACGAGGTTCGTCTGCAACGCGGCCACGTACAGCAGCGGGGGGAGGATGCCGATCAGCACCAGCTCGGGTTCGACGTGGACCTCGGGGAGGCCCGGCACGAAGGACAGGCCCAGACCGGCCACCAGCAGCACCAGCGGGGCGATGAAGCCGAGGCGCCGGGCGAGGGCCGCGCCGAGCACGCAGATCGCCACGATCACGACGGTGTCGACGATGGGTTCCATGCCCGGAAGCTTAGAGAAAGACTGAGCCGGCCTACTCAGGCCGTACGCCCGGCGATGTTGGAGGCTGGACGGCATGACCTCGACCGTTGCCCGGGTGGGCATCACCGCCGCGGCCAGTGCCCTGCCCGACCGGGAGGTGACCACCGCCGACCTGCAGCAACGCGTTGCCGCCGCGAGCGGGTTGCCGTTGCCGGCCGGAATGTTCGTCCAGGCGACCGGCATCGCGCGGCGCCGGATCGCCGCCGACGACGAATACGCCTCCGATCTGGCCGTCCGTGCGGCGCGCCGGGTGCTGGAGCGGGCCGGGTGCGACGCGCTCGACGTCGACCTGCTGTTGTTTGCCTCGGCCAGCCGGGACATGGTGGAGCCGGCCACCGCACATGTGGTGCAGGCGGCGCTGGGCAGTCGGGCGCACGCCCTGGACGTGACGAACGCGTGCAACAGCTTCCTGAACGGCATCGACCTGGCCCGCTCGATGATCCTGGCGGGCCGGGCCCAGCGGGCGCTGGTCGTCACCGGCGAGACGCCCACCCGGGCGATGCGCCCGACGCTGGACGGGATGGCACAGGCCCGGTCGGCACTCGCCGGCTACACGTTCGGCGATGCGGGTGCGGCGGTGCTGGTCGAGCCGGTCGCCGCCGGGGGCATCCTGGACGTCGACAGCGAGACGCACTCCGAGCACTGGGCGGTCGGCGGGATCTTCGGCGGCGGGTCGCGGCATCCGCGTGGAGACGAGCACACCTACTTCACCGGCGACGGGCACAAGCTGCGCACGGTGTTCGAGAAGATCGGGCCGGGGCTGCTGGAGCGGGTCGCGTACCGCACGGGGCTCGGGTGGGACGACTACGCCAAGGTGCTGGTGCATCAGGTGACCGTGCCCTATCTGCGCCGGTTCGCCGAGGTGGCGGGGGTGCCGGCCGAGAAGCTGGAGGTGACCGTGCCCGAGCTGGGCAACATGGCCAGCGCCTCGCTGGGTGTGCAGTTGGCCCGGGTGCGTGACCGGCTGCGGCCCGGCGACCGGGTGCTGCTGGTCGGGCTGGGTGGCGGCGTCAGCCTGATGACCATGGTCTGGGAGGTGTCGTGACCGCGCTCTGGGTGATCGTGCCCGCGTACGAGGAGGCGGCGCGGATCCGGCAGACCCTCGACGCCCTGGCCGCACAGACCGACACGGATTTCACGCTGCTGGTGGTGGACAACAATTCCACCGACGGTACGGCGGACATCGCCCGGTCGTTTCCGGCGCCGTTCCCCGTGCACGTCCTGGTCGAGCCGGAGAAGGGCGTCGGCTGCGCGGTGGACACCGGGTTCCGGCATGCCATCGCGCAGGGTGCCACGCTGCTGGCGCGGACGGACGCGGACTGTGTGCCCCGGCCGGGTTGGCTGGCGGCGGCGCGGGCCGGGCTGACCGGCGGCGCGGGGCTCATGTGCGGCCGGATCACCGCGCGGCGCGACGAGCACGGGCCGGTCGGGCGCGCCGTGTTCCGGGCTTTGGTGGCGATTGCGGCCGGGTTCGGACGGCTGCGGCCCGCGCACCGGAAGGCGGGGTATCTGGCGCCGTACCGGATGCATGCGGGCAACAACATGGCGATCACCTCGGCGTTGTACCTGGCCTGTGGGGGGATGCCCCGGCGGCCGTCGCCCACGGACCGGACGTTCCTCAATCGGGTACGCCGGACCACCGCGGCGATCCGGCACAGCCGGGCGATGGTCGTGGAGAACTCGACGCGGCGGCTGTCGGCGTACGGAATCCTGGGCACCGCCAAGTGGTACCTGGACCGCGGCAGCGGCTCGCGCACGACGGACCCGCGCTGATGCTCGACGACCTGCTCGCGAGTCTGCGCGACGACGACCCACGCCCGGCCCTGCTGGGCTGCCGGCTCGGCGGGCGCCCGGTGGTGCGGGCGACCCGCGCCGAGCTGAGTCGGCTGAGCAAGGGCTATGCGGTGGCTCTGCACGCCCGCGGGCTGACCGCCGGGGACACGATCGGCGTGGCCGTTCGCCCGGGGCCGCGTTCGCTCGCCGTCCTGCTGGCGGCCTACCGCCTGGGCTTGCGGATCGCGGTCCTGGACCCGACTGCCGGGCCGGATGTCGTGCTGGCCCGGCTCGCACTGGCCGAGCCGCGGCTGGTCCTTGCCGACGCGGCGGCGCAGGCGGTCGCGGGGTGGGCGGCGCCGCTGGCCCACCGAGCTCGGCTGGCGCTGCCCGACCTTGCGGCCCTGGCCCCGGTGGTCACGATCGGGCGGCGGCTGCCGGGGAGCGCTCAGTCCCTCGACCCCGGGTCCGGGCCGGTTCCCCGCGCCTATGACGCTGACGGCGACGCCGTAGTGATCTTCACGTCGGGCACGACCAGCAGTCCGCGGGCCGTCGTGCACACCCGGGCCGGGCTGAGCGCGGGACTGCGGATCGTGCACGACCTGGTCCGCGTCGCGCCGGACCGGCCGGTGCTGGGCGGCACGTTCTTCGTGCTGGTCCCGGCGCTCGCCGCAAATGCCCCGGTGGCGTTGCCGGCCCGGCGTCCCGCCGCGTTGGCCCGGCAGTCCGCCCGGCTCGCACCGCAGGCCACCTATCTGACGCCGCCCCACCTGCGTGCCGCTCTCGCGGCCGGAATGCGGTGCACCGGCCGGGTCTACAGTGGCTCGGCTCCGGTCAGTGCCGACCTGCTCGCCCGGGTGCGGCGGGCGGGTGCGGACGAGGCGTGGGGCATTTACGCGCTTACCGAAGTATTCCCCGCCGCCGCGGTGGAGGGTAACGCGAAGGCGGCGTACACCGGCGGCGGCGACCTGGTGGGTGCGCTCGTCTCCGGCGTCCGGGCACGGACCGACGACCGGGGCCAACTGCTGCTCGCCGGGCCGAACGCCGCGCACCGGTATCTCGGCGCCGAGCCGGGCGGGTGGATCGCCACGGGCGATGTCGGCCGGGTCGAGAACGGCCAGGTGGTGCTCGGCGGGCGCTGCAAGGACATGATCCTGCGGGGCGCCGAGAACATCTATCCCGGACTGTACGAGCCAGCGCTGCACGTGCCCGGCGTGGAGCTGGCCGTGATCGTGGGCGTGCCGGCCGCCGATGGCGACGAGCGGGTGGTCGCAGTGGTCCAGCCGTCAGCCGGGACGTCCCCCGACGCTGTCCGGGCCGCTCTGCGCGAACCGCTCGCCCGGATGGGCGCCGCGCGGCCCGACGCCGTGGTGCTCGCCGACGTCCCGCTGTCCGGCCGCTCCCGCAAGCCGGACCGGGCCGCCGCCGCCCGGTTGGCAGCCGGCTCATGAGGGACCTCGCGGTGGTGGTTCCCGCCTACAACGAGGCACGGCTGCTGCCCGGGGCACTCGCCGCCCTCGCCGCCCAGTCCGATCGCGACTTCACCCTGGTCGTGGTCGACAACGCCTCCACCGACGCCACGGCAGCGCTGGCAGCTGACTTCCCCGGGGACGTCCGGGTGCTCGTCGAGCCGCGGCCGGGCGCGGGGACCGCCGCCGACACCGGATTTCGGTACGCCAGCGCGGAAGGCGCCACGAAGTTGCTGCGTACGGACGCCGACTGCCTGCCCGCACCGACCTGGGTCGCGACCGGCCGCGCCCTGCTGGACCGGGTGGATGTGGCCTGCGGCCGCAGCGTGCCCCGTCGCGATGAACAACCGACCTGGGCACAGCGGGTGATCTATCCGGCCGTGGTGCGCGGCGCCGCACAACTCGCCCGGTGGCAGCACCGCTCCCCGACCGCGCAGGCGCCCTTCGTACTGATCCACGGCCACAATCTGGCGATCACCGCCGACCTGTACGCCCGCTGCGGCGGCACCCCACGCGAGGCCCTCGAGGACGGCGCCGAAGACGTGACGCTGCTCAACCGGGCCCGGCAGCACAGCGCCCGGATCGTCCGCGCCGAGCAGCTGATCGTCGAGTCGAGCCTGCGGCGGCTCCGCGGCTGGGGTCCGCGCCGCACGCTGCTGTGGCACTGGGACCGACGCTACCGGCCGACCGGCGACGAGGTGCACGTGCGATGAACGCCCGTACCCGGGACCGCCGGGTCTATCTCGGCAGTCACCCGCTGCTGTTCGCGCTGCTCACGGCCACCCGTGGGCGGCCGGTCCGACGGCTGGGTGGCACGCTGCTCGTGCACGACCGGGCCGCGTTCACCGCCGCCCTGACGGCAGTGCCGCTGGACCGCTCCGCGCCGGGCACCACCGGCGGCGCGGCGGGCCGGCTGTCCGGCGGCGACCTGCTCTTCGACCAGCAGGGCTCCGCACACCGCCAGGCCCGCCGCGACACGGCGGACACGCTGAGCGCCGCCGGAGTCGCCCGGCTGCGGCCGGTCTGGACCCGCCTCCTGGACGAGCGCATCAATGCGCAGGCCATCAGCGGGCTCGATCTGGTGCCGCTCGCCGCCGAACTGGCGGGGACCACGGCTGCCGCGCTGCTCGACCTCACCATCGACGGTCGGCTGCTCGCCGCCGCGGCTCAGGACGCCGCAGCGACGGCGGCCCGGGTTCATCTGCCCGGCCTCCGGCGTCGCAGCGCCGACCGGGCCGCGCAAGCCGCTGCGGATCGACTGATGGCACTGCTCGGCCCGGGGGCGGTCCCGCGGGATGCCATGCTCGCGGTCGCCGCGATCACCACGACGGTCGCCGCGGTGCCGCGCGCCGTGGCCTGGGCCTGCGACGCAAACCTGTGGGCGTACGCGGACAGCCCGGCCCTGACCGACGAACTGCTGCGGGTGACCGCCCCGACGCCCCTGCTGCCCCGGGTCGCGGCGGCGCCGGGCGAGTTGCCCACCGGCTGCCCGGTGCGGTCCGGGGACCGGATGCTGCTGGTCGCCCGCCACGCGCTCGATGCGCACCGGCACGATCCCGATCCGCGGCGGCCCGCTCCCCCGCAGGTGGCGCAGCTGGCGTTCGGCGTCGGGCCGCACGCCTGCCCGGGCGCTCGACTAGCCCGTACCCAGCTCGGCGATGTGCTGCGGGCGTTGGCACCGTTGCGACCGGTCGTGGTGCGCTCACGCGTCGACCGTCGCGCTGCCCTGCCCTCCTGGCGGTCTCTGGTGGTGCGGGCGTCATGAGGCTTGCGGTGACCGGGGCTTCCGGGTTTTGCGGGGCGGCAGTGGCCCGGCTTGCGGCGGCGGCGGGGCATGAGGTGGTGTGCGTCGGACGGCGGCCGGGACCGGTGGGCGAGCACGTCCAGTGGGACGCCGCGTGCGAACTGCCCGACCTGGCCGGCGCCGACGCGGTCGTGCACCTGGCGGCCGCGGTCGGGGATCCGCCCCCGGGACGCCACGCGGAGGCGGCCTTCCGCGCGGTCAACGTCGACGGTACGGCCCGGTTGCTGGCGGCAGCCCGGGGCAGGCCGGTCGTGTGGGTGAGCAGTGCCAGCGTCTACCAGCCGGGCCCCTACGCCGGGCCGGTGCGCGAGGACCATCCGACCGAGGGCCAGCGGGGGGCGTACGGCCGTACCAAAGCCGCTGGTGAACGTCTCGCCCTCGCCGCGGGCAGCGTCGTCCTCAGGCCGCGCGCCGTCTACGGTGCGGGCGACCGGCATCTGGTGCCGCGCCTGCGTCGCGTCGTCCGCGGTGGGTACGCCTGGCTGCCCGGCGCTGATGTGACGATGAGTCTCACGGCGGTGGAGAACCTCGCCGAGGCGTGCCTGTCCGCGCTGGCCTGGCCGGCGGGTGCCTACAACATTGCCGATGCGGTGACCTACCGACGCGACGCGGTGCTGAGTCGGGTGCTCGGGGTGCCGGTCCGCCACGTACCCGTACGGTTGGTCCGGGGTTTGTCCGCCATCGTGCCGTCGGTGACCCGCTACGCGGTGGACCAGCTCACCGAGGGCCTGGTGCTGGACCTGACCAGAGCCGATGCGCAGGGCTATCGACCGCGCCTGAGCCTGGCCTGAGCGGCGTTACTCGGTGCGGATGACCGAGGATCGCAGGATGGTGCCCGCGTGGGTGCCGTCGCCGCTCTTGCGGCTGACGACGGCGTCGAGGCTGAGGATGTAGCCGGTCTTGCGGTCCAGTTTCGTCACCGTGGCCGACAGCTTCCCGCAGTTCTCCTTGGGCTTGATCGTCACCCATTCCATCTCGCGCTGTTTGCCGGGCAGCGGGTCCTGGCTGATCGCGGTCAGCCGGTACTCCACGAGGTTGTAGCCGTTGACGTCGTTCCAGGTGGCGGTCGCGGTGGTGGCGCCTGCGACGGCTTCCAACGCGCCGATCCGGGAGAAGTGCACGGTGGTCGGCGTGCAGGTGACCACCGGCTTGGCCGATGCCGTGGCGGTGGGCCGTTTGATGAAGCCCGTTGCGGTCGGCACCGGGTACGCCGGAACGCCGTTGCTGGGCCGCGGCGTGGGTGTGGGGCTGCCTCGGGTGACCACCAGCCACGAGTTGGCGCCCTCGGCCACGGTCTCGGCAGTGGTCTCGGTCGTGCCGGTGCCGGTCGCGGAACCGCCGAGGGTTCCGCAACCGGCGAGCACGAGGGGCGCCACGAGCAGCAGCCAGTAGCGGCTATGCCTCACGCGTCCTCCCCTCCCAGCCGGTCTGCCAGCGATACCTCGGACAAATCGGTGGGCGGGGGTGGCGACTTTAGGACTCGGGCGCGTACATCTGCCGGGTGCGTTTGGCGAGGTCTCTGGTAGCGGTGGAGTTGACCCAGGTGCCGAGGATCATCGCCGCGCCGGGGATGACCTTCGCGAACATGCGCTTGGCGGCGCGTACGCCGGCCATCTGGGCGAGTTTGACGCCCAGCTTGAGCATGACGCCGGCGAGCGGCCGGTTGGCGGCCCCGGCGAAGAGGCGGCTCGCCCGCTCCCGGCCGGCGGCGACGCCGAGGGCCAGCCGAGCGGTCTCGGCGACCTTGTGCACTTTCTGCAGAACCAGCAGGTCGGTGGCGCGGTCCGGGCTGACCGGGTCGACGCCGTAGGCCGCGGCGATGTGCAGGACCATCCGCGCCTGGGTCCAGGCTAGAACCCCCACGTCGGCCACCGCTCCGGGCAGGCCGGCCGCGCCCGAGACGGCGCCGGAGATGCGGGCGTGATTCAGGAAGCGCTTGGCGGCCTGATCGGCCAGGGCTGCATCGGTGATGCCGGGCTGGTCGGCTCGGGTCCGCTCGGCCCACGCCCGGGCCTGCGGTCCGAGCCGGCGGACCGCTTCCAGGGCGAGGTGTTCCGGGGCGAACTGCGGGTCGGCTTTCATCCGTGCCCAGAGGGAACCGGGCAGGCCGCCGTCGTCGGACGTGGCCGCAGCGGTGGGTACGGCGGGTTCGTTCACCAATTCTCTCCCCGGGGTTCCGTGGTGGCGCTGTGGTCATTGTGCCTTGCATCTGCACGTGCACGACAGATATTCCCGCGGTTTCCCCGCGTGGCGTCGCTTCCCGGCCGGATGTTCTGCTCATGCCCCCCGGGCGCCGACCGATTAGCGATTTTGAGAAGCACCGATGGTCGGGGAGGCACAGCCGCATGACGGTCGACGAACAGCAGGTGGAGCGGTTGCGGCCGACTCCGATGCTGCTGACGGCGGCCGCGGTCCTCGTGGTCTCCATCATGCTCTTCGCCGTCAACTACGCCGGTGCGCTCAGCGCGCCGGCCTGGGGCTGGGCGCCGGCCATCGTCGCGACCGGGCTGGCGGGCTGGGCCTGCTGGCGTACGGCGAAGGCCCCCGGCCTCGGCGCCGTCACCGCTCGTGTGTGGCGTTCCCTCGCCGTGGTCTGCGTGTTCGTGATCCTCGGTGTGGCTGGCGACACTCGGCACTACGCGGTGCACCCCGGCACGATCGACCAGGAACACGACGTACCGACCTCGATCGCGTACGCCCTGGCGATGGTGGTGCTGCTCTGGACCTTGCTGTGGTTGCCGCTGAGCACCCGCGCCCGGGAGGACCGGGTGATCGTGCGTTTTCTGCTGGACGCCGCGACGGTCACAGTCACGCTGGGCATCTTCTCCTGGTACTTCATCACGCAGGTGTTCGACGCCTGGGGTGATGGCGACGGCACGACCGTACCCATCATCGCGGTGACCGCCCTCGGCCTGGTCGGCTCGCTCGCCTTCGTCAAGGTGGCGGTCAGTGGCTTCGGCGGCCTGGACCGGGTCGCGCTGCGGCTGCTGGCGGTCGGCGCCGCGGTGAGCGCGGCCGGCGGGCCGCTGTTCCCGATCTTCGCGGACCCGCAGCCGGGCGTCAGCGGCTCGATGATGTTCGTTCCGGCGACGCTGCTGTGCGTCGTGTTCGCCGCCGACCGGCAGCGTCGGGCCGCCCACCTCGAGGTGCCGGTCCCGCAGGGCGACTCGTTCAGCATCGTGACCTACGTCGCGGTCGCCTGCACCGACGGACTGCTGCTGGTGGTGGGCAGCGGCGCGGGACAGGTGGTGCTGACCGTCGCATTGGCCGCCGTCGTTCTCACGGCGCTGGTGGTGGCGCGCCAGATCAACGCGCTCGCCGAGAACGGCCGGCTGCTGCGCCGGGTCGACGCCAGCCTGATCGAGCTCAACAGCTTCCAGGACCAGCTCGAACACCGCGCGACCCACGACGCCCTCACCGACCTCGCCAACCGGACCCTGTTCGAGCAGCGGACCCGCGAGGCGCTGGCCGCGGCGGACGGCTCGGGCACCGAGGCGGACACGCTCAGCCTCGCCCTGATCGACCTGGACGACTTCAAGGCCATCAACGACCGGCTCGGCCACGCCGTGGGTGACGCCCTGCTCGTCGTCGTCGCCGACCGGCTGCGCGAGGCGGTCCGCGTCGACGACGTGGTGGCCCGCCTCGGCGGCGACGAGTTCGGCCTGCTGCTGCACGGACTGCGCAGTGACGAGGCGACCGAGGTCCTGGACCGGATCGCCGAGTCGTTGACCCGCCCGGTCGACGCCCTCGGCTACGACCTGCTGGTCAAGGCGAGCATCGGCCTCGCCGAAGTGTGGCCGGACGCCAGCCCGCAGGAACTGCTGCGCCGCGCCGACCTCGCCATGTACGCGGCCAAGGAGCGCGGCAAGGGCCGGCACGCGGTCTACGACTCCCGCCTCGAGCAGGACCAGGCGGCCGACGCCCAGCTCGGCGCCGACCTGCGTAAGGCCCTCGACAACGGCGACTTCACCCTGGTCTACCAGCCGATCGTGGCGCTGCCCGGCGGCGAGTGGACCTCGCTGGAGACCCTGATTCGCTGGAAGCACCCGGAACGCGGCTTCATCGGCCCCGACATCTTCATCCCGATCGCTGAGCGCACCGGCTTGATCGTGCCGCTCGGTGACTGGATCCTGCGCACCGCGCTGCAGCAGGCCGCCGAATGGCAGGAACGCTACGGCGCCGCGGCACCGGGCGAGATCGGCGTGAACGTCTCGGCCCGTCAGCTGCGGGAGCCCAGCTTCGCCGCCGACGTACGTGCGGCACTGGTCGACACCGGCTTCGACCCGGAGAAGCTGGTCGTCGAGGTCACCGAAACCGCGGTCTTCGACGGCGGTTTCGCGCTCGACACCCTGCAGAACCTGGTCACCCTGGGCGTCCGCATCGCGCTCGACGACTTCGGTACGGGCCACTCCTCGCTCGGTCTGCTGCGAACCTGCCCCGCGGACACCCTCAAGGTCGACAAGTCGTTCGTCGACGGCATCGGCGGCCGCTCGGAGGAAGCGGTCATCGCCACCGCGATGATCCAGATCACCAACGGTCTGCACCTGCAGGCCATCGCCGAGGGCGTGGAGACGGCTGAGCAGGCCGACACGCTCTACCGGCTCGGCTACCGCTTCGCACAGGGATACCACTTCTCGCGGCCGCTGTCCGCCGCCCAGGTGGACGAGCACCTGCAGCATGCGCCGGTCGTGGCCGGTCTGAGCCCGATGTGATCGATACGACCTCAGCGGAGGCTGGCGAAGACCGATAGTGGGAAAGGGGAACCTCTCCGTCCCCGGCCGTCACTACCGCGAGGTCGCCACCACATGCCTGCCGCTGGAAAGACAGCATCGTCGTCCCGCCGGACCGCCGGTGGCAATCCCCTGCGCACCGTCGTGGGCAACCTGTCGCTGCACTCGAAGATCCTGATCATCGTGGCCGCGATGACGATCGTCGCCGCCGCGGTGGGTGTCACGGCGTTGGTGCGCCTCTCCCAGGTCAACGACGCGGGACAGAAGCTCTACAGCGAGAGCTACAGCGGACTGCAGCAGCTCAACAAGGTCACCGCCGACGTCGGTTCCATGCACGGCTATGTCCTCGCGTACGGGTGGACGCCCGCACCCGAGCTGGCAGCCATGATCAAGGACATCGACGCGCGGATCACCGTCAGCAGCGCCGCGTACCGGGCGAAGTCTGTGGACACCGCCCTGACAGATCAGGCGCTCGGGCTGTGGGACAAGTACCGGACCACTCGGGACGCCTTCATGAAGACCGCGGAAGCCGGCGACTTCCGGGCCACCGTCGCCGCGCGGGACACCCAACTGACCCCGGCGATCCTGGAGGCCAAGAAGCGGCTCGAAGCGCTGACGATGATGGAGGACGCGGACGCGAAGAAGCAGGTCGAAGACGTCGCCGACACGTACAGTTCGGCTCGCCTGTTCGTGATCGTCACCCTGCTGGTGGGTCTCGCGCTGGCGACGCTGCTCGGCCTCGCCATCGCCCGTAACATCGTGGGCCGGGTGCGATCCGTGTCGTCAGTGATCGACAGCATTGCGGAAGGCGACCTGACCCGGTCGGCCGGCCTGCGCGCCAAGGACGAGATCGGCCGGATGGCCGACCAGCTGGACCGGGCCACCGCGACACTGCGGAATACCATTTCGCGGATCACCGGCAG
Source organism: Actinoplanes sp. NPDC051859 (assembly GCF_044452725.1). Taxonomy (NCBI): domain Bacteria; kingdom Bacillati; phylum Actinomycetota; class Actinomycetes; order Micromonosporales; family Micromonosporaceae; genus Actinoplanes; species Actinoplanes sp. NPDC051859. Next base: position 9,161 of record NZ_JBITBX010000012.1, on the reverse strand, counting down.
CAGCCACACCCTGGCCGGCTCCGCGCAGGAGATGGCCGAGGTGAGCAGTCGCATCGCGGTCAACGCCGAGCAGACCAGCTCGCGCGCCGACCTCGTGTCGGACGCCGCCGGTTCGGTGAGCAGCAACGTCGACACCGTCGCGGCAGCCAGCGAGGAGATGACCGCCTCGATCCGGGAGATCGCCAGCAGTGCCGCCGATGCCGCCGGCGTGGCGCGCGGAGCCGTGGAGGTCGCCCAGTCCGCCAACTCGACGGTCGCCAAGCTGGGCGTGTCCTCGGCCGAGGTCGGCAACATCGTCAAGGTGATCACCTCGATCGCCGAGCAGACCAACCTGCTCGCGCTGAACGCCACCATCGAAGCCGCCCGGGCCGGCGAGGCGGGCAAGGGCTTCGCCGTCGTCGCCAGCGAAGTCAAGGACCTCGCGCAGGAGACCGCCAAGGCCACCGAGGAGATCTCCCAGCGGATCCAGGCCATCCAGACCGACACGTCCGCCGCCGTCGACGCCATCGGCGAGATTTCCTCGGTCATCGAGCGGATCAACTCGTACTCGGACACCATCGCCTCCGCGGTGGAGGAGCAGACCGCCACCACCAGCGAGATCGGCCGGAGCGTGGCCGAGGCGGCCGGCGGATCGACCGAGATCGCGCGCACCATCTCCGGCGTGGCCGAGGCGGCGCAGAGCACCAACGAGGGCGTGACCGAGTCCAAGCGGACCGCCGCCGAACTGGCCCGGCTTGCCGAGGAGCTGCAGGCCCTGGTCGGCCAGTTCCGGGTCTGACCCGTCGCCGGGAATGAACGACGGCACCACGGCGTTGTGCTCCTATCGCCCGTGGGTCCACGGGCGACGTACATGAGGAGGTCCGCAGCGTGCTCGACCCACACGGGCTCTACGAGTTGGCCGACGACCTGCCTGAGCTGGACGGCGTGGTTCTCGTCCAGGCACTCACGGGGTTCGTCGACGCGGGAAGCGCCATCCAGCTCTCCCGGGAACACCTGCTGGAGCAGTTCGACGGGCGCGTGCTCGCGACGTTCGACATCGACCAGCTGCTCGACTACCGCTCCCGCCGACCCACGATGATCTTCGTCGAAGACCACTGGGAAAGCTACGAGCAGCCGACACTGGCGCTGCACCTGCTGAAGGACCTGACCGGCACCCCGTTCCTGCTGCTCGCCGGCCCCGAGCCCGACCTGCACTGGGAACGGTTCATCAAGGCCGTCCGCGGGCTCATCGAACGCTTCGGCGTCAGCCTGACCGTCGGCCTCAACGCGATCCCGATGGCCGTGCCGCACACCCGCCCGGTGAGTGTCACCGCGCACGCCACCGACCAGCGCCTGCTCGGCGAACGCGAGTCGTGGCTGCAGCGGGTGCAGGTGCCGGCCAGCGTCGGCAACCTGCTGGAGTTCCGGCTCGGCGAAGCCGGCCTCGACGCCATGGGGTACGCCGCCCACGTCCCGCACTACCTGGCCCAGACGTCGTACCCGGCCGCGGCCGAGCTGCTCGTCGAGTCGGTAGCCACCACCACCGGCCTGGTGCTGCCGACCGCGGCGCTGCACGAGGCGGCCGTCGAGATCCGCGCGGAGATCGACAAGCAGGTGGCCGACGACGAACAGGCCACCCGGCTCGTCACCTCGCTCGAAGGCCAGTACGACTCGTTCGTCCGCGGCCGCACCGGCAACCTGCTCGCCGAGCCCGGCGGGGACCTACCCAGCGCCGACGAGCTCGGGGCCGAGCTGGAACGGTTCCTCGCCGAGCAGGCCCGCGACACCGACTAGGCCGGCAGCCGGGGTGGTGCGCGCGACCTGTGCACCACCCCGTCCGGTTCCGTCAATCGGCCGCCCCCAGGTCCTGACTTGTCCCAGAATGAGACGAGTCAGGCGGGCGACGAGTGACAGGAGTGTCCCGGTGGTCTCATTCCGATCGCGGGCAGCGGCAGTGGCAGATTCCGCGGCACTGCGCCCGGTCCCCCGCGACGTCGAAAGTCTCGAGCGGCTCATCTCCGACCTCGAAACGATCCGCGACGAGCACTCCGCCTGGCAGGTCACCGTCGACAGCACGGTCGCCTCCCACAACTTCAGCTACGGCGCGGTGTGGCTGCCCAGCGGCAACGGCCAGGTCGCCATCGAATACGAGACCGGCTCGATCATCCGCGAGCTGGACGCCGTGATCGCCGGCAAGCCGGTGCCCCAGGACGCGGGACTGGTCGGCCGGGCAGTGCGCACCAAACAGCCGGTCTACGTCGGCAACCTCGAACAGTGCGAAGACTGCCTGCGCTGCGAAGCGGCATCCCGGGCATCGATGGAAGCCGCCGTTGTCACGCCGGTCCTCCGCGACAACCAGGTCATCGCCGTCCTCGAGTACTACTCGGCGGAACCGCTGTACATCGACGGGCCGCGTACCGAAAAATGGGCCGCCATCGCTCGCATCGCCGAGCGTGCCCGGTTCTCCGCCCTGGCCGCCGCTGAGCTGCGCCAGGTCGCCGACGACCGGCTCGCCGTGACGAACGTGGTCACCGCGCTCGGCGAGGCCACCGACGTCCCCACGGCGTTGCGAGTCGCCCTCGACTCTGTCCGCACGGCCTTCGAGTGGGCCTACGGCTCGTTCTGGGAAATCGACGACCAGGACCACGTCCTCAAGTTCGCGGTCGAGTCCGGCTCGGCCGGCGAGGAGTTCCGCAAGGTGACCCTGGCCGCGACCTTCGCCGAGGGCGTCGGCCTCTCCGGCCGGGCCTGGCGCTCCAAGGACCTCGTCTTCGTCCGCGACATCGGCGAACTGACCGACTGCGTCCGTGCCCCGGCCGCAACGCGTGCCGGCGTCCGCTCCGGCGTGTGCTTCCCCGTGATCAGCCACGGCCGGATCATCGGGACCATGGACTTCTTCACCACCGACCACATCGAGCTGTCGGAGTCCCGCGCCAACGCCCTGCGCAACGTCTCCCAGCTCGTGTCGCAGCGCCTCGACATCGTCCGCGGCAACGAAATCGCCGCCTCCAACGCCCGCGACCTGCTCGACACGGTCTCCCGGCTGCGCGCCGCCAGCGACGACGCCACCCGGGTCGCCCAGGACGCGGTCTCCCGCGCCTCCGAGATGACCCAGGAGGTCGAGGCGCTGGGCCAGGCCTCCACCGCCATCGGCGACGTCATCAAAATCATCTCCTCCATCGCCGACCAGACCAACCTGCTCGCCCTCAACGCCACCATCGAAGCCGCCCGCGCCGGCGAGGTCGGTCGCGGCTTCGCGGTGGTCGCCGGTGAGGTCAAAGACCTGGCCCGCGAGACCGCCGAAGCCACCCAACGCGTGTCGGAACAGATCAACGGCATCCAGAACAGCGCGCGTACGGTCTCCGCCGGCATCCTCACCACCAGCGAAACCATCGGCCAGATGGACGCCGTCCAAGCCCGGATGAACGACGTCCTCGAAGAACAGGCCCAGATGGCGTCCGCGTTGCAGGCCTAGCGTTTCAGCGGCAGCCAATCCAGCACAGCCTGGATCTGGGCGTCCCAATAGGACCACTCGTGGGCGCCCGGACCGAACCCGGCGTCGATCTCCACGGCGTGCTTGCGGCACGTCTCGACGAACCGCTCGTTCTGCGCGACGAGGAGGTCCTCGGTGCCACAGCGCAGCATCAGCCGCGGAAGCTCGGGACCCGCCTGGGCCAGCAGGTGCAGCAGGTCGTCGTCCGTGCCCGCCACCGGCCGGTCCCCGAACACCCGGGCCACCAGCTCGGTGATGTGCGGCCGCTTGTCCCACTCGTAGATGTAGGCCAGGTCCAGCGCACCGGACAGGCTCGCCGCCGCCGCGAACCGCTCCGGCTGCCGCAACGCCCATTTGAACGCGCCGTACCCGCCCATCGACAGGCCGGCCACGAAGGTGTCCTCCGGCTGGGCCGAGACGCGGAAGAACCGCGCCACCGTCGCGGGCAGCTCCTCGGAGAGGAACGTCCAGAACTTCAGGCCGTACCGCTCGTCGGCGTAGAAGCTGCGATGCACCTGGGGCATGACCACTGCGATGCCCCTCGCGGCGGCGTACCGCTCGAGCGAGGTGTAGCGGGTCCACGCGGTGTCGTCGTCGGTCAAGCCGTGCAGCAAATAGAGGACGGGTGGCGGTCCGTCGCCCGACTGGCCGTCCAGCCCGATCTGCGAGCTTGCCTGCTGGGGCAGGAGGACGGTCATCGACGTGGCGAGCTCGAGCGCCTCGGACGGGAAGTCACAACGGATCAGAGCCATCGCACCAGTATCCGGTTTCCGGCACGGCGCCTCGTGCCGCCGGGGTCACCGCGGCGTTCAGCGGCGATGACCCCGGCAGCGCTCGGGAGACCGGACCAGGGCCCGGCGCGATCAGCAGGCCTCGGTCGCCTGCCTGCGGAACTCCTTCTCGGTCACCTTCTCGTGGCTGCTGGGCGTCTTACCGATCAGCACGTCGCCGGGTCCGAGCGCGGCCAGATCCGCCGCGGTGAAGGTGACCGGCACGACGTTGCCGCCGTCGCCGAACGCCGACAAGCCGTACGACTTGCCGGCGGCCAGTTCGGTCAGCCGCTCGTCAGTCACCGTCCATCCGGCCGGCGACGCACCGAACAGCGACAGACTCTCCGGCAGCGGCGCACCGTTACGCCGCAGAACCCGATCGGGTCCGTCGACCGCCACGGTCGGGTCACCGCTCTCGGTGTAGACCGAGACACTGTCGATCTGGAAGTCAGGACAGCCCGCCAGCAGGATCACCGGCTCGCCGTCGACCGCCCGGATCGCGGTCAGCGGTTTCGCCTCGGGGGTGCAGGCGGACAGACCCGGCAGTGCGGCCAGCACCATCAACACGCCGGCCGCCCGCCCGGCCACCCGGAGTGTCCGCGTCATCTCGTCCAGCACCAGAATCCGACGTAGCACGACCGCATCGGGTCCAGCATGTCAGGCGGCTCAGGCACGGTGAACGGCGGCGGGGTCGCGCCGTCCGGCACCGTCCAGTAATCGCCCTGGTACGGATTTGCCTGGATCTCCCACGGGTTGCCGTCACCGTCCGTACCGGTCGTCCAGTAGGAGGTGAGGGTACCGTGGAAATAGGTGACCAGGAAGCTCGGCGTGTACGGGTACTGGGCCCACTGATCGGAGTGGTTGGATTCGTGTTCCAGCAGGTCCGGGCCGTAGATGTCGGATCGGATGCCGCGCTGCCGAAGCTTCGCGCGCTGGCCGGCCTCCGCCTGGAGCTGACTGGACATCTCGTCCCGGCTCCCCGGATAGAGCATGTAGTCGCCGACCGTGATCGGGCGGCCGTTGGGCGTGTTCACACCGGTGCAGATCATCTGCTTGGTGCCGGCGAAACACTCGCCGCCCCACAGCCGAAGTGCGTTCTTCGCAAGCATGTTGTTGAACATGTTCTGTGACCGGATCGGCGGCCTGCCGTTCGGGGGTGAGGCGTCCAGCGGTCCGTGCTCCTCGGCAACCTCACGACGCTTGAGATCGATCGCGTGTTGCAGCGCGCCATCGGCCTCGGCGCGCGCGGCCACGGCGCTCATTCCGGCGGCAAGCGCCGAGGTGTAGGCACTGACCATGGAGACATACGCCCGGTCCGCGGCATTCTTCGCCTGCGCCGCGGATGCCTCGGCCTGGTCAGCGGACCGGCTAGCCGACGCCGCGGCGGCGTTGGCAGCAGCCGCCGCGTTGCGGGCCGCCTGGGCTGCCTGCGCCGCCTTGGCCGCGGAGGCCGCGGCATCCTGCGCCGATTTCTGCGCCTGCCGGGCATAGCCGGCCGCCTCGTCGGCCGAGTCGGCCGCCAGTTTGGCGTACTTGGCAGCCTCAGCAGCAGCCTTGCGCGCCTCGGCCGCCAGCTTTTGCGCCTTCGCCGCATCGCTTCGGGCGGTGGCGGCGATGTTCGCGGCCTCCTGCACCATCGCGGTCACCCGGGCGACATGGGTGGCGGAATCGGCGTCACGCTGGGCCGCCACGTACTGACCTCGATCGAGGAAGTAGCGGACGGCGGCGCGCGGGCCGGAGAGGGCGATCTCGCCGGCAGCCTTCAGCTCGGGGCCGCCCGCCGCGATGAGCTGAGCGATCTTGACACGGTTGTCCTGGTCCTCGGTCGCATAGCGGCCGGTGGTCAGGAACGCCTGCCGGGCGGCTTCGGTGCCGTTCAGTGCGGCCGTCGCCGCCGACTTGGTAGCCGATCCCCCGCTGCCCATGAGCTGAGCGATCAGGATCCGGTCATCGGTGGCCTTCCCCGGATAGGTACGGGTACGGAGCCACTCGACGATCTCGGCGTGCGGCTTGTCCAGCACCGCCTGGGCGGCGACGCGCTGGGCGTCCTTGGTCGTGGTCGAGGCGGCAACGATCACCCGATCGCGGTCATCCTCCAGAGCGGCGGTCTCCCGCCCGGTCGCCAGGAAGGCACGCATCTCGTCCACTCCGCCGCCGAGTGCGGTTGCGGCAGCGGTCTGGGTCCAGCTGCCACCCGTGCGGATCAGCCGGGCCGCGGCTTTCCGGCCGCTGCGGAGCACGGTCTCATCGCTCGCACCCGAAGCGCTCGCCTCGGCCAGCCACTGCTGGGTCTCGCCATCCAGGCGAGCCTGCTCGGTGGCGTCCGCCGCCGCTGCGGCCAGCTTCTCGTTCTCGGCGCGCCGCGCCGCGGTCGCATCGTCGATGCCCTGCTGGCGGAAGTCGGCCAAACGCTCGGCGTCGGCCTGCCGGGCCGCCTGCTCCACCGCGGCCGCCTGCTTCGCGGCCTCCGTGGCAGTGTTCGCCGCGACCGTGGCAGCGTTCGCGGCAGCGGTGGCACGATTCGCCGCGCCGGCCGAGTCGCCGGCGTGATCCGCGGCATCCTCGGCGGCGGCCGCCGCGGCATTGGCGTGGGCCGCAGCGTCCTTGGCCGCCCGGTACGCCTGCCGCGCGGCGGTCGCCGAAGCGGCGGCGTGCCGTTGCGCGGTGGCTGCGGCGCGGGTGGCCGTGGCGGCCTGGCGGCGGGCCAGGTCGGCGGCGGCTCGGGCGCGAGCCGCCTCGGCGGAGGCCACATCGGACTGGCCTGCGGCGTTGGCAGAGGCGTCGGCGGCGGCCGCGGCATTCTGACCGGCGCTCGCCGCGGCCGCAGCCGCCCCGCTGGCCTGCTCGGCCGCGGTACCGGCCGCGTCTGCGGCATCGGCCGCCCAGAGTGCCTGCTGTCCGGCGGCGCGAGCGACCGTGGCCGCCTGCCGGGCGGCGGCCGCCTTGGTGGCGTCGCCCGCCGCGGCCGCGGCCGCGTTGTATGCCGAGGTGGCTTCCCGCTCGGCGCGGGAAGCGGCCGCGGCGGCCCGGGACGCGGCGTTGGCCGCGAGCCGGGCGGAGTTGGACGCCGCGTTGGCCGCCCCGATCGCTGTCCTGGCCGCGGCGGCGGCACGCTGCGCCGAGTCGGCGGCGCGGCCGGCGGCGGTGGCGGCCTTCGCGGCCGACCCCTTCGCCGCGGCTGTCTCGGCGGCAGCACGGGCCGCCGCCTCCTTGGCCAGGCGAGCGGCCTCCACCGCCTGATCGGTGGCCACCTTGGCGGCCTCGGTCTCCTCCCGCGCCATGTCGCCCGCCTCACGGGCCCGGTCGACCAGCTTCTCCAGCGTGCTGACCTCCTGATCCCGCGCCCGGGCCACGTCCTGCCCGTAGATCAGGAATTCCCGGAGATCCTGCGGCGTGCCGTTCAACGCCCGCTGCGCCGCCGCCTGCACTTCAGGGCCCCCGCCGTGCAGGATCTGTGCGACCCGGATCCGGTCGTCCAGGGATCGGGCGCTGTCCCAGCCGACGGCGAGGAACTGGAGGACGTCCTCCGTCGAGCCGTTGAGCGCCTGCTGCGCCGCCGCCCGCACCTGTGCACCGCCGACATTCATCAGCTGGGCCGTACGGATGCGGATGTCTTTTCCGAGCGGCGCGTCATAGCCGCCGGCAAGGAAGGCGTGCACAGCCGCGGGTGAGGTGTCGAGCGCGGTCTGCGCGGCCGTACGCGTCGCCGGCCCGCTGAGCGCCCGCAGCTCCTCCAGCCGGGCCCGCTCATCCCAGGCCTGCGCCTGGGCAAGACCGGTGGTGAGGAATTCGGCCAGCTCGGCGTCCGAGCCGACCAGCGCGAACTCGGCCGCACGCGCGACCGCCGGGCCGCCGGTCAGCAGGAGTTGGACGCATCGGGCGCGGTCCGCGCCGGTCGGTTCGGCTGCCGAGGCGGGTGGAGCGAGCATCCCGCTGACCGCGAGGACGGTGGCCACCGCAGCTGCCAATGTGCTTGTCCGGGCTCTGAACATCTGTCTCCCCGTTTGATGAACGCCGATCTGGTGCCGGACATCCTAAGTGGCCGGTTCTGCGCCGCGCAGTCCCGGAAGAGCCGGCGGAACGTCTCCCCCGGGCACGACGCAACGCCTGGCCGGCAATGCCGGCCAGGCGAGCATTCCTCCGAGCCCTACGGCTAGAAGCGCAGCTCCAGCAGGGTCGCCGCGCCACGGCTCTGGCCGATGCCCACGGGCTGCCATTCACCCGGCTCGACCTTCTCGGTCTCCTCCACCGGAGTGGCGTCCTGGACCTTGACCTTCGCCCCGATCGTCCGGGCACCCTCGCCCCGGATGAAGTAGACGTCGCCCACCTCCATCGAGAGGAAACCCGAGGTGCCGGTGGCCTTGAAGCAATGGTTCGTCTCCGCCGGACTGCCGGGCTTCGAGGTCTGCACCAGAATCAGGTCCACCGGCGGCAGATTAGGGTCCGCGCCGCAGTCGGCCAGCATGATGTGACCGTCACCCTTGATCAGCTTGATCTTGCGCTCGGCCTCCACCTCAGCGGCACCCGGGTAACTGAAGTCCTCCACGAGCGACGCCGTCCCGCCTTCCGCGGCCGGCCCGGCCGCCCCGGCGAGCGCCGCCACCGATCCGCTCAGCACCACAGCCCCTGCCGCGGCTACCGCAAGCACCAGGATTGTCTTCCGCACCAGTGTTTCCCCCGTACTGATTGATCCATCGACATGGACGAGCCGTGCCAGATGATAACCGGAGAACACCCATCGCCGGGTACCCGCAGCATCGGGCCACGTTGCACCGCTCATGGCGTCGCGAGCGCGGGCCCCCGGAGTTCCCGATGCGCCGGCAACGCCCCCGTTACCTTTTTCAGGTCCCCAGCCGGGGACTGCTCGGTCGCCTGGTCCGGTATGACTTACTGCCCCTGTCGTACGGATGATCCGGGGG
>NZ_JBITBX010000011.1:0-301820 GCF_044452725.1 Actinoplanes sp. NPDC051859 | reverse complement strand
AGTGCGGAGAAGGGCTACTACCACTACGGCATGTTCGCTGACCTGCTCGACCGTAAAGCCAAGAACGGACCCACGTTCTACGACTGGGCCACCACGCAGCACGCGGCCAAGCCGTTGATGATTGCTGAGTGGGGTGTCTACCACCGCGTCGGCAAGCGCACCGACAAGGTTGCCGGCTACAACAGTGTGATTCCGGAGCTGGTGAAGCGGCCCAACATCAAGGCCATCGTCTACTTCGACACCGCCAAAGACGACCAAGGCGACCGCGACATCTCCGTCAACTCCACCAACGCCAGCCTCACCGCGTTCAAAATCCTCGCCGCTAACCCGATCTTCAACGTCACGATCAGCTGACCACACCACGACACAGGCCGCCCGGCACACCACCGGGCGGCTTTGTCGTGCACCCGACGTCCACGCATTTCGTACCCGCACGGGCGAAGCGAAGGTGGAGTCGGATGTTTTACCGTGGTCCTCTCCGGGCTGGAGATCGGGTTTGTTCGTCGTGACGGGCCGGCATCGCAGGGAACGGGAGCCCAGTTCGTGAAAACGACGCCGATGTGGCGGCACAGCGTGGACCGATGCGACGGCCGGGCCACGGTCGCCCTGACCGGGGAGCTTGACGTCTCGGTGCGGGACGACCTGCGTGCCCTGCTGCTGAGCGAGATCACCCGGACGGGCACGAAGCGCGTGGAGGCGGACCTGAGCGGGGTCACCTTCATGGACTCGTCCGCCATCGGCAGCCTGGTGACGGCCCACTCCGTGGCGTACGACCATGGGAATCAGTTCCTGGTCGCCAATGCCAGCCACCGGGTACGCCGAGTGCTGGAGATCACCGGGCTGTTCGAGGTACTGACCGTGCACTGAGGCATGCCCTCAGCCCGGCGGCTGCACCACCCGGGGAGTGACAGCGACAGTCGTTCCGTCTGCACCGGACGTGATCGACAGGATCTGCGCGGTGTGTTCCACCAGCCACAGGCCGAGACCTCCGGAAGCCGTCAGCGTGGGCCGGGTCGGCCGACCCAGGAAGCGGGTCACGTCGAAGCCACGGCCCTGGTCCCGGACCTGACAGCGGAGCCGGTCGGCGGCAACCACCAACGTCAACTCCGCGGTGGGACTGCCGTGTCGCACGGCGTTGTTGGCCAGCTCGTTGACCGCCATCACCCAGTCGGTGAGGTCATCGCCGTCCAGGCCCCGGACCGCCGAGTGTTCGCGCACCCGTACGCGCACATCGTCGAGTTCGTGCGCCGTGAACCGCATGGCGAAGAGCACTGCGGGGGCAGTCACGTCGGACACGTTAGACCCTTTGCCATACAGCAACAAAACCGGTTCGCCCCGACTGGCTGAACGCACACCCGGACTGCAACCCGCGTGGGTGCTGAGCGGCACCCTGCCTCGCCCAGGCTGAGGGCCGACTACCGACGAGGGTTGAACGGTCCTACAAGGTCCTGTCGCCGACGTCGCTCCGGTTCACCACGCCCGCGCGGGCTGCCGGCCAGGTCGATATCACCGTCGTCACCCCGTACGGGACCCGCGCAGAAGACCGGCACCTGGGTGAACGTCCTGGTGACGACGCCCGGTGGGCAGAGTCTCGCCAGCGATCTGACCGACTTCCGCTATGTGGCACCGCCGAAGGCGACGGTGACCGCCCTCTCGACCCACCAGGGCAAGCTCAAGGCGGCAACCACGGTTGTCGTGACCGGTGCGAACTTCACCGGCACCACGGCGGTGACAGTGGCCGGGACCAAGGCCAAATTCAAGATCATCTCATCGACCCGGCTGACCATCACCGTCCCGGCGCGCCAAGGCGACCGGTCACGTCATCGTGACCAACGCCGGAGGCACCAGCGACACGGCCGGAGAAAGCACACTCTTCACCTGGGCCTGATTTCGCTGCCGCTCAGGCGGCCGGGCCGGCTTCGGATCGGGAGATCTCAGAAGCCGGCCCTGTTGTCTGCCCGGGGGTGACGGGGTCGCCGGAAACTGAGGGAAGATTTCCTGCGGCCGGATGTCGAGAATCGGCGACCGGCATCGTCCCCGGTGTGTACGCGGCCCCGACGGCCGCACCGAGAGGAGCCCAGTCATGGCGAAGTACCTGCTGCTCAAGCACTACCGCGGTGGACCGACCCCGGTCGTTGCCTTGGAGCCCATGGACAAGTGGACGCCCGCCGAGATCGACGCCCACCTGAAGTACATGCATGACTTCGCGGAAAAGCTGAAGGACACCGGCGAGTACGTGGACGGCCAGGCGCTGTCGCCCGAGGGCACGTTCGTGCGGTACGACGGCCCGGGCAAGCCGCCGGTCACCGACGGCCCGTTCGCGGAGACCAAGGATGTCATCGCCGGCTGGATGGTGATCGACGTGGACACCTATGAGCGTGCCCTGGAGCTCGCCGGGGAGCTGTCCGCCGCGCCGGGGCCGGGCGGTACGCCGATCCACGAATGGCTCGAGCTGCGCCCGTTCTACGACACCGTTCCCACGGTCACCGAGTAAGCGGCGGCCGGCTGTGGAGGAGGCTGCGCTGCGGGAGCTCATCCCCGCGGTCACCGGTGTGCTCGTCCGTCGTGGAGCTGACTTCGCGACGGCCGAGGACGCCGTCCAGGAGGCGTTGATCCGCGCGCTGGACAGTTGGCGCGCGGAGCCGCCAGCGGATCCGAAAGCCTGGTTGATCGCGGTTGCGTGGCGCAGGTTCCTCGACACGGTGCGAGCGGAGTCAGCGCGGCAGGCCCGCGAACTGCGAGTGGAGGCCGAGCCGCCACCGGGTGTGGCGGCGACGACGGACGACACCTTGCAGCTCTACTTCCTGTGTGCCCATCCGTCGCTTACTGCGGCTTCCGCGGTCGCGTTGACCCTTCGTGCGGTGGGGGGCCTGACGACGCGGCAGATCGCCGACGCCTACCTGGTGCCCGAGGCGACCATGGCCCAGCGGATCAGTCGGGCGAAGCGCACCCTGTCGGGCGTGCGCTTCGCCGAGCAGGGCGATCTCACCACCGTTCTGCGGGTGCTCTACCTGGTCTTCAACGAGGGTTACAGCGGCGACCTGGACCTCGCCGAGGAGGCGATCCGGCTTGCCCGGCAGGTGGCGGCGCTGACCGCCGACGAGGAGGTTTCCGGCCTGCTCGCCCTGATGCTGCTGCACCACGCCCGCCGCGACGCACGGACGACGCCGGAGGGCTCGTTGGTGCCGCTGGCCGAGCAGGACCGGTCCCGATGGGACACCACGTTGATCACTGAGGGCGTGACGATCCTGCAAACCGCACTGGCCCGCGACCGGCTGGGCGAATATCAGGCGCAGGCCGCCATCGCCGCCCTACACGCCGACGCGCGCACCGCGGACGAGACCGACTGGGTGCAGATCGTCGAGTGGTACGACGAACTGCACCAGCTCACCGACAGCCCCGTCGTACGCCTCAACCGGGCCGTAGCGGTGGGTGAGGCGGACGGACCACTCGCCGGGTTGGCCGCGCTGGAGCAGGTGGATGCGGCGGTCCCCCGCCGGATTGCGGTCGAGGCGCACCTCCGCGAGCGAGCAGGCGAGCTGGACCGCGCAGCCCGCCTGTATGCGGACGCCGCTCGAGCCGCGACCAACCTCGCCGAGCGGGATCACCTCACCCGCCGAGCCGCACGGCTGCATCAACAACGTGTCAACGGACCGGGCTGAGCCGGGGGTCGAGAATGGCCGTCAGGACCGCTCGGGTCCGGTCGCGGAGCCAGGCGTGAGCGGTGTCCGTGTCGAACCGCTGGTGCCAGGTGCCGATGATCGGTAGGGGCGGCAACACCAGCGGCGCGGGGAGTGGCTCGGCGGCCAGACCAAAGGCCGTGATCAGCGGGCGGCACATCACCTTCGGCGCGGTTACAACGGCGTCGCTGCACCCGGCAATGTGCAGGGCAGTCGCGGTGGAGCCGACCGCCGCCTGGACCTGGCGATGTAAGCCTTGCGCGGCGAGCAGGTCGTCCACCGGGTCGGTCAGCCGGCCCCGGCGGGAGACGAGCACGTGCGGCTGGGCTGCGTACGACGCGAGGTCCAGGCGTCCGGCGTACGGATGAGCAGCGCGCAGGACCACCACGAAGCGGTCGTGACCCACGGTTTCGGTCCGAATCTCGGGGAGGTCGGGGGCGTCGGCGCCGATCGCGAGGTCCACCCGGCCGTGCCGCAGGTCGTCGGTGTCGGCCGCGGCTTCGGTAAGGAACCGCAGCCGCACGCCGGGGGCCTGCTCGGCGATTGCCGTCAACAACGGCGGGGCGAGTGCCGCGGATAGGGCGTCGTGGCATTGCAGGGTGAAGGTGCGTTCCAGTGTCGCCGGATCCAGGTCGCGGCGCGGCTGGAGCACGGTGTTCGCCTGCCGGACCAGCTCGCCGACCTGTTCCTGGACCGCGAGGGCGTACGGCGTCGGCGTCATGGTCCGGCCGGTGCGCACCAGGATGTCGTCGCCGGTCAGCTTGCGGATCCGACCGAGGGAACGGCTGATCGCCGGTGACGACAGGTGCAGTCGTTCCGCTGCCCCCATCACGCTGCCTTCGGTGAGCAGGGCATCCAGCGTGGTCAGGAGGTTCAGATCCAATTGCATGGCGGTAAACTTTACCTTATCAAGAGTGCACTGGACTTATCTAAAAGAGCGATCAAGACTCGATGCATGAGCAACGAACTGATCGCCAGCACGACAAACCTGGTGCGCGAAGCGGGCGCCCGCCTTCTGGACCGCTACTCCCCCTGCAACCGCGTCACGACCCGGACCGAGCTGTTCGCCGCCCTGCGCCGCAATGACGAAGCCGTCACCGACCTGCTGCGGCCCGCCCTGCTCGCGGCCCTGCCCGGGTCCGGCTGGGAGGAGGACGAGCACGCAACCGGCCCGATCGCCGGCGGTGCCCGGTGGGTCGTCGATCCGGTCGGCGGCAACCTCAACCTGGTGCATGGCATGACCGACTGGAACATTGGCGTCACCTTGGTCCGCGACGGCCGACCCGATTTCACCGTGCTCTACGTCCCGCTTTCTGGGGAAATGTTCACGGCTACAGCCGGCGGCGGCGCTTTCCTGAACGATCACCGCACCACTGTTTCCGCGAAGACCGACCTTGCCGTCGCCCTGACCGGCACCGGTCAGGCCCGCCCCGGCCACGCGGCGCCGCTGGCCCGGCGGGTCGGCGCCGCGATCACCGCGATGCAGCAACACGCTCTCTACGTCCGTGCGTCGGTGCCGGTGGGACATCAGCTCGCCCAACTGGCCGCCGGGCGGATGGATGTGCACTGGCAGTTCGAGAACGTCCGCTCCCACATCGGACCGGTGCTGCTGGTCCGGGAGGCCGGCGGCATCGTCACCGACCTCGACGGCAAGCCGTGGGACATCGCCAGTTCCGGTTACGTCGCTGCCGCTCCCGGCGTGCACGCCGCCGCCTTCGAGATCGTGGGGACCAACTGACATGCGCATCGCCGTCCTCGGCGCCACCGGCGCCACCGGAAAACTGATGATTGCTGCGGCACTCGACCGGGCTCTGCCGGTCACGGCGCTCGCCCGCCGGCCGGAGCGCGTACCCGTCCGGCCTGGGCTCACCGTCGTCGCCGCAGACGTTCGGGACCCTGGCTCGATTGCCGCCGCCCTCACAGAGACGGATGTGCTGCTGTCCGGGCTCGGCACCAGCAACAGCTCCGGCACCGGTACGCTCACCGCCGGCGCGCAGGCAGTCGTCGCCGCCGGTGTGGAGCGGATCATCTGGTTGGGCGCGCTGGGAACCGGCCCGTCTGCCGCTGCGGCCGGAGCGTTGACCCGGGCGATGCTCGGCGTCCTGATGCGCCACGAGCTACCCGACAAAATCGCAGCTGACGCCGCGGTGCTCGCCGCGGGCGGCACCGTTTTCCATGTCGGTCCTATGACCGCCGGACCGGACGCGCCAGACCGGCAGACCCGTTCCTTGGAACAGGCGCCACGGCGACTCTTCCCGCGCGGAGTCAGCCGGGCAACGGTCGCGGCGGCGATGGTGGATGAGGCCGTTCACCACCGGTTCCCCGGCCAGATCGTGACCGTAGTCTGATCCGCGGGGGTGTGAGATGGGGAATCGGTTCAGTGGTGGCGGCCGTGAGCTGTCGCTGAGCAACAGTGCCACCGACGTTTTCCAGTCGGTCCTGCAGTTCGCTCTGTCCGACCTCGCGCAGACGCCCTGGGAACTGGCCTTCGCCCGCTGGTTCGCGCTGCACGACCAGAACCTGTCCGGGCGCGGCACGGTCGGCTTCGACCTCGCCGAGGTGCCGTGGGACCCGGCCCAGTCGGGGACGCAACGGCAGTTTCTGGTCGACGCCATCGATCGGGCACTCACCCGCTACCGGTGGGATGAGCTGTGCTACGACCCGCCGCACGCCGCGGAGTACCTGCGAGAGTTCCGCGGCGTCGTCGCTGCGTTCGAGCCGGTCAGCACGCACGACGGGCCGGGCATAGGTTGGCCGGCGGCAGACGAGTGGGAGGCACGGTGCGAGCGGCATGCGGTGCATTGCTCCGACCTGGGCCGGTGCCGCGTCTGCGAAACCTGCCCAGAGCCGTGAAGGGCCTGGCCGGGAACCGTCAGCGGGTCAGGCAGCAACCGGGGTGCGGTCGGTCGCCAGTTTGACCGCTATCAGGCCGAGCGCGGTACCCGTCACATACCGCTGGACGCGCAGCCAGCTCGGGCGCCGGGCCAGGAAGACCGCGATCGTTCCCGCCGCCAGCACCAGCAGCCCGTTGACCAGCAGACTGACCACGATCTGCGTGCCGCCGAGCAGGAAGCCCTGTGCCACCAGGTGCCCGGCCTGCACGTCGATGAACTGGGGAATGAGGGCGGCGTACATGAGGGCAGCTTTGGGGTTGAGCAGGTTGGTCAGCAGCCCCATGACGAACAGCCGGCGGCCGGAGTCCGGTGGCAGGTCGGCCGGGGCGAACAGGGAGCCGGCTCCCGGGCGCAGCGCCTTGATCGCCAGCCAGCCCAGGTAGGCGGCACCGGCCAGCTTGATGGCGGTGTAGAGCTGCGGCACGGCGGTGAACACGACCGACAGCCCCAAGGCTGTCGCGGCGACATAGCAACCGAAGCCGACTCCGACGCCGATGAGCGAGATGAAGCCGGCGCGGCGGCCCTGCGTGATGCTGCGCGACACCACGTACATCATGTTCGGGCCCGGCGTGAGCACCATGCCCAGCGCGACCATGGCGACCCCGAAGGCGGCTCCTGCAGTGATCATGAGCTGACGCTGGCACGTCCCGCCTTCGGCGCGGAAGAGCCAAAACTTCGGCGGTGGCCTACGGACAGGAAACATTCGTATTCGCAGAGGTGATCCGCAGCGCCAAATGTTACGTACTTTCGGGCACCAGGAAACATCCACGGCAATGGGTGGAGGCTCACGTGCGCACCGTCGATCACAAGTTTCGGTGGCGCCGCCACGCACGGAACGTGGCTCTCATCGTCGCTGCGCTGGTATTCCTCGACCCGCAGGGAGCCAGCGCTGTCGAGCCCGGCGTCCCGGATCCGCCGAGCGGGTTGCTGACCGACCGCGGGCGGGGCGACGTCGCCGAAGCGGACCGCGACTTCGCCACGAAGGTCCGCCTGGCCGGGCTGTGGGAAATCCCCGCCGGTGAGATGGCCCAGGAGAAGTCGAACGATCCTCGGATCAAGTCCATCGGCAAGGACATCGCTGAGCAGCACGGCGTACTGGACAAGCTGGTCCGGGACGCGGCGAAGAAGCTGGACATCGCGCTGCCGGCCAAGCCCAACGCGGATCAGCAGGGCTGGCTCGACGAGATGGAGGCGGCCGAGGGCGAGGAGTTCGACCAGATCTACATCGATCGACTGCGGGCAGCGCACGGCAAGATCTTCCCCGCTATCGCCACGATTCGGGCCAGCACTCGCAACGACACGATCCGTAAGCTCGCCCAGCGCACCAACCAGTTCGTCATGACCCACATGACACTGTTGGAGAGCAGCAACATCGTCGACTTCGGCGCGCTGCCGACCGCACCGGCACCGAACGCCGCGGCACCCGGGCCGGCCGGCACCGCACAGTTGGCGTCCGCGAACGCCAGCACGCCAGCCATCGGCGGGACACCGGTGCTCGCCCTGCTCATGGTCGCCCTTGCGAGCGCGGCCGTCACGGTCTTCGTCGTGCGCTACACGACGGGCAACTCCCGGCGGCCTTCCTACCGGCGACGCAGCAGGTATTCCTGACCGCACATCATCGGGTGATGCCGAGCGTCGCGATCAGGTCCTCGTGCAGCTCGAACCAGACCCGGTGGCACGAGTCGACCTCGACGCCGGTGATCCAGGACGGATCACCGGCAGCGCGGGCGGCGGCCGCGGCGAACCGCGTGTGATAACCGCCGAACCGCGCCAGCTGGGCAACCAGGTCGTGCTCGATGCCGCGGAGTTCCTCGGCCAGGCTGCCCCACCAGCCAACGGCAGCGGACGGCTGATCCAACTGCCACGCGGTGAAGGCCGCGAGCGCTTGGCCGTTGAGGGGCAGGAACTGATCGTGGACGGTGGCTACGGCCTTCCGCGCGGCCGTTTGGTCCAACTCCGCACGGAGCTGCGCCTCGTTCCGGGTACGCCCCCGGTCGGTGAGTGACCAACCGGTCAGCCCCGCGAAGGACGACTTGCCGACCCACCCGTACGCCTGTGCGTCGAGCAGGTCCTCGCCGGTCTGGTCCGGATCGAGGTCGAACCGGGCGGCGAGGGCGGCGGTGTCCGCGAACCCCTTGAGCCGTACCGCGTGCAGCACGAGCAGGTCGGTGGCTGAAGAATGAGTCATTCGTCCTGCTCCACGATGCCGAGGGTGCCGTCGACCACGACGGGCGCGTCGTCGGTCAGCCGGTCCAATGCCCGCGCAGCGCCGACGACGGCCGGGATGCCGTACTCCCGGGCGACGATCGCCGCGTGGCTGAGAATACCGCCGGTCTCGGTGACGACGGCCGCGGCGAGCCGGAACAGCGGCGTCCAGGCCGGGTCGGTGCTCCGACACACCAGCACATCACCGTGGCGTACGCGGGCGAAGTCGTCGACCGACCGCACCAGCCGGGCGGGGCCGCGGGCCCGGCCGGGACTGCTGGGCACGCCGGCAACCATGTTCACGAGCTTGCCTGGTTTCTCATCAGAATGACGGTATACCGGCAAGGACATTGACGTTCGTCACAGTGTTACTTAGCGTCTAGGCACGCACTCCCCTCCGCGCGAAAGGGCGCCACCATGCTCCGTGGAGTACGCCGTACGACGCTCGCCATCACCGCGCTCCTGCTGCTCGCCGTCGCCGCCGCCCCGGCCACGGCACACGACCCGGGCACCCCCGAGGGCAAGGCCGAGCAGGCCGAGATGCTCCGCATCTACGAACCCATGTGGCGCAGCGGGGAACGCATCGCCGGAGCGCCGTTGAGCTGCATCGACGGTAAGGTCGACAAGTACCCGTGCAAGAACGTCGACCTGCTCAGCTTCCTGCCGCAGTCCGAGCTCGGCGGCGGCGGATCCTCCAGCATGTGGTACTGGACGGACACCAGCGACGACAACGAATACGTCCTGTACTGCCGCTCCAACGGCGTGTCGTTCGTGAACGTCACCGACCCGGTCAACCCGCGCTATGTCGGCAACCTGCCGGCCGCCAATGGCACTAATTCCTCCTGGTGCGATATCCGCACCTACCGCAACTACGCCTACATCGGTAAGGACTCGGTCTCGCACGGCATTCAGGTCTTCGACCTCACCCGCCTGCGCGGGCTGACCACGACGCAGACCTTCACCCCGGACGCGCATTTCACCGGCCTGACGAACAGCCACACCCTGTGGATCAACCAGTCCACCGGTTTCCTGTACGTCTCCGGCGCGAACACCTGCCGCAAGGGCCTGACGATCTACGACATCTCGACGCCGCTCACCCTGCGGCTGGCCGCGTGCTACGACCGCGAGGTCTACTCGCACGAGTCCATCGTGGTGAACTACGCCGGCCCCGACACCCGGTTCACCGGGCGGGAGATCGCCTTCAACTACACCGGCCAGGGCCGGCGGTTCCAGATCCTCGACGTGACCGACAAGGCGAACATCAAGGTCCTGTCCAGCGTCACCCACCCCGGCGCCAGCTTCATCCATCAGGGCTTCGCCACCAGCGACTACAAGCACATGATCGTCAACGACGAGACGATCAGCACTCGCGGCGGCAGCCCGGACTTCGTCTACAACATCGAAAAGCTCGACGCCGCCCGCTACGTGGGCAAGGACGTCGCCACCCGCGGCACCTTCGTCAACCACAACGGTTACACGGTCGGCAACCGGCACTTCCAGGCCTCGTACCGTGGCGGTCTGCGGATCCTCGACACCACGAACGTCGCCTCGGCCAAGCTGCCGGAAGTGGGCTTCTTCGACACCGATCCGGCCTCCAACGCCAAGGGCTTCAGCGCCACCTGGATGGCCCTGCCGTTCCTGAAGAACGGCGTGGTCGCGGTCCAGAGCATCGGCGTCGGCCTGTACCTGGTGCGGCCGACCGGCGCGGCGGCCGTCCGCTGAGCACGCCACCACCCCGATCCGACCGGCAGCGCCGCCGCCTCACCGCGGCGGTGCTGCTGGCGGCGTTCGCCGCGGCCGCCTACCTGGTCGCCGACAGCCGCGCTCCCGCCCAGGCACCCGCCGCCTCGGCCGTCTCCTACCACGGCGACGGACTGTCCGACGCCTACGACGGTTTCCGCGCCGAAGCGCTGACCCTGCCCACCGGCCGCGGCCCCGGCACGATCGCGCTGCGCATCACCGGCCCCGACGGGCCGGTCACCGACTTCCGGCAGGTCCACACCAAACCCATGCACATGTACGTCGTCCGCGACGACCTGTCCGGCTACCAGCACCTGCACCCGGAGTTCAGTGCCGGCGCCTGGCGATCGTCGGTGACCATCAGCGACGGAGGCGCCTACCGGGTCTACGCCGAGTTCGTGCCGCACGAGCGGGCCACCGGCGCCGATCCGACCGTGCTCGGCGTGCCATTCGTCATCGCCGGGGACACCACCATGGTCCCGGTGCCCGCCCCCGAGGCACAGGCGCGCTCCGGCGCCTACACCGTGCGCCGCCTCGACGGCGTTGCCGACCTCACCTCCGGCACCCAGACCGGCATGCAGTTCCAGGTGCTCACGTCCGGGCAGCCCGTGACGCTGGAGCCCTACCTGGGCGCGTACGCGCATCTGTCGACCTTCGAAGTGCGCACTCAAGGCCTCAAACACTTGCACCCGCTGCCCGCCAACATCACCGGCGACGCACCCGCCGACGGCGTCCTGTCCTTCCACGCCGCCTTCGCCGAACGCGGCGACAAGCGCATGTTCCTCCAGTTCCGGGCAGGCGGCACGCTCCACGAGGTCGCGTTCACCATCTTCACCACCTGACCAATCAGCCGGCGATCTGCCGCAACCCGTCCCGCAACGCAGCAATGTCGTCCGGCGCCGGGGCGTACGCATCGATCATCCGCCACAGCCACAGCGAGTCGCCGGTGGCATGCCCGCCGGTGCTGGCGCTCGCCAACAGCTTGCCGTCCGGGGAAAACGCCACCGCCCGTACGGTGCCGGCATGCCCACGCAGCGGCTCACCGACCGACTCCCCCGTGCTGGCATTCCACAACCGCACAACGCCATCGATGCCGCCGCTCGCCAGAAGACTCCCGTCCGGAGAAAACGCCACCGCCCGTACGCCGCCGGTGTGTCCGCGCAGCGGCGTCCCGATCAGTCGCTGGCGCTGAACATCCCACAACCGTACGAGGCTGTCATTGCCGGCGAGGGCCAGCCGACCGTCCGGCGAGAAGGCGATCGTCTTGACCGTACGGGTGTGTTCGCGGGGCAGCTCGCCAGCCGGCCCACCACCGACCGGATCCCACAACCGCACCGCACCATCGTCGCCGGCGCTGACCAACAGCTTCCCGTTCGGGGCGAACGCCACCGCCCGGACGGCTTGAGTGTGCTTGCGGAACGGCTCACCGACCGGTCGCCCTGTGGCCGGGTCCCACAACCGCACCAGCGCGTCATCGCCTCCGCTGGCGAGCAACCGGCCGTCCGGCGAAAACGCCACGGACAACACGAAGCTGGTGTGGCCCCGCAACGGCTGGCCGACCTGCGCCCCGCCGGCCGGATCCCACAACCGCACCGTGCCGTCGTCACTGGCGCTGGCCAGCAGGCCAGTCGGCGAGAACGCCACCTTCCACACGCTGCCGCTGTGGCCGCGTAAGGGTTCAGCGCCCAACTCGCCGACATCCGGATTCCACAGCCGCACTGTGCCGGTGCCGTTGGCGCTGGCGAGCAGGCCGAAAGGCGAGAACGCTACGGACAACACCAGGGGGTTGTTGCCAGGAAGCGGCTGACCGACCGCCCGCCGCCGATTCCAGTCCTTCGTCAGGTGCAGCAGCGCGGCGGCAACCGTCCGCGCCTCCGCCAAAGCCTGATCCGGCGGCCGACCACCCGACGCCGAGCTGTCCGCTACCGCGTCCCCCGGCGCTTGGCAGTCCAGCACTGGGCCGTCCGACACCGAGTTCTCCGGCGCCGGGCTGTTCTCTCCCGAGACGCCCGGCAGGCTGTTCTTCGCCGGGTCGGCACTGGGTCCGGATGCGTCTTTGCCGGCTTGGCGGGCCGCCTTCCAGCGTTCCCGGAACGCTTCCAGGTCACCGTCGAGCGCTTCGACGACCAGTTCCAATTGGCCCCAACGCGGCAACCTGGTGCAACGCAGCACCGCGGCGACTGTGGTGTGGCTGATCGCCTTGCCCGTGTGATCGCGGATAGTGCGGGTGCTCGGCTCACCTTGATGCAGATGCAGTTCGCGGATGGCTGTCCGCAACTGCTCCAGTGGGTCCGCCGGGCCAATCTCCGGGGCGACGACGGAAGAAGCTGCCATGTGCGCCGAGCATCACGGCTCTGTCAGCGGATGTAAAGCAACGACATGCGGATGTCATTCTCCCGGTTGCCGCCGGCAGAGTTCGGCGGCGGATGTCAGGAGTCGGAACGGGATGTCAACGCGACGGTTGGACGGCACAGGCTGGACGAGCAAGCCGCTGAGCCGAGCTACCGGAAGAGGATCCACCGCCATGACGTCACCCGCAGCCACCACCCCCGCCTCGCGCCTCGTCTGGGCCGCGATCATCACCATCGTCGCGGTCCTGGCCGGCGTCGCTACCGGACTGCTTTCGGCCGCAGGCGGCGTCCCGTTGCCCCTGGCGGTCATTGCCGGCGGTGGAGCCTTCGGCGGCACCACCGGACTCCTGCTGGCGGTCGCGCATTACATCGCGGCATAGGTCCCCAGGAGCAAGCGACCGCTTACGCACCACAACGTCCAGACGCGAGCAACCCGTTCCTGCGCTGTGGCGCGGGGAGGGCACCCGGCGATGCGAGCAGTCCGGTCAGGCACTACAGCGCGGCGTTAACGCCTGGGCGCGAGCAGACCCGTCGCGCACCACAGCACGGCGTTAACGCCTGGGCGCGAGCAGACCCGTCGCGCACCACAGCGCGGCGTCAACGCCTGGGCGCGAGCAGACTCGTCGCGCACCACAGCACGGCGTCAACGCCTGGGCGCGAGCAGACCCGTCGCGCACCACAGCACGGCGTTAACGCCTGGGCGCGAGCAGACCCGTCGCGTACCACAGCACGGCGCAAGCGCCCGAATGTGTGCAGACTCGTCGGTTGCTACGGGGCGGCGTAGGCGCCCGGTGCGAGGAGGGCGGGCGTGCAGGCGCAAGTGTCGGTGTGGGGATGGCGGCCCAGCGACAGCAGTCGTTCTGCGGCGGCGAGGACGTTGCGGTTCGGCAGGGGTTCGATCATCACCGCGCAGGAGCCGACGTCGCGGACCCGCGGGTCGTCGCGGTAGAGCGTGCCGCTCAGCAGTGCCAGCGGCACGTCGCGCAGTTGGGGGTGCTCGCGCAGGGCGAGGCACAGTTGCGCGCCGTCGAGGTTCGGCATGTCCATGTCCGTGAGCACCAGGTCGGGCAGCCCGAGCTTGGCGGCTTGCAGCGCTTCGAGGCCGTCGGTAGCCAGCAGGACGCGGTGTCCCGCTTTGCTGAAGATCAAGGTGAGCACTTCACGGATGTCGGGGTCGTCGTCTGCGATCAGGATCGTTGCCACTTGCACTCCTCGCCAGCCGTACGGCAGCCGGAACTCGGCAATAGTCAGACCAAAACGTGGAATTACTTGAAAGAACGAGCGACCGCAGATACCAGGCTAGCCCCGGCGGCGTCCGGCCGCTGTCACTTCCCGAGCAAGCGGGTTCTGGTCGTGGGGTTGACCGCGGGTGGGGGCCCTGAACTGGGAAAACGCTCCCGAATAACCACCAAATGCATGCTGTGTGGCCGGACTCTCAGGCCCGTCCGGCCGGAAGCCTTCAACGCGGAACAATCGCTGTCGACTGTTCGTAGCGTGACCACCCAATCGCGCAGCGCAGACATTCGGCCGGCAGTGCTGGGCCGGCTGCTGGCGTTGGGCGGCCGGCGGATCGAGGCGCCGCTGAGTCGGGTGCTGCGGGACCACGGCCTCACCCCGAACGCCTGGTGGCTGCTGACCGAACTGCACGACGCCGGGGCCGGCACCGTGCTGCCGCTGGGCCACTGGGCCCGCCGCGGTGGGTTGCCGGCGTCCTCGGTGACCGTGGTGGCCGACCTGCTGAGCCAACGCGAACTGCTGCACTGCCGGCGCGAACACGGCAACCGCCGAGTCGTCCTCGCGGAGATCAGCGAGGCGGGACGCGACCTGGTCGGAAAGGTCCGGGACGACCTGGACACCGCAACGGCCGACGTGCACGCCCTGTTCACCACTGAGGAACTGCACACCCTCACCACGCTGCTCACCCGAATCGCCCCGAACGACACACCCACCCAATGCCGCGTACGGCAAGGAGTTCGCTGATGAACTGGATTCTGAACCGGTTGCGGCAGGCCACCAAGCCGGGCGTGACCGCCCGGCTGGCAGCCCTGACCCTGATCGCCGCGCTCAGCATCGTGATCATGCTGGTCGCCTCCAACATCTCGACCCGCAACAACCTGGTCGAGGAGCGCGAACGGCAGACCCAGCAGCTGGTCGAGACGGCCATCGGGGTGGTGGACGGCTACATCGCGCGGGAGGCGACCGGCGAACTCACCCGTGAGCAGGCGCAGAAGCAGGCCGCAGCGGCGTTGAAGGTGTTGCGCTACGACACCAACAACTACTTCTGGATCAACGACATGAGCCCGCGCATGATCATGCATCCGGTCAAGCCCGAGCTCGACAACACCGACCTGTCCGACGACGCCGACCCGAACGGCAAGCACCTGTTCGTCGAGATGGTCAATGTGGTGAAGAAGCAGAAGTCCGGCTTCGTCGAGTACGAGTGGTCGAAGCCCGGCAGCGACAGTCCTCAGCCGAAGGTCGCGTACGTGCAGGGCGTACCCAACTGGGGTTGGGTTGTGGGTTCCGGGGTGTGGGTCGACGACATCGACAACGCCGCGTTCGCCGCGGCCCGGGGCGCCGGCATCGCGGGCGGCGTCGGCCTCGTCCTGCTGATCATCGTGGCGTGGCGCAGCGTCCGGCGGATCACCACCGCGCTCGGTGCGGTCCGCCGCACCCTGGAGCGCGTCGCCGCCGGCGACCTGACCGCCCGGGTGGATCTGGGTGGCAACGACGACCTGGCCCGGATGGCTGCCGCCGTCGACACCGCCGTCGCCAACAACCGCGAGATCATCCACCAGCTGCACGGCGCCGCCGAGACGCTGTCCGCGCACAGCACCCAGCTCGAGGCGGCCAGCGCGGAAATCACCCAGGTGACCGCAGGCACCGCCGAGCAGGCCCACTCGATGAACGAGGCTTCCGGCGAGATGACGCTGCAGGTGACCACGATGGCCAGCGGTGCGGAGGAGATGCACGCCTCCATCGCCGAGATCGCCCGCAACGCCAGCGACGCAGCCCTGATCGCCTCCGATGCGGTGACCGTCGCCCGGACCGCCAGCGACAGCATCGGCCGGCTCGGCACCTCCAGCGCCGAGATCGGCAACGTCATCGCCCTGATCGATGCCATCGCCAAGCAGACCAACCTGCTGGCGCTCAACGCCACCATCGAGGCCGCCCGGGCCGGCGAGCATGGCAAGGGCTTCGCTGTGGTCGCCACAGAGGTCAAGGACCTGGCAAACGAGACCGCGAAGGCCACCGCTCAGGTGGTGGAGCGGATCACCGTCATCCAGAACGACACCGGCTCGGCGGTGCAAGCCATCGAGCGCATCACCGGCGTCATCGAGCAGATCAACGACTACCAGACCACCATCGCCGCCGCCGTCGAGGAGCAGGCCGCCACCACCAACCTGCTCTCCGCCAGCGCCCTGACCACCACCGGCCAGGTCAGCACTATGAACGACGTCATCATCGGCGTCGCCTCCGGCGCCGCCGGCGCGGCGCACAACGCCCAGCAGGTCAACACCTCGGCAGCCCACCTGGGCAACCTGGCCGGCTCCATCCGCGGCCTCACCGAAAAGTTCACCGTCTGACGTACGCCCCCACCGACCGGTGGCGCCCACACGGGTGCCACCGGTCGCTGCTATTCGCCGGCGCCCCGCTCAGCCGGCGACCCGCCGAGCCCACCGCACCTCGCCGTCATCGTCCGCGTAGATCAGCCCGATCAGGGCATGGTGACACGGGAGGACCGCCCACAGGGGGCGGTCCTCCCGCACGCTAGTCGAGCAGTTCGGTCACCGTGCCGGCTGCGACCGTACGGCCGCCCTCGCGCACCGCGAAGCCGAGCCCCACGTTCATCGGCACCTCCTTGCCCAGGTGCACCGTCAACTCCACGGTGTCACCCGGGCTGACCATCGGCAGGTCACCGAGGTCGATCGCGCCGGACACATCCGTGGTGCGGAAGAAGAACTGGGGGCGGTAGTTCGCCACGAACGGGGTGTGCCGTCCGCCTTCCTCTTTCGTCAGGGTGTACATCCGGGCCCGGAAACTCCTGCGGCCGGTGACACTGCCGGGCAGCGCCACGACCTGACCGCGCTGCACCTGGTCACGCTTGATGCCGCGCAGCAGAATGGCCGCGTTGTCGCCCGCCTCCGCGGAGAGCAACGACTTGCCGAACGTCTCCAGACCGGTCGCCACCGCGGCGATACTCGGACCGAGACCGACCACCTCGACGGGCTCGCCGACGCGGAGCGTGCCGCGCTCCACCTTGCCGGTGACCACCGTGCCACGGCCGCTGATGGTCAGCACGTTCTCGATCGGCATCAGGAACGGCTCCCCCAGCTCCCGAGGCGGCACCGGCACATAAGTGTCGACCGCGTCGAGCAGGTCCCCGATCGCTCGCGTCCAACGCTCGTCACCTTCGAGCGCCTTCAGCGCGCTGACCCGCACCACCGGCACGTCGGCACCCGGGAAGCCGTACTCGGCGATGAGCTCACGTACCTCCCACTCCACCAGGTCGAGCAGTTCAGCGTCCTCGACGGTGTCGCTCTTGTTGAGGGCCACCACCAGGTACGGCACGCCGACCCGCTGGGCCAGCAGCACATGCTCGCGGGTCTGCGGCATGGCACCGTCCTGCGCCGACACGACGAGAATCGTCCCGTCGACCTGCGCCGCCCCGGTGATCATGTTCTTCACGTAGTCGGCGTGCCCCGGCATGTCGACGTGCGCGTAGTGCCGGCTGGCGGTCTCGTACTCGACGTGCGCGATGTTGATCGTGATGCCGCGGTCGTGCTCCTCGGGGGCCTTGTCGATCCCGTCGAACGCGACGTACCGGTTGGTTGCCGGGTCGCGGTCGGCGAGAACCTTGGTGATAGCGGCGGTCAGCGTGGTCTTGCCGTGGTCGACGTGCCCCATCGTGCCGATGTTGAGGTGCGGCTTCGTACGGATGAACGGGCTCTTGGCCATGGAACTGTCCTTACTGGATGTAAGAAACGGAAAAGGACGCCAGAACCCGGGCAGGGTCGCACCTACCCTCCCCCTGGGTTCTGCGACTACTGGGGAAGGGTCAGCTTCGGGTATCGGCGCCGGTCAGCACGCGCGCGGGAGCGTCCGGCAGGGGGAACCCCGCGGGCAGCTGCAGACCGGGCGCGAACATGGCGATCACGATAGGGCGCAACGCGGAGCGGCGCGATGCTATTTCCAGGCTTGCTGGACCGTACGGCGCTCGGCTTTGCCCGCGTACATGGCGGTGTCGGCGATGCTGATCAGCGTGTCGCGGTCGGTGGTCTGTCCCGGGCCGGCCAGGGCGATACCGGTGGTGACGCCGACCGACACGGTTCCGGTCGGGAGCGCAATCGGTGTCCGTACCGTCTCGGTGATCCGTTCGCGCAGCTCCGATGCGTCCATTCCGGCCGTGCCCCGACACAGGATCAGGAACTCGTCGCCGCCGAGGCGGCCGACCACGTCCTGGTCGCGGACTGCCGCTGTCAGCCGCGCCGCCACCGTTTTCAGCACCGCGTCGCCGGCCGGGTGGCCATGCTGGTCGTTGATCGGCTTGAAGCCGTCGAGGTCGCACAGCAAGATGGTGACGCCGTCCAGTGCACCTCGGTTCAGGTCCACCAGGGCGCTGTCGATTTCCGCGGCGACGTGCCGGCGGTTGCTCAGCCCGGTCAGCTCATCGTGGGTGGCGTGAAAGGCGAGGGTCTATTCGGCCTGGTCCCGCTGCGCCGAGAGCAGCCGGATCCGCATCAGCACCAACGGTACGATCAACAACGTGCCCACCGGCAGCAGCAGGCTGGCACCTTGCTCGCCGCGGACGATCTGCACCGCTGCCATGAGCGGGTTGGTGACCAGCGCGACCGCCAACCAACCCAGCCGCTGCCGGCCGACGACCGGCCCGGTCACCGGCGGTTGAGTCACGGCAGCGGCGTCCGGATGCATCGGCGCGGCGGCGATGGTCAACGCTCCGGCCAGCATCATCAGCGCCGACCACACCCGACCGCTGTCGGGCGCTACGGTCGACGTGACGGTGGATGCCAGGGTGAAGACCGCGGTGAGTAGCAGGTAAGCGAGGGTGCCCCGGCCCTGCCGGCCCATCATGCCGAGGCGGATCAGGCTGCCGGCGACGGCGCAGAGCACCAGCAGGTCGCTGAGCAGCAGCACCTGGCCCAGCGGCGTCGCCCCGGGCGCGAGGTGCGGGCGGATCACCCATTCCCAGAGCGGTCCCCCGCAGCAGATCCCGATCAGCGCCGAGTCGATGATCCCGCCGAGGTCGGCGCTCGCCCGGCGGCGCAGCCCGGCCGCGGTACCGGCCAGAAACAGCAGATGGGCGACAGCCTGGGCGGTGTCGTGCACCATGCCCTGCGCCCGGCCGAGAGGTGCCTCAGCGATCCAGGTCGGCCAGAACAACTGCTGCCCGGCGATCACGGCCAGGGCGATGACGGCGAGCGTCCATGGACGCCGGTCGGGCAGATTTCCGTTGGCGAGTGCGAACAGGAAGGTAAGCACCGGCAGGATCGTCGCCGCGGTGTAGATCAGCTCGCGCTGACCCGATCCGGCGAGCGCATATGCCGCGCCGGCGGCGATGAGCAACCCGAGGAATCCGGCATGCACCACCCAGGCTGGCACAGCGGCGCGCGGCCAGCGCATCGGCGCATCCTTCCGTCAGGGATCACGTCCATCATCGGCCGGCCGGTCCGGATCCTGAGCGCCGACCCCTCAGCGCAGGAAGTGTGAGCCGACGACGACCAGTCACAGGGACCACGACAGTGCCCATCAGGCTCAGCAGCACCCGCTCCGCACGCCGGCCCGGTGGTGGTTCGCCTCAACGCGCTTCGGTCTTGGCCGCTCTGCGCGTCCACCACTTGCGCCACACTCCCCCTGACGGGGCTTGGGCGATGCCGGCGTCGAACATCGTGTCCAGGAACGCTGCCGATTTGCCCCAGGCGGTGAGGTTGCTGCCGGATTCGTAGCTCAGTTCCGTCTCGTGCGCCCAGTGCTGTCCGGTGCGCATTTCGTACGCCGACGGCGCCACGGTCAGCAGGTGTTCGGCCTCCCGGCGGCGGAAGCGGCGTAGCTCGGCCGGGTGGGCCAGCACCTGTTCGTAGGTTTCCTGGCCGGCGGCGAGGGCTGCGCAGCGTACGTAAAGGAACCAGTCGTTGTGTGCTCGGGCGGCTTTCGCGTGGGCGGGAGTGTCAAGCGCGTGCAGCAGCTCGGCCAGGTGGTCCGCGAAGGCGGTGATGTTCGCGGGGTCCCGGCCGGCCAGGTCTGCTGTCAGCGCCGTGAAGTCGTCGTCGCTTTTCCGGGTGCCGACCAGTGCCCAGAACTCGTCCCGCGTCATGGCGACGATCTTGGCAGTGGTCCTGGCGGGGCAGACTCATCCGGTTGTCTGCGCTTTCCGGCCGGAGCGCTCAGTCGGGTTCCGCCGGGAACGGGCCGCAGGCGGCGGGCACGCTCGCGGACGCTGACCGTTCGGGCCAGGTGGATATCGGCCGAACAGATCTTGGCGCGGGTAGACCGGCCTGGTTACATCGCTTGGTTCATTAACTGTCGACGATAGGTCACCCATGAGCGACGCGCCCCGGGCCGGGCGGCACCGGATGCACCCCCGCCGACTGTGGAGCAACCGCAAGCGCATCCTGGGCGGCTTCGTGGTGTTGCTGTCGATCACCCCGCTGGCTTTCTTCAACACCGCCGGCGCGGCTGCTGCCCTGCCACCGCAGCCTGGCAACTTCACCGGGTACGGCTTTGACGCCTGCACCGCCCCGTCCAGCGACACCATGGCGACGTGGCTGCGGGAATCGCCGTACCGGGCGGCCGGCATCTATTTCGGTGGTGACAATCGGGGTTGTGCCCAGCCCAACCTGACCGCCGGCTGGGTCCGCGAGCAGGTTACCCGGGGTTGGCGGCTGTTCCCGCTTTACGTCGGCCCGCAGGCCAGTTGCACCAACGTGACCCGACGCCATCTGATCGACAACGCCAACGCGGCCGCGCAGGGTCGGGACGCCGCGACCGACGCCGCCAGCAAGGCCAAGGCGCTCGGCCTGTCCCCGGACAGCGTGCTGATCTACGACATGGAGGCGTACGACAACCGGAACGCCGCCTGTAAGGCCGGTGTGCTGGCGTTCATGAGCGCGTGGACCGCTCGGCTGCACGACCTCGGTTACCTGTCGGGCTACTACAGCAGCGCCGGATCCGGCATCGCGGATCAGGTCGCCGTGTACGCGAAGCCCGGCTATGTCCGGCCGGACTACCTCGATTTTGCCCGGTGGGATGGCAAGGTCACGGTGTCCGACAAGGTGATCCCGGACAACTACTGGTCGCCGGGGCGCCGGATGAAGCAGTACACCGGCGGACACGTCGAGACGTACGGCGGCGTTTCCATCAACATCGACAGCGACTACCTCGACTTCCGCGTCCTGCCGCCCGCGCAGCTGGCCGACTGGAATCGCAACGGCTGGTCCGACGTGGTGGCTAAGACCAAGAGCACCGGCAACCTGTTCGCCTACCCGGGTAACGGCACGGCGGTGACCGAGGCGTCCCGGATGAAGGTCGCCACCACCTTCGCCGACGCCGACCAGATCGTCCGGATGGACCTCAACCGCGACGGCCTGACCGACGTCATCGCCCGCCACAAGTCCGGCGCGGTCTTCTTCTACCCCGGCCTGAGCAACGGCAAGCTGGGCGCCGCCAAGAAGGTCTTCAAGGACCAGCGCAAACTCCGCGAGCTCACGGCGATCGGCGACGTCAACAAGGACGGCTATCCGGACCTGCTGGCGCAGCAGATCAGCAACGGGAACGTCTATCTGTACCCGGGCGTGAAGGGTGCCAAGTTCGGCAAGCGGACGGCGCTGGCGTACGGAAACTGGAATGACCGTAGCGAGTTCGCCGGCGTGGGTGACGTCAACCGCGACGGCCGACCCGACCTGGTGGTCAAGGAAAACAAGACCGGGAACCTGTTCCTGTATCGCGGCAAGAACGGCGGCTTCCAGTCCCGGCTGAAGGTCGGCTCCGCGAACGGCTTCCGCGACTTCACCGGTGTCGGCGATTTTGACCGCGACGGGTTCACCGACCTGATCGCGGTCAAGAGCACCAGCGGCGGCTTGTATCTGTTCCGGGGCACGGGCAAGGGTTTCCAGGCCCCGATCTGGGTGTCGGGCGGCTACAAGGGCCGCAGTCCCCTGTTCTGATCCCTGCTGGCGTGGCTCGGCACCGATGCCGAGCCGCGTCAGCTGCCGTAGCCGTGGGTGACGATGCGTTCGGCCATCGGCAGGTAGGACTGCGGGTTCGGCGGGGCGTAGGTGCCGAGGCCGTCGACGTAGCGGTTGTACATGCAGAAGGCCGCGGCGATCAGGACTGTGTCGTGGATTTCCAGGTCGGTGGCGCCCTGCGCGCGGGCGGCGTCCACAAGCTCGATCGTGACGGCTTTGCCGGAGCGCTGGACGGCGCCGGCGATGTGCAGGAGAGCACGAAGCTTCGGGCTGATCGGGGCGGTGTTCGGGTCAGCCCGCACTCGGTCCACTAGGGACATGCCGGCGTCGATCTGCGCGGCGGCGAAGGCCGAGTGGGACGAGCAGCAGAAGGTGCAGTCGTTGAGCCCCGACACGTACGCGGCGATCAGCTCGCGTTCGCCGGCGGGGATCGAGTGCGGGCCACGAAGAAGGGCCTCGGCGAGGGCGTTGAGGGGCGCGGCCGTCTCGGGCCGGTAGCGCATCGGTCCGGTGATGCCGGGAAATTCCTTCTCGTCTATTCCCAGGTCGATGTGAGCCATGCCGCACGCTAACACGGGTTTGCCGGCCGCTCGGGCTCGCTCAGATGAGGCAACAGGGCGCAATAAGAACATGCCTAGCGGGCGGCCACCGCGTGCCGACCCGGATGCTCAGTTTCCTGGCCGGTGAGCAGGTTAGCCAGGGCGGCAAGGTCGAGATTGGTGAGCATGCGGCCTTCGCCATTCTCCCGGCCCACCTCGACGATGGGGCTGGTGTGCAGCGGGCGGTCCAGGCTCAACGTCATTCCGGCAGTGTCCGACCACACCGGCAATTCGATGCCGTACAGGTGGGAGACGACGAAGCCCACCGGGCCGACGTCCGCCTGCACGAGCAGGATCTTCGCGTTCGGGTCGGGAGCGGCGTGGTGGCCGACGAGCTCGGCGAGTGACCACAGTGGTATCGCCACCTCGCGGTGCACGATCAGGCCACTGCTGCCCGCGACGGATGGCGGAAGCGGAATCATCTCGGTGGGGAACGGCAGGATCTCGTCGACCTGGATGAGCGGCGTGGCGAGTTCCACCCCGGCACGGTAGATCAGGAGCTCACGGTCGCCGTGCACGCCGTCACCGGGGCCGCCGCGGCGTTCGGCGGTGCCGTCAACGGCGGTGTTCAGGGCGGCGAGGGCGTAGAGGCTGCCGTCAGCGTGCAGGGCCTTGGTGTCGATGACGAGGTAGGGCCGTTCGGCGGGGCGGGTCAACACGCCACTGACGACCGACGGAAGTGCGGTGCCGGGCGGCAACGGCAGCAGGGTGTCGTTGCTGACCGCGACGATCTCGACGACTTCCGAAATGGCGAACACAATGAGTCCCTGGGGAAACTTGACTGCGATGCCGCGGTGGGTGGCGCTGCCGGTCTCGTCGCCGATGCCGAGCAGTTCCAGCAGGTCCACCACGGGAATCTCGGCATCGCCGACCCGGACGACACCACGGATGGCGCCCGCCGTGATCGGGGAGGCCTGCACGACGAGCTCCGGGATGACCGAGTGCAGCTGCGCGACGTCGATGCACATCCCATAGGTGCCCGTCCGCAGCAACACGATGGTGGTCTTGCCCTGGTCGCCCTCGGCGGTGGACCCGGTCGGGTCGGCGACGTCGATGCTGCGGACCAGCGGCACACCGGGCAGTTCGGCGAGTGCCGGGCCGTCGAGGATCGTCACGATGTTCCCGGCCGGTCCTTCGAAGGCGCTCGTGAACAACGCCGGACCGGCACCGGCGGCCATGATGGACTGCTGATCGACCGCCGGCACCGCGACCACGCCGGAGACCGTGCAAGCCAACAGACCCAGCAGGTGGTCGTCGACCACCACGATGATGATGATCTGCGCGTCGTCGTCGGCGGGCACGGCCAGCAGCCGACGCAGGTCGAGGACCGGGATGACCTGGTGGCGCAGGTTGACGCCGCCGACGACCGCCGCGGAGGTGGTCGGCAGGGGCTCGAACGTTCCCGGCCGGGGAATGACCTCCCGCAGGTGCGACACCGGCAGCGCGAGGTGCATCCCGGCCACGGTGAAGACACCGTACGTGGTGGACGTCGGCGCGGTGGTCGGCTCGGCGGTCGGCGTACTGATCACTCCACCTCGCTGGTCAGCGCGACGATGATCTCCTGGACCAGCTGCGACTGGGTTTGCTGGTCGGCGGTGTTGGCGGCGATCTGGCCGATCGTCGCGCCCGTGCTGCCGACGCTGGTGAGGATGCCGGCGAAGGCTTCCTCGGCCCGGCGGGACACCTGCGCGCCCTGCTGGACGCGGGTGGCCGATTCGTTGATGAGTCGGCCGATCTCGCGGGCGGCCTCGGAGGAACGCTCGGCGAGCTTGCGGACCTCCCCGGCGACGACGGAGAAACCGACGCCGTGTTCGCCGGCCCGCGCCGCTTCGATGGAGGCGTTGAAAGCCAACAGGTTGGTCTGGCTGGAAATCTCCCCGATCACCTGGACGATCGAGGCGATCTGGTCGGACGAGCGTTCCATCAGGTCGATGGCTTCGATGGAACGGCGCAGTTCGGCGGCACCGCGCTCGGCGTTCGACTGGGTCTCGGTGGCGAGGTCGTTAGCCAGCTTGGCGTTCGTCACGATGTTGTCGGTGGAGGCGGTCAGCCGGTCGATCGACTCCGTCATCGCCTCCGACTTCTGGGACAGGCGCTGCCGCAGGCGCACCTGATCGGTGATGTCGTACGCGAACTTGACCACCTTGGTCGGTCGGCCCGACAGGTCGTAGATCGGGTTGTAGGTGGCCTTCAGGTGAACCTCGCGGCCGTACTTACCGAGGCGCTCAAACTCGCCGGTGATGAGCTCGCCGTGGCTGAGTCGCAGCCAGAAGTCGCGGTACTCCGGTGAGGTGACGTATTCGGGGGTGCAGAACATGCTGTGGTGCTGGTGCAGGATCTCGCGGCGGGTGTAGCCCATCGTCTTGAGGAAGTTGTCGTTGACCGCGAGGACGTGGCCTTCGAGGTCGAACTCGATGACCGCCTGGGCCAGGTCGATCGCCTTCACCTTGCCTTCGAATTCGGCGTTGCGGCGCTTCTCCTCGGTGACGTCGAGGGCGAACTTGACCACCTTGACGGGTTCGCCGTTCACGTCGTAGATCGGGTTGTAGCTGGCCTGGATCCAGACCTCGGTGCCGTCCTTGGTGCGGCGCCTGTACTCGCCGCTGGAGTATTCGCCGCGGCGTAGCCGCTCCCAGAACGCGGCGTACTGCTCGGAGGCGGCGAAGCTCTCGTCGACGAAGATGCTGTGGTGCCGACCGCGGACCTCGTCGATGGTGTAGCCCATCAGTTCCAGGAAGTTGCGGTTGGCGTCGACGACGGTGCCGTCCAGGTTGAACTCGATGACCGCCTGGGAGCGGTCGATCGCGGTGACCTTGCCTTCGTATTCCGCGTTGCGCTCTTTCGCCTCGGTGACGTCGCTGGCGAACTTCACGACCTTGTACGGCCGCCCGTTCAGATCGAAGATCGGGTTGTAGGTGGCCTGCAACCACACCTCCTTGCCGCCCTTGCCGAACCGCTTGTACTCGCCGGCCATGAACTCCCCGCGGCCGAGGGCTTCCCAGAACGCCCGATACTCGTCGCTGACGGCCATCTTGGGGTCGACGAAGAGCCGGTGGTGTTTGCCGCGGATCTCGTCGAGATTGGTGTAGCCCATGGTGTGCAGGAACGCCGGGTTCGCGTTCAGGATGGTGCCGTCCAGGTTGAACTCGATGACCGCCTGGGAGCGGTCGATCGCGTTCACCTTGCCCTCGTACTCCGCGTTGCGCTGCTTCGCCTCGGTGACGTCGCTGGCGAACTTCACCACCTTGTACGGCCGCCCGTTCAGATCGAAGATCGGGTTGTAGGTGGCCTGCAACCACACCTCCTTGCCGCCCTTGCCGAACCGCTTGTACTCGCCGGAGGTGAACTTGCCGGCGGCCAGTCGCTGCCAGAAGACCCGGTACGCGTCGCTGCGGGCTTCTTCCTCCTCGACGAACATGCGGTGGTGTTTGCCGATGACCTCGTCCGCGGTGTAGCCGAGGGTGGTCAGAAAGTTGTCGTTGGCGTCGAGGATGGTGCCGTTGAGGTCGAACTCGATGACGGCCTGCGCCTTGCTGATCGCGTCGACCTTGCCCTGGAACTCGGCGTTGCGCTGCTTGGCCTCGGTCACGTCGAGCGCGTACTTGACGATCTTGATGGGCCGGCCTTCGAGGTCGAAGATCGGGTTGTAGGTGGCCCGCAGCCAGATCTCCCGACCGCCCCGGCCGAACCGCTTGAACTCGCCGCTGACGAACTCGCCCTGCGCGAGGCGCTCCCAGAAGGTCAGGTACTCCGGGCTTTCGGCGTACGACTCGTCGACGAACATTCGGTGGTGCTGGTCGACGATGTCGCTGAGCGCGTACCCGGTGAGGTTCAGGAAGTTGGCGTTGGCCGAGATGATGGTGCCGTCGAGGTTGAACTCGATGACCGCCTGGGCCCGGTCGATGGCGGCCGCTTTGCCGCGCAGCTCGGCCAGCTGCCGGCGGTCCTCGGTGATGTCGTACGCGGTGACCAGGATCGCCTCGGGAGCGCGCTCGAGGCTGCCGATCGGCCCGACGTTGAAGCGCAGCCAGCGCTGGCGGCCGCCGGAGTCCACGATCGGGTTGACCTGTTCGATGGTCCGGCCGCTGCGGGCCTCGTCCAGCAGGTTGTCCACCACCTGCGACGGGAGCCGCCACAGCGTTTCCAGCCGTTGCCCGATGATTTCCCGCAGGGGTCGGTCCGTCGTGTCGAACACGCGTTCGTTCACCATGCTGATCACGCCGTTCTTGGCGTTCAGCACGACCGCGAGCCGTTCCGAGATCAGCAGGCGATGAGATGCATGCTGGATGATGGCCGACGCATCCGCGTCCAGGACAGAAGGCTGCTGAGCCACGCGCCACTCCTCGCTCGCAAACAAGCTCCAATTCCCTGTTCGGCCGGTGCCGGGGAACCCTGAGCCGCAAAAAGCACACCATGCGAACGAGCGCCGCAAGCGTACATAGAAGACCTTCTTTGTCAGGACATCTTGTTGTAACGTCTTGAGCGATTCGATCCGTGCGCACCCCCTGCAGGAGGCGCCATGCAGCTCCCTTCCCGCCGCCGATCGCTCACCGCGGCCACGACCCTCCTTCTCACCGCGGCCCTGCTGCCCGTCGCCTCGGCGGCGCAGGCCACCACCGGACTCCCCCGCATCGACGCCGAGCTCGAGACCCCGGCGCTGTTCGACGACGAGGCCGGCAGCTACGCCAACGCCGACGACCCGGCCATCTGGCTGCACCCCGGCAAAGCCAGCCGCAGCGTCGTCGTGGCAACAGCCAAGGAAGGCGGCCTGCGGGCCTACTCCCTGGCCGGCAAGCAACTGCAGACCATCGCAGCGCCGGTCGCCCCCGGACCGGACGACGAGGCCGGAAGATTCAACAACGTCGACCTTGCGTACGGCGTACGCCTGGGCGGAGTCTCTGCCGATCTGGCCGTGGTCTCGGACCGGGGACGCGACACACTACGGGCCTACCGGATCGACCCCGCCGCCGCAACGGCGGGACGCGCACCGCTGACCGATGTCACCGACCCGGCCGCGCCCTTCGTGTTCTCCAGCAGCCCCGACGAAGTCAACGAGCAGTCCACCGCCTACGGGCTGGCGACCTGGCGCGACCCGGCTTCGGGTCAGCACTACGCGCTGGTCAGCCGCCGCCACACCACCGAGGTCGCTCTGGTCCGGCTCGTCGCCACCCCGACGGGCACGATCACCTACACCGTCGTCCGCACCCTGACCCTGCCGTCCAGCTTCTCGCTGCCGGACGGCTCCACCTGGACGCCGTGCGCGGACCCCGGCGAGCTGCCCCAGGTCGAAGGCATGGTCGTCGACGCGCAAACCGGTGTGCTCTACGCCGGGCAGGAGGACGTGGGGATCTGGCGGATGCCCGCGACCTTGACGGGTACGCCCGTCCTGATGGACAAGGTCCGCGAGTTCGGGGTCCCGGCCACCTACGATCCCGAAACTGAGGAGTGCGCGGTCTCCGGCCCTGATCCCGGCGCGGGCGGCAGGCACATCTCGGCCGACGTCGAGGGCCTGACCATCTACTACCGCCGCGACGGCCGGGGCTACCTGCTCGCCTCCAGCCAGGGCGACAACACGTTCGTGGTGTACCAGCGCGCGGGCGCCAACGCGTACGTGACGAACTTCCGGATCGGCCCCGACTCCGACGGCCCGGACGGCTCCGAGGAATGCGACGGCGCGATGGTGTTGAACGTGCCGCTCGGCGAGTTCGATGAAGGTCTACTCGTCGTCCAGGACGGCTTCAACACCCCGGACGTCGACGACTCCGAGGGCGAGGCGCGGACCAATACCAACTTCAAGTTCGTGGAGTGGGACGACGTCGCCGAGGAGGCCGGACTGGCCGTGGACACCAGCGGCTGGAGTCCACGGCGGTAATTACTGCGGTTCAGCGCTCGATCAGCGCCATCTCGAAGCTGTAGAGCGCCGGGCGGTACACGTGGGACCCGTGCTCGACAGCCCGGCCGCTGTCGTCGTACGTGGTACGGGTCATCGTCAGCAGCGGCGCACCCCGTCGTTCCGTCAGCAACGTCGCCTCCCGGTGGGTGGCTGCCCGCGCGCCGATGCGTTGGGCGGCCACCCGCAGGGTCACCCCGGCGGCCCGTAACAGCTCGTACAGGCCGTGCGCTTCGAGCCGCTCGGGGGTCAGCTCGGCCAGTCCGGTGGGCAGCCAGTTCTGCAGGATGGCGAGGGGCTCGTCGTTGGCGCGCCGGAGCCGCTCCAACCGGACTACTTCGGTGCCGGGCGGCCGATGCAAGGCCACGGCGACGTCGTCGGTCACCGGCACCACAGCGACCGAAATGACCTCGGTCGTGGGGTGCTGGTTCGCCCGGCGTAGATCGTCGAACAGGCTGCTCAACTCCACCGTCCGCTTGACCTGACCGTGCACCACCTGGGTGCCGACACCGCGCTTGCGCACCAGCAGTCCCTTGTCGACCAGGTATTGAATGGCCTGCCGCATGGTGGGCCGCGACAGGCCCAGCTGGTCGGCGAGGACGATCTCGTTCTCCAGCCGAGAGCCGGGCAGCAGTTCACCCCGATCGATCATGACCTCGATCTGCTGAGCGACCTGGAAGTACAGCGGGACCGGGCTGCGCCGGTCGACCACGACGTGCACCGGACTGGTCACCAGGTCCTCCTCCACTGTCCATCGAGTCTGATTATTCGCCCTACCGGGAAGTGATCATCATGACCAACGCACTCCCCCGCCGCGATCTGCTGCGCGCAGGCGCCTACGGCGGACTTGGCATCGCGATCGGCGGCAGCCTCGACGCCATCGCCGGACCCGCCGAGGCGCGGGCCGCGGTGCGGCCGCCCGCAGGCTACGGCCCCCTCATCCCCGACCCGAACGGCCTGCTCGCCCTGCCGAAGGACTTCACCTACACGATCGTCGCCGAGACCGGCAAGACGCTGCTCGAATCCGGCGAGCCGACACCGAGCGACCCGGACGGAACCGCCTGCTTCCGCGCCCGCACCGGCTGGGCGCTGGTCAACAACCACGAGGTCGGCAGCACCGAGCCCTTCCGGGTGCCCGTCCTGCCCGGCGTCACGTACGACCCGGGCGCGGGCGGCGGCACGACCACCATCGAGGTCGACCGCCGGGGCAACCGCCTCCGCGAGTACGTGAGCGTCGCGGGCACCCACAACAACTGCGCCGGCGGCGTGACGCCGTGGAACACCTGGCTGACCTGTGAGGAGACCGAGCAGCGGGCCGGGGGCGTGTTCCAGAAGGACCACGGCTACGTCTTCGAGGTCGATCCCCTGGACCGCGACGCCAACCAGCAACCGGTCCCGCTCACGTTCCTCGGCCGGTACGCCCACGAAGCGGTCGCCGTCGACCCGCACACCCACAGCATTTACCTCACCGAGGACGCCGCCGGCCCGCAGGGGCTCTACTACCGGTGGACGCCGCCGAAGCGATTCCACGGTGGCAAGGGTGCGCTCCGGGCGCTCGCCCTGAGCCCGGGCGGAGCGACGGCCGGGAAGCTGCAGGCGCTGAGCTGCTCCGCGTACGGCAAGCACATCTTCGACCTGTCCGAGGCCACCGAGCCCGGCACGCGCTACCACGTGACCTGGGTGGACGTGCCGGACCGGGACGCGCGGACCGTGTCGGTGCGCAACCAGCTGACCGACACGCAGATCACCCGCAGCCGCAAGCTGGAAGGCCAGTGGTGGGGCGACGGCGGCGTCTACTTCGTCGCGAGTTTCGCCCGCAAGGAGGACGGCAGCCGCAACGACCACGACGGCCATGTGTGGCACTACGACCCCGCGGCCCGCACCGTCACCCTCACCACCATCTTCGGCGTCAACCCCGACCCGGACGCGGATCTGGCCTACGACGGACCCGACAACATCACCCTGTCACCGTACGGTGGGCTGATGCTGGCCGAAGACGGCGTCGGCCTCAGTCACGTCGTCGGTCTCACCGAATCCGGCACCGCCTACCCGATGGCTCGCAACGAGTTCAACGACAGCGAGTTCGCCGGGGTGACCTTCAGCCAGGACGGCCGGTTCCTCTTCGCCAACGTGCAGGTGCCGGGCTACGTCTTCGCCATCACCGGCCCGTGGAGCCGCCGGCACGGCTGACTCGGACAAGGGGTGGTGTCCAAGCGCCGGCACCACCCCTTGCTCGCTAGCGTCCGGTGCGGCCGCCGGAGCCGTACCCGCCCGGCGTGCTGAACTGGACGAAGTGCGGACGGTTCACGCCGTTCA
Source organism: Actinoplanes sp. NPDC051859 (assembly GCF_044452725.1). Lineage (NCBI taxonomy): Bacteria > Bacillati > Actinomycetota > Actinomycetes > Micromonosporales > Micromonosporaceae > Actinoplanes > Actinoplanes sp. NPDC051859. Next base: position 270,942 of record NZ_JBITBX010000011.1, on the reverse strand, counting down.
TCGCGGTGAACTCGCCGCCCACGGCGATCCGGCCGAGGCGCGGGTGGACGTCCATGCTGAGCACGCCCCACTTGCCGTTGCTCTTCGGGTTCCAGTCGAGCAGCTTGCCAGTGTCGGAGTTCCACGCCGCCAGCTTCGGCTGACTGCGCAGATCTGCCGGGCACCAGGAGGTGGCCGTCCGCGAGGGTGCGGGGCAGGCGACGGTGAAGTGGCCGCCGCCGTACACGGTGCCGTCGAGCTGCGTCAGCGCCTGCACGTCACCATCAGTGACCGAGCTCCAGACCAGCTGCCCGTCCGGCCGATAAGCGGCCACCCGCCCACCGGGCCCGGCCAGCGCCGCATACACCTTGTCCGGCGCGACGGTGATCGCCATCGTGTTGTACGGCGTCATCGGCCGGAAGGTCGAGTCCACCTGCCCGTTGGCGAGCTGCAGCGCGGCCAGCCGCACCGTGTTGGCAGCCCCGTTGAGCTTCTTGAACGCGCCGCCCACATAGAGCCGGGTGCCGGCCGCGGTCAGCGCCTTGACCTCCCCGTCGGCGCCGCTGGTGTAGGAAGCGTCGTGGGCACCGGTCGCCAGGTTGAAGGCGGCCAGGTTTGCCGTCGCACGGCCGTCCACAGCGGTGAACTTCCCGCCCAGGAACAGTCGCCCGCCCCCCGCGGCGAGTGTCTTCCCCTCGCCCTTGATCGTGTGCTTCAGCGCGCCGACGGCACCCGTCTGCATGTTGACGCTCGCCAGGCCACCGCGCGACTGATCACCCACCGTGGTGAATTTGCCGGTGATGTAGAGCGACTGTCCGGATGCGGCCAACGCGAAGACCGTGCCGTTGGTCGCCGGCGCCCACGGCAGCAGTTCCCCGGTGCGGGCGTTCATGGCAGCCAGCCGCTTGCGGGGCACCGAGCGCCCGTTGACGATGGCGTTCCGGAAGCTACCGGCGACGAACACTGTGGAACCCGCGTACGCCGTGGCGTACACCAGACCATCAAAGCCGACCGAGCCGACCGGCTTGACGGAAACCAGCGGAGTGGCCGCCTCCGCGACCGTGGGTGTTCCCGCCGCGACGAGCACGCCGGCGAGCAACAGTCCAAGGTGGCGCCGCCGCGGTGTCGCGGGGCGCACAATCGAAGCTATATGCATGAAAACGACGGTAAAGTCTGGTGAATCACCACATTGAGAAACGATTGATATCCGCCCTAACGTGCGACTGTTCAGCGAGCAAGACATCGATGTTCATTGTTCTTTACCTCGACGGCGGTTAACGTAGCGCGTGCTGACCGGTACGCCCTGCTATGTGCGAGGAGCGCCTCTGTGGCCGACCTCTTGACGGATCTCCCCCTGTTTCCGTTCCACAGCCCCGAGCATGATCCGTTCACCCCCATCACCCCCGCCGACCGGCGCCACCTCGACGGCCCCGTCACCCGGGTCCGACTGCCCACCGGCGGCTGGACCTGGCTGGTCACCCGGCACGCCGACGTCAAAGTCATGCTGCGCTCCGACGCGTTCAGCGCCGACATGACCCGACCCGGCTTCCCCCGGCTGCGCGAGCTGCCGCCGCAGATGCCGCGGGCCAACCGAGGCGGATTCATCCGCATGGACGGCAAGGAGCACCTGCGGCTGCGACGGATGCTCACCACCGAGTTCATGTTCAAGCACATCCGCCGGATCGAACCGCAGATCGCCGACGCCGTGGACACCGCCCTGGACGCCACCGAGGACGCGGGACCGCCGGCCGACCTGATCACCACGTTCGCCCTGCCGGTGCCGTCGCTGATGATCTGCCACCTGCTCGGCGTCCCGTACGCCGACCACGCCCTGTTCCAGCAGCACAGCGCGCGCCTGCTCGACGGCGAGGACAATCCCCAGCGGATCCGGGCGCTGGCCGGCTATCTGCGGACCCTGATCGACACCAAGCGGGCCGCCGACGACCCCGGCGACGATCTGCTAGGGCGGCTGGTGCACGAGCGGCTGCGCACCGGCGAGCTGGAGCTGCCCGAGCTGATCGGCATGGTGACGCTGGTCCTCATCGCCGGTTACGAAACGTCCGCCAACATGATCGGGATGAGCGTGCTGCTGCTGCAGCAGTATCCGTCTGTGTGGCAACAACTGCGCGAGGGCGACGACGCCACGGCGGAAGGCATCGTCGACGAGCTCCTGCGCTACCTGACGGTTGTCCGCGCCGGGCTGCCCCGTCAGGCGCTGCGTGACGTCGAAATCGGCGGGCAACTGATCCGGGCGGGCGAGCCGGCCACCGCACTGCTGTCCATGTCCAATCGGGACCCGGATGTGTTCGCCGATCCCGAGACCTTCGACCCGTACCGGCAGGCGCATCAGCATCTGGCCTTCGGGTTCGGCGTGCACCAGTGCATCGGCCAGCCGCTGGCCCGCGCCGAGCTCCGCATCGCCCTGACCCGCCTTGCGCGGCGCTTCCCCGGCCTCAAGGTCACCGCCGCGGCCGAGGACCTGCCCAAACGCGACGACTCCATCGTGTACGGCCTGGCTGCGCTGCCGGTGACGTGGTGATCGGCTCGACACCGCTCCCGATCGGCGCAGAAATCATGGCGTAGCGCACGGGGGAATCGAGAAGTTTGCACCATCTGCCGGAGTGGGGGATGGGCAGTGATACCGCCGGAGGGGCGGGGCACCGCAGGTGCAGCCGGATGCCGGCCAAGGACGTCGCGGCATCCCACCCCTCCGGCCGTCACGGCCGACACCACCCCCATCGACGGAGGATCCGTGACCGTACAACCGCACGGCCAGCTGCTCGACCGGCAATCCCAGGGCGGCCTCGCCGACGTGGTCGAACTCATCCTCGACAAAGGCCTCGTCGTCGACGCGTCCGCCCGCGTCTCCGTGATCGGCATCGAGATCCTCGCCATCGAGGCGCGGGTCGTCGTAGCCAGCATCGACACCTACCTGCGGTACGCGGAGGAGATGCGTCGCCTCCAGCTCACCCCGCAGCCCGCAGCCGGCCTCCCCGAGCTGGTCGAAGGGGTCACCGCCGGCATCGCCGCCGGCAAGACCCGCGGCGTCATCGAGGCGGTCACCGGCCGCATGACCCGCCGCCGCCGGGGAGGTCGCTGAGCATGACCGCCTACTACCGGGTCTACGGCATCGTCGACGCCACCTTCGAAGAACCAGGAACCCAGCTGCTTCCGTACGGTGCCATCGCCGCGGTGATCGACGGACCCTTCGACGGCCCGCCCACCCGCGACCGGGCCGCACTCCTGCACCACGCCCAGCTGCTCGACCGGATCGCCACCCGCGCGCCGGTCCTCCCGGCCCGCTTCGGCACGGTGCTGACCGACCTCTCCTGCGCCCCGCTCGCCGCTCACCAGCAGGAATTCCTCGCCGGCCTGGAACGCCTGCGGGGGCACGTGCAGTTCTCCGTCACCGCCCGACACGTTCGCCAGGTGATCCTGCGGGAAGTCGTCGACACGCGGCCCGACATCGCACAACTGTGCCACACCGACGGCTACCAGGCCCGAGTCCGGCTCGGCGAGCTGGTCGCCCATGCGCTGGCAGCCACCCGCAATGCCGACGCCCACGAGCTGTGGAGCCGGCTAGCACCCCTGGCCGCCGGCGCGACACCCCGCCCAGCGGGCGACCAGGAAGCACCGTTCGGCGGCGCGTTCCTCGTCAGCCACGACCAGCGCGCGTCGTTCGAAGCCGCGGCCGAAGAGCTGGCCCGGCGCTGGGCGGGGCGGGCCCGCATCCGCCTGCTCGGCCCGACGGCCGCCTACGACTTCGTCGCCCCCGCGCTCGCGCTCGCGGACGGAGGCTGACATGTTCCTGCCCTTCCCCCTGCGCCTCGTCATCCTCTTTGCTCAGTTCCTCGCAGACCAAGCTGCCGACGCCTCGTCGAGCCACGACAGCCTTCGCGACCTCCAGGATGCGCTGGCCGCCGGAGAGCTCAGCGCCGAGGACGCCGCCGAGTTGGAAGAGCACCTTCTGCTTCAGCTGCTGCCCCAGGCGGGCATGCCGTGACGCCGGACCGCCCGCTCACCGGGTTCCTCGCCGGCGTCCCGGCCACACCACCGCCCGGCCAGGCCAACCTCGCCGACATCCTCGAACGGGTCCTCGACAAGGGCGTTGTCATCGCCGGCGACATCCGGATCAACCTGCTCGACATCGAACTGCTCACCATCCGGGTCCGCCTCATCGTGGCCTCCGTCGACCGCGCCCGGGAAATGGGCATCGACTGGTGGGAACATGACCCGACACTGTCCGCCGGCCACCGCCGCGCCCGCAGCGAGGTGACCGGCCATGCCTGAGTCCATCGGCACCTGGCTCTATGCGATCACCGGCCCGGTCGCCGACGTCCCCACCGGCCTCCGCGGCGTCGCCGGAGAACCGGTCCACGCCCTCCCCTGCGGCGACCTCACCGCGGTGGTCGGCACAGTCGGCCTCCCCGAGTTCGGCGCGGAAGCATGGGAGCAGGCACTCACGGACAGCAGCCGCCTCGGGCACCTCGCGCGTACCCACCATGAGGTCGTGTCCGCCATCGCAGCGACCACGACGGCCATTCCGTTCCGGCTCGCCACCGTCTATCTCGGCGACGACCGAGTCCGCCAATTCGTCGACACCCACCGCGACGAGCTGCACCGCACCCTACGGTCGATCGACGGACGCGACGAATGGGGCGTCAAAGGCTACGCCGTGGCACCGCCGAAGGAGCCCGCAGCAACCGCCTCCGGCACGGCCTATCTGGAACGCCGCAGACGGCAACTCGCCCGCAATCCCACCGGCAGCGCCGACCAGGTGCACGCCACACTCGCCGCACTGGCCGCGGCCGCGGTCCGGGACGGTCCCGACGTCCTCAAAGCGGCCTACCTGGTCGACCGCACCAGCGCCGAAGCCTTCGCCGCCACGGTGAGGTCACTGTCCGGCACCGACGGTCTGCGACTTGAACTCACCGGACCGTGGGCCGCCTACAGCTTCACCACGCTGCGGGAGCAACCATGACCGAAGCGGAACGTCCCGTCGCGCTGGTCGACATCCTGGACCGCGTCCTCGGCCGTGGCACGGTCGTCCACGGTGAGATCGTGCTCGGCGTGGCCGACATCGACCTCGTCCGCATCTCACTGCACGCCCTGCTGGCCTCCGTCCGGGCCGAGGTAGCCCCGATCGGACCCGGCCGATGACCACCAGCGACGAGCCGCCGGAGCGCGCACTCGCCGGCCTCGTCCTCGCCATCATCGAGCTGCTGCGGCAACTCATGGAACGGCAGGCGATCCGGCGGATGGACATCGGCGACCTCACCGAAGACGACGTCGAACGCCTCGGCACCGGCCTGATGGCGCTGGACGACCGGATGGACCAGCTCTGCGTCCATTTCGGCCTGTCCCGCGCCGACCTCAACCTCGACCTGGGACCGCTCGGCACCCTCCTGGCCGACGACTGACAGCAGGGACTTGACACTGCTGTTCCAATGAAGCCTCGTGGCGAGGCTGTGCATCCGCACCGGCTCGATCTGGGGTGTCTGGCGGAACATCGGCGGACAACAGGGGTGGGCCATCGGGCAGGGCGCAAAACTCGGCACCCTCCACGACTCCTGGCCGAACAACATCAGCGTGATCTCGCGTCATTGACCCACCCTGCGAGGTTCCCGCGACGGCCGCGTTGCCTGGAGCGAAGCAGGCTCTAGCGCAGCGCGGTCGCCGCGGGTCGTGGATGGTGTCATCGCTGTGATCATGGCGACGCTGGGACTGACGCTCGTGGTGGGCTGAGCGGCGGGAGGCAGGATATCGATCATGAGTACCCACGCGGGAGAACCGCACGACGCCGGACTCGCGGAACGACTGAACTGGCTGCGGGCCGGTGTGCTCGGCGCGAACGACGGCATCGTCTCCACCGCGGGGCTCGTCGTCGGTGTCGCCGGGGCGACGACGGCTGCCGGCCCGATCGCCATCGCCGGGGTGGCCGGCCTGGTGGGCGGTGCGGTGTCGATGGCGTTGGGCGAGTACGTCTCGGTGAGCAGCCAGCGCGACTCCGAGCGGGCACTGCTCGCGAAGGAGCGGATGGAGCTCGAGAAGTTTCCCGAGCAGGAGCTTGACGAGCTGACCGCGCTCTACGTCGCGAAAGGCCTGACGGAGTCGACTGCACGGCAGGTGGCCGAGGAGCTGACCGCGAAGGATGCCTTCGCGGCGCACGTGGACATCGAGCTGCGGATCGACCCCGAGGAGCTGGCGAATCCGTGGCAGGCGGCCGGGGCGTCGGCGCTGGCTTTCACGATGGGTTCGGTGCTGCCCCTGGCAGCGATTCTGATGCCGCCGCCTGGCGCTCGGGTGCCGGTCACCTTCGCGGTGGTGATCCTCGCCCTGGCGATCACCGGGGCGATCAGCGCGAAGCTGGGCTCGGCCGCCGCGGGGCGCGCGGTCGCCCGCTTGGTCGGCGGCGGCGCGGCAGCTATGGCGGTCACGTATGCGGTCGGCCAGCTCATTGGGGACTTCTCGTAGGGTTATAAAACGGACTTTAGGGGTAAAACCTCGCGGTCCGCGTAGTTCCCCGAGAGGAAATCATGTCCACCATCTCGAAGCGTTCCCGGCTTGCCGTCATCGCCGCCAGCAGCACCCTGCTGATCGCCGGCATGGCCGCCCCGGCGCAGGCCGCGAACCCGTACACCGCGAAGGGCGTGTGCGGCAGCGGCTACCAGCTCCAGCGCTCGCACAAGCTGCCCGGCGCGACCGTCTACCAGCTCTACAACGGCACGACTACCTGCGTCGTGACCCTCAAGACGACCGCGCTGGGCAAGGCCACGAAGATCACCGCCGGTCTGCGGGTCAAGGGCGGATCCTGGGCGTACGACACCGGGGCGTACACGTACTACGCCGGGCCGGTGAAGCAGCGCAGCAAGGGCAAGTGCGTCCGCATCTTCGGCTACTCGAAGGGCACCAGCTACACCAGCGGCTGGGCCAACTGCGGCTGATCAGCACCAGCATCGGGGCGGCCAGCCGGCCGCCCCGATATTCAGGTGCCAGGCGTCGGACGGGTCCCGTACGCTCCTGCGCAGAGGCTTAGCACGGGCATACTTCGACATCCTCTTAGATATTCGCCCGGGCACTCTCCTCGCATCGGCGTCGCTTTCGCGGCGCCGATTTCACGTGGGTACGGGGGCACGGATGGACGCGCTGGAGCGAATCGGATTCGACCGGCTGAGACTGGTCGGCACACCGGACGGCACCGCCACCCCGGGCGTCTCTGCCCCACTGCTGCTCGAATTCGCGCATGCGGGCGTACGGTTCAGCAACCCGGAAGCCATCACCGACGGCCTGGCCGGACCGCATCGCGCAGTGCTCGCCCACGTACGCGCCCGGCGCGGAGAATCTGGCACCTACGCACCGCTGTTCCCCGGTTTTCCGGACCAGCTCCCAGAATTCGACGACATGTCGTTCCGGACAGCGCTGGGTGTCGCGCACTTCGACTGGTGGCCCGCATCCTCCATCCCGCAAGACGAGAAGCGGGCAGCGGCCGACCGGCGGGCGCAGGGGCTGCTGCCCCGCGACAGTCGGATCACCTGGATCACCGTGCGACTGGTCAGCGCCACCGAACTCGAGGCCCGGCTGCGCGACTGGATGCGGGACTGTTTTCTCAGCGCAGCGTCGCTGCGCGAGGACGTGCAGCGTGACCTCGGCATCCTGGTCGATCGGCTCGGCGCCGACGGCATCACGCTGAGCGAGGTCCGCTTCCGGGAAAACCGTACGCTGCTGTTCGCGCTGCTCTGGGCGCACGACCGCAAGCGGCTCCCGACGACCGGGGCCACCCCCGACGACCTGCTGCGGCTCTTCGCCCAACTGACCGGCGGCGACATCAGCCTCAGCGCCCCCATCACCTTCCCCCGGCTGTCCCGCGCCGACCGCCGCGTCGTGGTGAACACCCTCGAGGCCAGCGATCGCCTCGGCGACATCTTTCGGCGCCGCGGGCTGTGGCTGGCGATCGACCGCGGTCTCCACCTCGGCGAATTCCGCGCACTCCGGGCCAAGTCGGCCTTCCTCTGGCTGCGCCACAGCCGCCACGACCACACCTCCTTCCCGTCCCGGTTCGAGCGTCTGCTCTGGACGGACTACGCCGCTGCTGTTCGCCTGTGCGCCGCCGAGGCACCCGGCCTGCTCGGCCGCGGCCTACGCCGGCTCGCCGCCCTTGCCACCGCGGCCGACCAGCAGGCCGTGCTGGTCGGCGAGCTCACCGCGGCGGCGGACCGGATCCCGCTGCGAGTGCTGCTCGCCGCCCGCGCGCAGCTCGCCGACAACGGGCACACGTACCCCCGAGTGGTCTTCGGCAAGGACGGCTCGGCGCTGCCGATCGTCCGGCAGCCCGGCCACCTGGCCGTCTCGGCCGAATTTCGCACCGAGCTGCTCGGCACGCTCGACACCGCGGTGGACGCCCAGATCGCGGCCAAAGGCGACTGGTCCGGCGAAACCGTGCACGTCGACCCGGGGCTGGACCGGCTGCTGCTCCCAGACACCCTCCGTGCCACCGCGCAAGGTCTCGTGCAGGTGGAGCGCGGCAGCCGACTCCCCGTCGGCGACGCCCAGGTGGTGCGGCTGTTCATGCACTGGCGGGAAGACGGCGAGCGCAGCGACCTGGACCTGTCCTGCATCGCCCTGAACGCCGACTTCAGCATCGCCGCCCAGGCGTCCTGGACCAACCTCGGCAACGGTGTCATGACCCACTCCGGCGACCTCACCTCCGCACCGACCGGCGCGCAGGAGTTCGTCGACATCGACCTGGCCAAGGCAGCCCATGTCGCCCACAAGCGCGGCTGGCGCTACCTGGTGCCGGTGGTGTTCCGCTACGCCGGCCCCACGTTCGACGCGCTGGCCGAGGCGTACACGGGTTGGATGCTGCGCGACTCGGCGTCCAGCACGCACCGCGTGTTCGACCCGGCCACGGTCGTCAACGCCTTCGCCCTGACCGGTCGCAAGCGGTACGCCGTACCCATGCTCCTCGACCTCGACACCCACGAGATCCTCTACGTGGACGTCTACCTCAACGGGCAGCCACGGGCCCGTGTCGAACAGGACGGCCACAACATCGCGACGCTGGTGTCCGCAGTAGCCGCCCGCCGGCACACCAAGCCGTCGGTGGCTGACCTCGCCCGCCGCCACATCCGAGCCCGCGGTGCCACCCTGGTCGACGACCCGGCACTGGCAACGATGCGGTTCGGCCTGGGCGGCGACTGCACGTACGACGCTCTGCGTCCCGAGAAGCTGCTCGCGGAGCTGGTCTGACCAGGGTCGTAGCGCCGCGGTCGCGGTCAGGCGGGGTGTGCCGGGGATTCGACGAGGTCGGCGACGACGCTGCGGCTCTTGCCGCCCGCCTTGGCGGCGTACATCGCCGCGTCGGCCCGGCGCAGCAGAGTGCCCCAGTCGCCGTCGCCTGGGGTCCGGATGGCGATGCCGACGCTGGCGGTGATCTGGGCCGCGCCGTGGTCCAGCAGGAAAGGCTCTGCGATCGCCTCGACGATCCGGTCTGCCACCAGCGATACGTCGAGAACGTCGTCGATCGGCTCGCTGATGACGGCGAACTCGTCGCCGCCGAGGCGGGCGAGGGTGTCGGTGGCTCGGATGCAGCCGCGTAGCCGCTCGGCGACCAGCAGCAGGAGCGCGTCGCCGGCGGCATGGCCGAGCTGGTCGTTGACCGGTTTGAAGCCATCCAGGTCGATGTAGAGGACAGCCAGCGACGTGCCGAGTCGGTCTTGGCGGGCGAGCGCGTGCGCGGCTCGGTCGTGGAACAGTGCCCGGTTGGCCAGGCCGGTCAACGGGTCGTGGAAGGCGAGGAACTCGAGCTGGCGTTCGCGTTCCTGCAGTTGTTCGACCGCGCTGCCGAGGCGCCGGTTCAGGTGCAGGTTGTCCCTGATCGCGGTGAGCTGGCGGGCCACGACGAGCAGCACGACGCCCATCGCCATCAGGTACAACACCGGGTCCAGCGTCCAGTCCCGCAGGATGAGCACGAGCGTGGTGACCATGCCGATGACCAGCGGGGTGTACGGCAGGATCAGCCCGACCAGGGACGAACGCTCGGGCAACTCGGTGGAAACCCGAACCCGGGTGCCGAACTCCGGTTCGCCGGCCGGCGCGAGGGACCGTCCGGCGGTGCGCGCAGGCCCCCGCCACCAGATGCCGAATCCGACCAGCAGGGTGCCGGCCACCCAGCCGAGATCGGCCAAGCGGCCCGCCTCGTACTGGTCCTGGTTGGCCAGGTAGGCGAAGACGCTGTCGGCGGTAGCCAGGCCGAACGCGCCGAGCACCACGATGAGCAGCGGCCAACGGTGGGCGGTCACGGCCCGTACCAGCACGGTCAGGGCGATGCTCGCAGTCGCGATATCGGCCACCGGATAGAGCAGGAGCAGGCTCCACTCGAGCGGACTGCCGGCCCCGCTGCGCACGATCGGGCCGAGGACCAGGGCCCAACTGACATAGAGCAGCGAACTGGCGATCAGGGCACCATCAAGCCCAGCAAGGAGGCGGTGCGTTCGCTTCGGCACGAACGAGGCCATCCCGATGACCAGACACAGCACCGAGGCACCGAAGCCGACGTCGGCGAGAGATGGGAACGGAGGCTCGTCGGCGTACAGCTCGTAGTAGCACCAGGCTGCCTGCCCTGCGCCGTAGAAGAAGGTGGCCAATGCCAGCAGCAGGCTGCCGGAGCGCGGCGTGCCGGCGGCGCGGCGCCAGCCGAGGAAGGCCAGCAGGCTGCCGAACATCGGGACGATGACCAGGAAGAGGTCACCAAAGACGATCATTCCGTAGTCGTTCAGCGGCCGGGCGAGCACGACGTACAGGTACAGCGCGACGAGCGCCACGCACAAGCCGGCTACCGTACGCAGGCGGCGCAGCGGGATGCCGTTGGAGTGCGGCTGCGGCGCTGTCGTCTCCGATTCCGGACCGACAGCCGTCCGTTGGCACACCATGCTCCTATCTTCGACGAGGAGCGCACCACAGTTGAAACTGGCTCGGGTGCAGTTGAGGAGCGGATTCGGCGATCCGGGTGCCGGGCGCTAGCGACTAGCGCCCGGTCACCGGTCACCCGCCCCACCCTGCCGGGTTGGGGTCGGCGGTCGTCAGCCGGGCAGGGTGTCTCCGAGGAAGCGGGGGCAGTGCGGGACCGCTTCGGTCGGCGGGAACAGGTCCAACTCGCCGAGTGTCCGTACCGAGGCCTTGGTGATCTCACGGACGCCGTGTGCCTGCTCGTAGGCCTGGACGGCGCTCACGTACCAGTCGTTGCCGACGGGGTAGAGCACGAGTTGGATGCCGTCGATGTAGGCGCAGGCGGAGTCGTCACGGCCCCAGCCCATGATGTGTCGACCGCGGTAGATCTCGGAGAAGGCTCCGGCGCTGATCTCGGTATTGGTCGCGGTCTCGACCCGACTGGCCGGCGCCGGGTCCGTCGCCGCGGCGGCCGGGCCGGCGATCGCGAGCAGACCGGTGGTGACCAACACGGCGGCCGCCAGGGTGACGTTGTTTCGCATGACATCTCCTCGGATCCTCGCCCAGCTTTGTGCAGGCGCAGTCTCCATTGTTGGCTACAAAGTCACTGATGTCGATATCTTTCCATCGAATGGCTTGACTTCGTAATTATGAACCGAATATGAAACTCTTGAAATATCACTTATCCACAATGGCCGACTGGGTTGATCTTGGTCGCCGTCCGCCCCATGGCGAGCCACCCTAAGCACCGTTAACTTCTCCTGGACATGCCGCATCGGATGGCATTTTTCCAGACGGGGAACCCCATGGCAGAGATGAAACGTCGCAACGTTTTGCGGTATACCGCGGCGGGAGCCGTACTTGCGTCCACCGCCGCGGCCGGCATCGCGAGCCTGACCGCCGCGGAATCCGCAGCGGCCGCGCAGACCAGCCGCGCAGACCGGCGCGACTTTGACGAGATCTACAAGGGCAAGCGGATTCGGGGTCGGCACGTCGCCAACGGCAATCACGAACTGCACATCAACAATCGGAAGGTCACGCTGACCGCCATCACCACCCTGTTCGTGCCGGAAGACGGCTCGGCGCCGCAGGTGGGCACCGGCTACATCAGCTCCATCAACCACTACGACCCGATCAAGATCGACGAGGGGCAGCACGCCGACGGCCTCCGTCGCCTGGCCGCGCGCATCGTGGACACCCTGGGCGGCTCCGAGCTCAGCGCCGAAGCGGCGCGAGCGCACCACCACTGACCAGCACTTCCCCTCCGCAGAAAGGCAGTCCGACAGTGGCCGTCGTGCGCAAGAGCTTCGCCGTCATGACCCCCGCCGAGAAGACCGCGTTCGTGAACGCGCTCCGAGATTTCAAGACCAGATCCGCCAACGGCCGTACGTACAACTGGTACATCGACCGGCACATCGAGTTTTTCGGACCGCGCAACGGCATCAACTATGCACACCAGGCGCCGTCGTTCCTCCCGTGGCACCGGGAGTACCTGCGTCAGATGGAGTTCGACCTGCAGACGGTCAGCGGCAACCCGAACGTGTTCCTCCCCTACTGGGACTGGACTCAGGCGGCCACGCCCTTTACCGCCGACCTGCTCGGGGCGATCACCAACGGCAGCGTGAACAGCGGCAACTTCAGTCCCACCTGGGGTTGGTCGATGTATCGCAGCAGCATCGCCGGCTCGTTCCTGCAGCGGCGGGTGGGTGTCAACGCGACCCGGCCCACCGCGCAGACCGTGTCGACGGTGCAGGCTCAGACCACGTACGACCGCTCCCCGTGGAACAACACCGTGGTGAACAGCTACCGCAACCGCAATGAGATCGACGTGCATAACCGGGTGCACAACTACGTCGGCGGGCACATGGCCACCGTGGAGTCGCCCAACGACCCGGTGTTCTGGCTGCACCACTGCAACGTGGACCGGCTGTGGTGGCAGTGGCAGACCAACCGCGGCCTCGACACGTACCAGCCGCGCACCGGCACCACGAACGTCATCGACAACAGCGAGACCATGCTCCCGTTCACCGTCACGCCCGCCGCAGTTCGGGACATCAACACCCTGAACTACTCGTACGCCTGACGACACCGATCATGAACACCGCGACGAATAGGTGAAACCTACCGATCTCGAGTAGGTCCGAATGCGCGGCTGATGCCCCTTTCTCGCGTTGTCCCGATGACCTTCAAGGCGGAGGCTGAACCGGCAGGAATGCGCCCGCGAATGCGGGTAGCACACCACGAAGCCGAGCCTGGCGAATGGTGCCACCAGTGGGAAAGTTTTCGCACGCAATGTGCAAAAATTGGCGTGGGTAAATTGCTTTCACTCGGTGTGCAGCAATCGCTCCTCGGCAGAGGAGGAGCTCATCATGCGCAACCTACTGGTCCGGGGTCTGGCCGTCGGCCTGGCCACGGTCCTCGGCGCCGTCACCTGGGCCGGGGCCGCCCAGGCCGACACCCGGCCGGGCGACGCCCCGGCCGGGTCGGCCAGCCCGACTTCCGTCAACCCGTCGGCCGTTGCCGCCTCGTTCGCGTTCAGCCAGTACGCGACCGTCAGCCCGGCCGCCGGCTGGAGCTTCGTGTCGGGCAACTTCGCCGGCGACTCCCGCAGCGACGTCGTCGGCTACCACCCGAGCAACGGCAGCGTCTGGGTCGGCACCAACACCGGCACCTCGTTCACCTTCGCCCAGTACGCGACCGTCGGCCCGGCGGCCGGCTGGAGCTTCGTCGCCGGCAACTTCGCCGGCGACTCCCGGCTCGACATCGTTGGCTACCACCCCAGCAACGGCAGCGTCTGGGTCGGCACCAACACCGGCACCTCGTTCACCTTCGCCCAGTACGCGACCGTCAGCCCGGCCGCCGGCTGGAGCTTCGTGTCGGGCAACTTCGCCGGCGACTCCCGCAGTGACCTCGTCGGCTACCACCCCAGCAACGGCAGCATCTGGGTCGGCACCAACACCGGCTTCAACTTCGGCTTCACTCAGCGGGCCCTCGTTGCGCCGCCGTCAGGCTGGACCTTCGTATCGGGCAACTTCGGCGGTGACTCCCGGACCGACATCGTCGGATACCACTCCGGTAACGGCAGCCTGTGGCGCGGCACCAACACCGGGGCATCATTCGCCTTCTTCCAGACTGGCGGGGTCACTCCGCCAGCCGGATGGAGCATCACTGCGGGCAACTTCGCCGGCGATGGACTGACTGACATCGTTGTCAATCACCCCAGCAACGGCATCCTGTGGCAAGGCACCAACACCGGATTCGGATTCTCCTTCTCCCAGTACGCCCAGGTGACTCCTACCGCCAACTGGAGCTTCGTCGCCGGCAACTACGCCGGAGACGCGCGCAGCGACGTGGTCGGGTATCACCCGAGCAACGGCAGCCTGTGGGTCGGCACCACGATCAACTGACCCGGTAAGGCCGGCCCGGGCGCGCAGCCGACGCGCCCGGGCCGGACCCGGATGTTCTCATGGATGTCAATCGTCAACAGCCTTACGCAGCACCGAGAAGTCGGCGCCCAGGTCGACGGACCACTCAGCGCCGTCCGCGAGCCGCACCTCCACCTCGTAGGCGGCAGCACCGTCGTCCCCGGCAGCCTCCCCGGCAGTGACCGTCCCACCGCTGTCCCCGGCAGCTTCCACGTCGGTGACCGTCCCACCGCCGACCGCGCTCAGTGCTGCCTTCTCAGCGGCGGCGCGGTCGGCGGCGCTGAGCACCCGCTCGCCCGCGTCCGGTGTTTCCGCCTGCTGGCTGATCACCGTGAAGTTCTTGTCGAGGGCGACTTCCACCTCGGCACCGTCGGCCTTGCGCACCTCCACCTCATACGCTTCGCCGTTGTCGTCGCTCTTCTCCACATCGGCCACCGTGCCGCCACCAACGGCCTGGACTGCGGCGGCGCTAGCGCGCTCCCGGTCGCCGCCTTGCACGTCGGCGCTGGCCGCGGTGGCCCACACGGCGCCACCTGCGCCCAGGAGCACGACAGTGGCGGTAGTGATCAGGACTGTGCGCTTCCGCGAAATCTTCATGGGTGCAACCCTGCCCGGGTGTGCCTGAAGCCTCGCTGAACGAACCTGAAGGGCTATTCAGCCGGGAGCCGGACGGTGAAGCGCGCCCCGCCCAGCGCTGATGCCGACACCTGGACGGTCCCCTGGTGGACGGCCACCATCTCGCGCACAATCGACAGCCCGAGCCCGCTCCCGCCGGCATCGCGCGTCCGCGCCTCATCCAGCCGGACGAACCGCTCGAAGATCCGCTCCCGGTCCGGCTCGGCGATTCCCCCGCCGTCGTCCTCGACAACCAGTTCGACAACGCCGCCACCTTGCCGTACCGCGAGCGCCACCGTCCGTTCCGCGTGCCGGGCGGCATTATCGACCAGATTTCGCACGACCTGCGCCAGCGCCGTGGCGTCACCGCGCACGCGCCCCGCGCCGATCCCGGCGGTCTCGACGGTCAACCCCGCCCGGGTCAGCCGGCCGGCTTCGGCCAAGGCTAGATCATCAAGATCAACATCCTGCGGCGTACGGTTGAGCGCCTCACCCCGGGTCAGCAGCAACAACTGGCCGACCAACCGCTGCATCCGCGCCGACTCCTCCACCACCGCGTCGGCAAGCTCGCCCTCCCCCAGCGCCCCCGGATGCGCGTGCGCCACCTCAGCCGCCTGCCGCATGCTGGTCAGCGGCGACCGCAGCTCGTGCGAGGCGTCCGCGACAAACTGCTGCTGCCGAGTCCGCGCGTCCTCCAGCCGGGCCAGCATCTGATTCATGGTGTGCGCCAGTCGGTGAATCTCGTCGCGCGAAGGCGGCACCGGCACCCGCCGGTCCAACCGGTCGCCGGTGATCCCCTCCACCTCACGCCGAATCCGCTCGACCGGCGCTAGCGCACCGACCAACACCGTCCAAGTGGTGAAACCGACCAGGACCAGCAGCATGGGCACACCCGTCAGCAGCGGCACGATCAGCGCTTCGGTCGATTCGCCGACCTCCTCCAGCGAGGCCGCGACCGAAACGCGGAAGTCTCCCGCCTCCTCGGTCACCACGACGTACGGGTTGTCCCCGCCGGCAATGCGCACCTCGTCGAGATCTGCGGCAGGCAACGGCTCGGCCAGCCCCTGCGACGACCGCACCACGGTGCCGTAGGCGTCGGCCACCTGCCACACCAGATCGTCCGGCTCGGCCCCCTCCGCGGAGACCGGCGCCGGCAGACCAGCCGTCTCGATCTGCTGGGCCAACGCGGCCGCGCGCTGCTCGGCGGCGGCTTCCACCCCGTTCCGCAGCGATGCCCCGACCAAGATCACGAAGACCACGGCCCCACCGATGAGTGCCACCGCCACCACGAGAACGGCGTACAACGTTGCCCGGAACCGGACCGAAGCTCGGCTCCACCGCCACCGGACCGCGCTGGACCTCGAATCCCGGGCATCCGCCGTCGCCACGTGCTGAAACGCCGCAGGATCAGTGCGCCGGCCCGCTGGACGGCGTTCCCGCTGCCACCAGGGACGGCGTCGCTCAGCCACCGTCGCTGCCCAGCCGGTAGCCGGCGCCGCGCAACGTCTGGATCGCCGCGCGGCCGAACGGTCGATCGAGTTTGTTGCGCAGATGCCGCACGTACACCTCGACGATGTTGGGATCTCCCGCGAAATCGGTGTCCCACACGGCGTCCAGAATCTGCCGCTTCGACACCACATCCCCGCGATGCCGGGCGAGAAAGGCCAACAGCGAAAACTCCCGTGCCGTCAGCTCCACCTCCGTCTCACCCCGCCACACCCGGCGCGCCGCCGGATCCAGCCGAATGTCACCCGCCTCCAGCACTGTCGGCCGCTCCCGAGCACCGCGCCGCGCCACCGCCCGCAGCCGCGCCACCAACACGGGAAACGAATACGGCTTGGTCAAATAGTCGTCGGCGCCGGTATCCAACCCCTCGACCTGGTCCCACTCCCCGTCCTTGGCGGTGAGCATCAGGATCGGTGTCCAGTCCTGCTCCGCCCGCAGAGCGGCGCACACTTGATAGCCGTTGATCCCCGGCAACATCAGGTCCAGCAGGATCGCGTCATACGCGTTCTCCCGCGCCAGCCACAACCCGTCAGTCCCGTCGTGCGCCACGTCCACGGCGAAACCTTCTGCCTCCAGCCCCACCCGCAACGACCGAACGAGTCGCCGTTCGTCGTCAACGACGAGTACGCGCATGGGTTCCTCCGGGGGCAGTCGGCCAAGCTATCGTCGCGTACCCCACCTGAACGCCCGCTGAAACGGCTACCGCCGAACGGTGAAAGAGCCGAACGGTGGAAGACTGGTCGCCATGGCATACGACGAGGCGCTCGCCGACCAGATCCGCGACCTCGTGCACGGCGAGCCCGGGCTGACGGAAAAGCGGATGTTCGGCGGGCTCGCGTTCCTCATCGACGGGCACCTGGCAGTGAGCGCCAGCGGCCAGGGCGGATTACTGCTGCGCGTCGACCCTGCGGACACTCCGCGCCTCGTCGAGCAGCCCGAAGCCGCCCGCTTCGAGATGCGCGGCCGGGAGCTCGACGGCTGGCTGCACATCGACCCGGCCGGGCTCACGGCCGGCAAGCTGGGCTCCTGGGTGGAGCGAGGAGTGCGCTTCGCCCGCTCACTCCCGCCGAAATTACGTTAGACGCTTGAGGAATGCCGTGAGGTGC
The DNA here is from genome assembly GCF_044452725.1 of Actinoplanes sp. NPDC051859. Lineage (NCBI taxonomy): Bacteria > Bacillati > Actinomycetota > Actinomycetes > Micromonosporales > Micromonosporaceae > Actinoplanes > Actinoplanes sp. NPDC051859. The sequence goes on along the minus strand of NZ_JBITBX010000011.1, from coordinate 253,367 downwards.
AGCCCGGCGGTTCCCGTATTGGCGACACTCACTAGCTCCCAGCCCTGCTCCTTCAAGAGTCCAACCGCTGTTAACAAGCTCGAGACGATGCTCGTTCCGCTGGTGGCATTCGACAGGACGGCCAGATAGGGGAACGGATAGCCCCTGAGGTCGTACTGTCCGCTGAGGATGACCGCCGCGTCCACCTCATGGTTCATGGGCCTGGTTGCTGGCTGCATGAGTTCAACCTAACCTCCGGCGGACCGTGGACGGCAACACGGCCGGCGCGCGGTGAGCTAAGGTAGCCCGCGACCTGTTCAGAACGCTGACCAGGTGTCTTCGATCGGCGGGGGCCGGAAAGTCACATGTTGAAGAGCCAGCGGACCATTGGCGCTGATGACCCACGGATTTCCGGCGCGCGTATCTTCGCCGAGCAACTTCGCCATGCGATCACGGCAACATCACCGGACCTACCCGTCGACGGTCTCGACCGCATTCCCGGCAGCGACGCAACCGGCACCGTCACCTGCTATGTCGACGTTCGCGGCGATTTCGTCGACCTGTCCATTCAATCCGACTGGTGGTACTCGGTCGGTCCAGCTGGTATAGCCTCTGCCGTCCTGGACGCACTCGCATTCGCCCAGGAGATGAGTCTCATCGCAATGGCAACCTTAAGCCATTACGGACGCACGGTGAAGGCGCGCGAGGTTGATGTCAGCGAATTCTTCCCAAGTCAGGAAGAACCAGTCGCGAACCTAGCGGCTGAGACCGCGGCAGCGTCCAAAAAGATCGACCGCGCCATCTCGATCGTCGACGCCGCTGACCGGATCGGCCGGTTACGCGACAACCCACAGCAGCGGTTGATCACCGGTCCACGGGGCCTCTTCCACATAACGATGACAGGATTCGCGGTGCAGCGGGCTGACGTGAACGAAGGCGCACTTTCCGCGTCCGGCGCTGATCTGCTGGTCGAGGATGCGCGCGCCGCGTTGACGCAGGCTTCGCGCGAGGCAGATCCACGGTACTGGCTCTCCAGAGGAGTTGCAGATCTATGACCGACGAGTATCCGTATTTTAGTCAGGAGGCGATCGAGGTCGCCACCGAGGGCATCCGGGCCGAGGCTAGAAAGTGGTATGGGTTCGCAGACCAGATGGCTGGTATCCGCTCCGCGATGGGACTCATGACCCTCCAGCCAACGGCATTTGCGGTCATCGATCATGCCGCGTTGATGACCAGCATGGACCAGGCTGGCGCCTATTCCAAGACGCAAGAATGGCTGTTCAGCCTGTTCCATGACGCTTCCGGCAAGATGGAACGCTTCGGCGACGCCTTGAAGAAGTGCGCCGATGAATACGACCAGACAGACGGTCGCAGCGCCAAGTCCTTCGACAACATCGCTACGTCGTGAGGCGACCAGCCGCGGCGGAAGGGGAGCACCGTTGACAGCCCCGACACCGACACCGAGCAGCGAGTACATCCCGCTCGCGATTGAAACGTTCCAGCGAGCTGTCAAAGCGGTCGAGGAGCTCGTCAGAAAGATCCGCGACGAACTCGAGAAGCTCATCAACGGTGTCAACGCTTTCATGCAGCGGACCGTCGACGAGTTGAACGATAGCTTTTTCGGCAAGGTCGTCGAGTTGGTCACCGGTGACTTGGATGAGAAACTTGCGAAAATCAAGAGCCTCACCGAGCAGGTGAGTGCCAAGATTTCCGAGATTCTGACCAAGGCCGCTGACTCGCTGGCCGGTGCAGTACCGGTCGCATCACTGTTCACCCGCGGCTTTGAGATCAACAATAAGGTGACCCGGCCGATGTCCGGCATGTTCGGCGAAATGACTGGCTCCGACGAGATCGATTTCTGGCGCGGCCCCGCTAAGAACACCTATGAGAAGCGAGTGCAGGATCAGCAGGACGCGGTGTCCAACGCTACTGCGAAGGTCAAGAAGCTCGTGGAATATCTCGGCGAGGCAGGCGCCGGGAACATGGCGTATATGGCGAGCCTCGGGGAACGGCTTGCGGCGGTCTACGGCAGCCTCATGACGGCCTGCGTTGACATCGTTGCGGCTTCCTCGGGTGCCGTCACGCAGGTGGTCTCCCTGCTCGAGCACTTTTCCGAGGTCATCGGCACGATCACCGAACAGGTCCTCGGTTACATCGCGCAGCTCGGCGCCCGGATCTCCGAGGTACTGAACCAGATCCTCCAGCTGGAGGCCGAGAAAGCCGACCTCACCGGCCTCACCCCGGACGGTATGTGGCCGTCGCCCGTCTCCGACTGATCTGGGAGAAGAAATGAGCATGCGTCGCTTGGCGATCGCACCGGCGCTGGCGATCACCCTGGGTTTGGCCGGGTGCGGGCTCGAAGCCGATCCCGTCTCGGTCCCGCCTCGCCCGGACGTGTCCTCCCTCGCTTCGGCCAACGGTGCTTTCGTAGGCAAGTACACCAAGGTCACGGATCCGTGCCCCACCCTCGACGGCGACGCCGCCAAACGATTGGCATTGCCCGCTGTCGGCAAGCCGGGCGACACCAACATCGACAGCCTCATCTCCCAGCTCGTCACCTGCACGTGGGGAACGGGCGTCGGGTCTGTCACGACCTTGATCAGCATCGACCGTGGGCAAGGTACGCCGACCGCCGAGCAGAAAACAGCGACAGAATTCGAAGCGGAGTGGCAAAAATCCGTCGCAGAGGGACGAATGCTTGCACCCGAGCAGGTCGGCGGGATCGGGGACGAGGCCTACCTTGCTGTCTACGGTGATCGACAGAACATTGTGCTGTCGTTTCGTGCCAGCAATGCCCGAGTCATGCTCTCGTATGGGGTGGGAGAGCTGACACCGGCGTCGTACGCCACCGCGGTCAGGAAGAACAAGCCGGTCCTGATCAGCCTCGGCCAGGACATCCTGGACGACTTGACGTGACGTTCAATGCCGGACCGGGGCCAGGGCCGTCACCGCGGTGAGGATCGCGTCCACGCGCTCTTTCGCGTCGCCGAACAGCATGGAGCAGTTGTCGCGGAAGAACAGCGGGTTCTGCACCCCGGCGTACCCGGAAGCCATGGAGCGTTTGAAGACGATGACGTCGTCCGCTTCCCAGACGGTGAGCACCGGCATGCCGGCGATCGGGCTGGTGGGGTCTTCGGTGGCCGCCGGGTTGACCGTGTCGTTGGCGCCGATGACGAGGACGACGGACGTGCCCGGGAAGTCGTCGTTGATTTCGTCCATCTCGCAGACGATGTCGTAGGGGACGCGGGCTTCGGCGAGCAGGACGTTCATGTGGCCGGGCAGGCGGCCGGCGACCGGGTGGATGCCGAAGCGGACCTTCACCCCGCGTTCGCGCAGCACTTTGGTGAGTTCGGCGACGCCGTGCTGGGCCTGGGCGACCGCCATGCCGTAGCCGGGGGTGATGATGACCGAGTCGGCGGCGGTGAGCAGCTCGGCGACGGTCTCGGCGGTGGTCTCGCGGTGGTCGCCGAGGTCCTGGTCGCCGGCGGGGCCGGCTTCGATGCCGAAGCCGCCCACGATCACGGACAGGAAGGACCGGTTCATCGCCCGGCACATGATGTACGAGAGGTAGGCGCCGGACGAGCCGACGAGTGCGCCGGTGACGATCAGCAGGTCGTTTTCGAGGAGGAAGCCGGCGGCTGCGGCGGCCCAGCCGGAGTAGCTGTTGAGCATGGACACGACGACCGGCATGTCACCGCCGCCGATGGAGGCGACCAGGTGCCAGCCCAGCAGCAGCGCGACCAGGGTGACCACGATCAGCAGCCAGAGTTGGGGAGCCACCACGAACCAGCCGGTGAGCGCCACGAATGCCACGAGTGCGGTGACGTTGAGGAGGTTCTTGCCGGGTAGGACCAGCGGGCTGGACTTGATCCGGGCGGACAGCTTGAGGAATGCCACGATCGAGCCGGTGAAGGTGACGGCACCGATGAAGATGCCGATGACGACCTCGGCGCTGTGGATGCCGAGCATGTCCTGACCGCTGAGGATGGCGGCTTCGGTGCCGTCGAGGTGGGCTTCGACGTGTAGGTAGCCGTTCCAGCCCACCAGGACTGCGGCGAGGCCGACGAAGCTGTGCAGCAGGGCGATCAGTTCCGGCATGCCGGTCATCTCGACTTTGCCCGCGCGGTGCAGCCCGATCGCGGCGCCGATCAGCATGGCGGCGGCGAGCAGGATCAGTCCGGTCGTACTTATCTTGAGTTCGATGGCGAGCGCGACGGTCGCGGCGAGGGCGACCGTCATCCCGGCGATGCCGAAGGTGTTGCCCACCTTGGCGGTCTCGTGCTTGGACAGACCGGCCAGCGCGAGGATGAAGAGCAGGGCGGCGACGATGTACGACGCCTGGGCCGCGGTTTCCACTCTCATCGGGTCAGCTCCTCGAGAACATGGCGAGCATGCGGCGGGTCACCGCGAAGCCACCGACGACGTTGATACTGGCCAGCAGGATCGCGACGAACGACAGCCCGGTCACCACGGAGTCGCCGTGCCCGAGTTGCAGCAGGGCGCCGACGACGATGATCCCGGAGATCGCGTTGGTCACCGACATCAGCGGCGTGTGCAGGGCGTGGTGCACGTGCCCGATCACGTAGTAGCCGATGACGATCGCCAGGGCGAAGACGGTGAGGTGGCCGCGGAGGGAGCCCGGCGCCAGCGCGGTGAGGAGGAAGAGCGCGGCCGCCGCGGCGCCGACGATGGCGAGCTGGCGGCCCGGCTTGGCGGCCGGCTCGGGCGCGGCGACGGCGACTGCGGCCGGGGCGACAGCGGCGGGCGCCGCGGAGACAGCGACGGGCGGCGGCGGCCAGGTCAGTTCGCCGTCGCGGACGACGGTCATCGAGCGCTGGACGACGTCGTCGAAGTCGAGGGTGAGCTGGCCGTCCTTCTCCGGTGTCAGCAGCTTCATGAGGTTGACCAGGTTGGTGCCGTAGAGCTGGGACGCCTGGGCGGGGAGCCGGCCGGCCAGGTCGGTGTAGCCGATGATGGTGACGCCGTTGTCGGTGACGACCACGTCGCCCTTGACGGTGCCCTCGACGTTGCCGCCGTTGGCCGCGGCCATGTCGACGATCACGCTGCCCGGCTTCATGCTCGCCACCATCGTCGCGGTGATCAGCACCGGGGCGGGACGGCCGGGGATCAGCGCGGTCGTGATGATGATGTCGACCTCGCCGGCCTGCGCGGCGTACAGCCGGGCGGCGCGCTCGTTGTAGTCGTCGGACATCTCCTTGGCGTAGCCGGTCGCGGACACCTCGACGTCGGCGGCCTCGACCGACAGGTACTCGCCGCCGAGCGAGCGGACCTGGTCGGCCACCTCGGGGCGGGGGTCGGTGGCCCGGACGATCGCGCCCAGACTGTTCGCGGCGCCGATGGCGGCGAGCCCGGCGACGCCTGCGCCCGCGACCAGGACCTTCGCCGGGGGTACCTTGCCCGCAGCGGTCACCTGGCCGGTGAAGAACCGGCCGAAGACGTGTGCCGCTTCGACGACCGCGCGGTAGCCGGCGATGTTGGCCATGGAGGACAGCACGTCGAGGGACTGGGCGCGGGAGATCCGCGGCACCGCGTCCATCGACAGCGCGGTGATCGGGCGCCGGGCGAGCTCGTCGACCAGGTCCTGGTCGAGCCGCGGGCTCAGCATGCCGATCAGGGTGGCGCCCGTGCCGAGCTTGTCGAGCTGCTCGGTGGTCGGCGGGTTGATCGCGAAGAGCACGTCCGCCGCGAGCGGGTCGCCGACGGTCGCCCCGGCGGCGGCGTACGCCTCGTCGGAGAACGAGGAGCCGACTCCGGCGCCAGCCTCCACCACCACGTCGTAACCGAGCTTGACCAGCTGCGTCACGGTGGCGGGTGTCGCCGCGACGCGCCGCTCGCCCGGGTGCGGGTCCCGCGGTACACCGATGATCATCCTCGACCCCCTGTTGAACTTGACCATGGAAACGCAGGATCCCTGCGGTCGGTTCAATGCTGCTGACGATCCGTTACCCGTCAGTAGCGACCTTGGACTGTCCGGGGCACTGCCGCATCCTCCGATCGGTCAGACGGGCTCGTGGGCAACATCATCCATGATGATCGATATTCTGTCGTACACTCGCGGCAGCGTCGTGCTCTTGAGCGGGCGGAGGCTGTCCCTGATGAAGATCGTCGTCCTGGTCAAACACGTACCCTGCGTGTTGCGTGGCATGACGTTCGGTGCCGACCACACCCTGGCGCGCGGCGGGCGCCCCGGCCAGCTCAACGAGGCCGACACATACGCCGTGGACCAGGCGCTGCGGGTCGCGCGCCGGCGCCGTGATGTCCAGATTACCGCCGTGACGATGGGTCCGGCCGCAGCCGCCGCGGCGTTGCGCCGGGCGCTGATCCTCGGCGCTGACGACGCGGTGCACGTCCTCGACGACCGGCTGCACGGCAGTGACGCGCTCGCCACCGCGCGGGTGCTCGCCACCGTGGTGGACCGGATCGGCTTCGACCTGGTTCTGTGCGGTTCCGCCTCCTCCGATGCCGGGACGTCGGCGGTGCCCGCGATGGTCGCCGAGCTGCTGGACGTTCCGGTGCTCTGTTTCGCCGACCTCCTCCGGGTCCGGGAGCACCGGGTGGAGATCGGGCGGAACGACGGCGCCGGGCTGCAGACGTACGCCGCGGCGCTCCCCGCCGTCGTCTCGGTCACCGAGCGCTGCGGTGAGCCGTTGCTGCCCACGCTGACGGCAACCCTCGACGCGCACCACAAGCTGGTGCACACCTGGTCTTTGACCGACCTCGGCATCCCCGGCGCCGGACCGGGCGCCACGGTCGTCCACACCGTCGCGGCAACGCCGGCCGCCCGCTCCCCCGTCGTGCTCGCTGACGAGCCCACGATCGCGGCGATCCGGGTCGCCGACTTCCTCACCGTGCACCAGTTCCTGTAGCCGTTCGCCCACCGGGAAGAGGGTCATGAAACCTGTGCTGGTGCTCGTGGACCAGGCCACCGCCGATCGCAGCGTGCCCCGCTCCACGGACGCACTGCTGACCCTCGCCCGGCGGATCGGTCCGCCGACGGCAGTGCTGTGCGGTCCGCCCGACCCGTCCGCCATCGTCGCTCTCGGCCGGTACGGCGCCACCACGATCGCCACCATCGCCCGCCCCGAGCTGGCCGAGCACCCCGCCGCGGCCCGGGTCGAACTGCTCACCCATCTCGTCCGCCGGGACGCACCCGCGGCGGTGCTCATCGCCTCCGACCGGCTGGGCCAGGAGATCGCCGCGCGGCTCGCGGCGCGGCTGGGCTCCGGCCTGATCAGTGACGCCGTCGACCTGCGCCGAGACGTGGACGGGCCGGTCGCCGTGCAGTCGGCGCTGCTGGGCGCCTATCGCGTCGAGTCCCGGGTGACCGCCGGAGTGCCGGTGCTGACCATCCGCACCGACGCCGTGGAGCCACTCCCGGCGCCGGTGCAGCCGTCGGTGCGCCGGGTCGACATCGGCTTCCCGGCGGGGGTTCGCGCTGTCCGGCGGATCGCCCGGCGGCCCGGGGGCACCGAGGTGTCCGGCGACCTTGCCACCGCGGCCATCGTCGTGGCAGGCGGCCGCGGGCTGGGCTCGCAGGAGTCGTTCGCCCTGGTCGGCGCGCTCGCGGAGGCGCTGCACGGCACGGCAGGGGGCTCACACGCGGCGACCGAGCTCGGCTGGTGTCCGCGGCGCGAACAGATCGATCAGCTGGGGACGATCGTGCACCCCCGGCTGTACCTGGCCCTGGGCATCTCGGGTTCGGTGCGCCATCGGGCCGCCATGCAGCACGCGGAGACGATCGTCGCGATCGACCGGAACCCGGCGGCCCCCATCTTCGACCTGGCCGACCTCGGCGTGGTCGGAGACGTCCACCGGGTGGTGCCCGAACTGCTGGCCGAGATCAGCAGGCGCAAGGCCACCCGTTGACCAGCCCCAGCGAGGAGACGACGTGACGATACGCATGGTGCTCGGACTCGCCCTGACCGCGGCCGCCTTCGCGCTGGCCGGGCGGCGGATCCGCACCCTGGTCCGGACGGCCCGCACCGGGCAGCCGGTCGAGCCCGGGCGCACCACCGAGCTCGGCACCCGCACGTGGGCGATCGTCACCGAGGTGTTGGGGCAGCGCAAACTGCTGACGTGGAGCGTGCCCGGAATTGCGCATTTCGCGGTTTTCTGGGGATTCCTGGTCCTGGGGGCGACCATCGTGGAGGGCTACGGGGCACTCTTCGACCCGGACTTCCACATCCCGCTCATCGGCAAGCAGGCCTGGCTGGGCTTCCTCGAAGACTTCTTCATCGTGGCGGTGCTGCTCGGGCTCGTCGCCTTCGCCGCGATCCGACTGCGGCACCAGCCCCAGCGGGAGGGACGCCGGTCCCGGTTCTTCGGCTCGCACACGGGCGCCGCCTGGCTGGTCCTCTTCATGATCTTCAACGTAATGTGGACGCTGCTGCTCTGCCGCGGCGCCCAGATCAACACCGGCAATTTTCCGTACGCGCGCGGCGCCTTCGCCTCCGAGCTGGCCGCCAAGGCGCTAGCGCCGGCCGGACACGCCGCCAACGAGGTCCTCGAAACAGTGAGCCTGCTGCTGTCGCTCGGCGTCGTCCTCGCCTTCCTCGTCCTCGTCGTGCACTCCAAGCACCTGCACATCGGCCTCGCGCCGTTGAACATCCTGTTCTCCCGGCGCCCCCGTGGACTCGGCCCGCTGCTGCCCGTGACCTCGGGCGGCGTACCCGTGAACTTCGAGGACCCGGACGAGGACGACAAGATCGGCCGCGGGGTGATCGAGGACTTCACCTGGAAGGGCATGCTCGATTTCGGCTCGTGCACCGAGTGCGGCCGGTGTCAGTCGCAGTGCCCGGCGTGGCACACCGACAAGCCGCTCAACCCCAAACTGCTCATCATGGGCCTGCGCGACCACGCCCTCGCCAAGGCGCCCTACCTGCTCGCCAGTTCGGATGAGGAACGGGCCGCGCTGCCCCGGGACGTCCTCGCCGAGGCGGAACGACCCCTCATCGGACCGGCCGACAGCGGCGGCGTCATCGACCCCGACGTGCTGTGGTCCTGTGTGACCTGCGGCGCCTGCGTCGAGCAGTGTCCGGTCGACATCGAACACGTCGACCACATCGTGGACATGCGGCGCTACCAGGTGCTCATCGAGTCGCAGTTCCCCAAGGAAGCCAACGTCATGCTGCGCAACCTGGAACGGGCCGGCGACCCGTGGGGCCGCGGCGCCAAAGCCAGGCTGGAGTGGACAGCCGGGCTGCCCTTCGAGGTCCGCGTCTTCGGCACCGGCGGCGAGGAACGCCTGCCCGGCGACGTCGAGTACCTCTTCTGGGTGGGCTGCGCAGGTGCCCTCGACGAGAACGCCAAGCGCACCACCCGCGCGATCGCCGAACTGCTGCACGAGGCCGGCGTCGAGTTCATGGTGCTCGGCAGCGGCGAGACGTGCACCGGCGACGCCGCCCGCCGCCTCGGCCAGGAGATGCTGTTCCAGGAGCTCGGCCGGCAGAACGTGGAAACGCTCAACGGGGTCGGCGCGCGCAAGATCGTGGTGAGTTGCGCGCACTGTTTCAACACGATCGGCAACGAGTATCGGCAGCTCGGCGGGGACTACGAGGTCGTACACCACAGCCAGTTGCTCTCCCGGCTGGTGGCGGACGGACGGTTGCGCCCGGCACACCCGGTCGAGGCCGCGGTCACCTACCACGACCCGTGCTACCTGGGTCGACACAACCGGGTCTTCGAACCGCCTCGTGAGCTGCTGGGCAGCGTGCCGGGGCTGCAGGTCGCCGAGATGCCGCGCAGCCGCGAGACGTCGTTCTGCTGCGGGGCCGGCGGGGCCCGGATGTGGATGGAAGAGCCGCTCGGCACCCGGATCAACGAGACCCGCACGGACCAGGCGTTGGAGACCGGTGCCAGTGTGGTCGCGGCGGCCTGCCCGTTCTGCATCAGCATGCTCACGGACGGCGTCGCCACCCGCAAACAGCAGGGCCGTGCCGCCGACGACGTCCGGGTCACGGATGTGTCCGAACTGCTGCTCCGTTCCGTACGCGGCGACGGCACGGCGACCGACAGCACCGGCCAGGGGTAGCCTCGATGGACGATCCGACTCCGCCGGCGAGCGGGAGCGCCACCTCGACGAGCGCGCCGATGCCCTGCGGGAACAAGACCAGCGCGCCGCCCGGCGCGACGACGAGGCCGACCTGCGCGACGACCGAGCCGATCAACGAGATCGGCGTGCGGACCTGCGCGAAGCCGCCGCCGACGAGCGCGAACGCCTGGCCGACTTGCGGGAAGAGACGGCGGATGAGCGAGATCGGGCCGCGGACCAACGTGAGATCGACGCCGAGCTGCGCCGCTGGGACGTGGAGGATCGGCGCCACCGGGTTAGTGGGTCAGATTGAGAACCGCGACATATCCTCGGGCGCTGGCCCCGCCGACCACGTAGACGTCCCGGCCGTCCGGGCTGATGGCGATTCCCCCGGCAGCGCTCAAGCCGGAGCCCGTAGTGCAGCCGTTGGCGGACGCGCCGATACAGCCACTCGCGTTGGGGGTCACCTGGGTGAGGACGCCAGTGCTGTCGTCACGCCGGAAGACCGCTACGCCGCCGCTTCCCGAGGCCGAGACGAAGGCGAAGAGCCCATCGGGGCTGACGGCCATGCCGGTTGGGCTCGTCATCGCGCGCACGGTGGGGTTGGCGATCGCGGTCAGGACGCCGGTGCTGGCGTTCCGGGAGAACGAGCCCACTGAGCTGCTCGTGTTACCCACGCCGTAGACGGTGGCTCCATCCGGTGAGATGCCGATGTGCCACGCTCCCGTCAGGCCGGGCGCACCGGTGCAGTTCGCGTTGCCTGTGCCGGTGTAGACGCAGCCGTTGGGGGCCGAGGGCTGGGTCAGTACACCCGTGGTCATGTTGCGCTGGAGGACCGCGATGGCGTTGCTGCCGTAGCCCGCCACGTAGATGCTGCGGTTGTCCGGCGATGTTCGCAGGTAGTAGGGCTGGTCGATGCCGTAGACGACGGTGCACGTGGCGGCCGTACCAGTGGCGGTGAGGGTGAAACAGCCGTTGGCGCCGGCTGTCTGGGTGAGCGCGCCCGAGGTGGTGTTACGCGCGAAGACCGCGAGCGCCTTGGAGTTGAAGCCAGTTACATACACGTAGCTGCCGTCCGGGCTGACGACGACACCGTTGGCGCCGGCGATGCCCCGCGCCGACGTGCACGAGCCGACGGCGGAGTTGCCGTAGAGGCAGCTCTGATAGCTCAGCATACCGGTGGTGGCGTTGCGCGCGAAGACGACGAGGGTCGACGAGCCGTACGCGGCCGCGTACACGTGCTTGCCGTCCGGGCTGATCGCGAGGTCCCAGACCTGGCTCAGGAGGCCGGTCGCTGAGCTGCAGTTGGGCGGCGGAGAGCTGGCGTTGCTCAGACAAGCGTTGGGGTTGGCGAGTGGGGTGAGGCCGCCGGTGGTGGCGTTGCGGGAGAACGCGGCCACGGCGTTGCCACTGACCGAAGCGGTGTAGACGTTCTTGCCGTCCGGGCTGACCACGACGGCGGCGCCGTTCGCGATGCCCGAAGCGGTGGTGGGGCAACCACCCGAGCCGTTGTCGCTGAAGCAGCCGGCGGTCTGGGTCAGGCCGAAGGTGGCGCGGGCCGTGAACGCGGAGGCCGAGTTGTCGGTCGTGGCGGTGAACGCGGCGGAGCTGACCGGCATCTGGGTGAAACCGCCCAGGTAGAGCACGATCAGGACGGCGGCACCCAGCCATGCGAAACGGCCGCGCGATGCGCGGGCGTGTCGGTGCCGTCCAGCCATGACCACATTCCTCCGCCCGGTACGTCGGCATCGAGCGCCCGGACTGAAGGACTTTTCAGTCGCTGGAGCCGTAGTGCAGTCGGGCGGCGCGCTCACCCATCGCTTCCGCGCCCGCAGCGTCGAGGTCGGGCCGACGCCGGCGGTAGACCACGTATTGGGCGCCGGCCAGGGCGAGCCCGAGCAGAGAAATGATGATCAACAGCCCGTCGGCCCACCACACGGCGGCGGTCAGGGTGGCGTGCCGGCCGTCGAGCCGGGCGGCGAGGATCCCGTTGCCCACGGCAAGCAGGACGGCCGCGAGCAGCCCCGCCGAGAAGCGGATCGTCTCGGTGCGCAGGCGCCGCCTGATGTGCGCGGTGTGATCCGCGTGGTAGATCCGGGGCACTCGGCAAGTATGCCCGGAGCTTCCGCGGGCTGGTTTTCATGATCGTAACATTCACAGGCATTGATGCCTTCTGGTGAATTTATTTAGGCTGAAGGTCCTCGATTTCGCTCTCGCGGCGGGAGACGGCCCTGGACACCGGCGCACCTCACCCGACCACCCTGTTCGGCCGGGCACCCCTGCTGGCCGCCATCGAAGCACGCCTGGCCTCCGGCGGCGGCGTGGCCCTGCACGGACCGGAGGGCATCGGCAAGACTGCGCTGCTCGACGCGGTCGCGGCCACGGCGGTCGCGCGGGACGAGCTGGTCGTCCGGTTACGGCCCGCGTCAGCCGAGCGACTTCTTCCGTACGCGGGAATCGCCGACCTGGTGGCGCAGCTGCCCGGAGCCGCCGTCGCCGCCCTGCCCCCCGCCCACCGCGCGGCCCTTGCCATGCTGCGGCAGGGTGCTGCTCCCCGGTCCGGCGCCCCGGCGCTGGCCCGGCGGCTGGTCCTGCCGAACCTGCTCGCGCACTGCGCCCGAAGCCGACCGGTGCTGCTCATCCTCGACGACGTGCAGTGGCTCGACACCGAGTCCGCTGACCTGGTGGGCTTCGCCATGCGCCGCCGCCCCGGGCCACGGGTCCGGGTTGTCGCCGCGCAGCGCTTCCCGGACGACGCCGGCCGACACGAGGCGGGCCGCCACCGCGCCGCACGACTGTGCCCGGCCCCGGTGGCGGACCTGTTGGTGCCGCCGCTCAGCGCGGATGACCTCACCGCGCTGCTCGAAGCACGTGGCCTACCCTGCCGGACGGCGGCTCGGCTGCACGAGGCCAGCGGCGGCAATCCGTTCCTGGCGGTGGCCCTGGGCGCTGTGGCGCCCGGCCCGCCCTGGCGGCCAGCGCCGCTGCCGGAAGCGGCCCGAGAGCTGCTGCGTCGCCGCCTGGCCGCACTCCCGCCGCAGGTCACCGGCACCCTGCTGGTGGCCGCGCTGGCTATCGAACCCACCCTGTCCGTGCTGGTCCGCGCGGGCCACGAGGACGCCGATCGGGACCTGCGAGCCGCCGAGACGGCCGGAGCGGTACGCACCGACGGCGAAACGATCCGGTTCACGCCGCCCGCACTCGCCGACGTGCTCGCCGAGGACGCCGGGGCCGCCCGCCGCGCCGGAGTGCACGATGCGCTCGCCAACACGGCGTTGGACGAGACGATGGCCGCCCGGCATCGGGCCCTGCGCAGCGGCCGACCCGACGCCGACGTGGCCCACGACCTGCTCGACGCCGCCGGGCGGGCCCTGCGTCGCAACGCCGGACGGACCGCAGCCGAGCTGTACCTCCTCGCCGCCGACCGCTGCCCGCGCAGCCTGGCCGACCAGCGTTTCGACTGGCTCGTCGCCGCCGCACGAACCGCTGCGGCGAGCGGCGCATCCGCGGTCGCAGGGCGCGCCGCCGAGACGGTGTTGGCCGCCGCCGACGCCCCCGCCGCACACCGCGTCCAGGCGCGCGTCGTGCTGCTGGACCTGGCCGGGCAGGCGCTCGGGGACATGGGCGAGACGTTTGCCGGCGCATTGAATGAGGCAGGGACCGACGAGGCGCTGCTCGCCCCCGTCAAGCTGCGGCTCGCCTGGGCCGCCATGCTCGGCGGCGACGTGGAAACGGCCGCAAACTGCGCCGCCGAGTCAGCCCGGGCAGCGCACGCCGCCGACGACCCCACCACCGAGGCGATGGCACTCAGCGCCCTCGCTCAGGTGCAGCGCATCCGCGGGCACTACCTGTGGACCAGCACGCTGCGTCGGGCTCTGAAGCTGCCCGCGCCGCAGGTGCCGGGAATGTTGCACATGAGCCCGCGTTACCTGGCGGCCCGGTTCGCCATGATGGACGACCGGCTCGACGAGGCCCGTGCCGAACTGCTCACCCTGCTCGCCGTCGCCGAACACGACCGCACCGGCGAAGCCCTCGTGGAGATCCTGCGCAGCCTGTCCGAAGTGGCAGCCCGGGCCGGTCGCTGCCGGGACGCGCTGCGTTACGCCCACCGCGCCGTCACCGCCGCCCAGCAGGCCTGCCTCAGCCCCGGCCCCACCTGGTACACGGCGGCCATCGCCGAACTCGCCGGCGGCAGTCTCACGGCCGCCGCCGGATACGCCCGCCGCGGCGTCCGCGCCTCGGAACAGGAAGGCGACAGCCTGTATCTTCGCCGCAGCCTGCACGCCCTCGGCCAGGCCCAACTGCGTGCCGGCGACACCCGCGACGGCGTCGCCACCCTGCGCCGGCTCAGCGAGCTGGCCGGCAGTGGCGCCGACCCGATGATCGTCCGCTGGCAGGGCGACCTCGCCGCCGGCCTGGCCGCGCTCGGTGAACATTCCGAAGCCGCTGCCACCCTGGCTCGCGCTCGGGCCGCCGCGGTCCGGCTGGGCGCCACCCCGAGCCTGCACGGCTACCTCGACCGGGCCAGCGCGCTGGTGTTGTCGGAACAGGGACAGACCGACTCGGCCGTGCTGCTGTCGAGTGCAGCTGCACGGCACTTCGCGGATTTGCACCAGCCGTTGGAACAGGCGCACGCCCTCCTCGTGCAAGGTGGGGCGGAGCGCCGCCGCCGGCGCTACGCCGCTGCCCGGGCGGCCCTGGGTGCGGCGCTCGCCCTGTTCCTCGCCGCCGAGGCGAAACCGTGGACCGAACAGGCGCAACGGGCGCTCGCGCGTACGGAAGGAACCGCCGCGCCCCCCACCGACCTGGGCCTGACCTCCACCGAGGCCCGCATCGCGGGACTGGTCCGCGACGGCGCCAGCAACCGGGAGATCGCCGGCCGGCTGTTCCTCAGCGTCAAGACCGTGGAAGCGACCCTGACCAGGGTGTATCGCAAACTCGGCGTCCGCTCGCGCACCCAGCTCTCCCAGCGGCTCCCGACGACGAGGGTTTTCCCTGATTCGGTGACATCCGTCGATGCATAGCGTCTGCTCCACCAGCCTGGTGACTCCCGACCCCGGGACACCGCGCTTAGCCCTCGCCCTGATCGGGTCGAGAGAAGGAGTGACGAGCGTGGGACGTAGAAAAATCATCTCAGCCTCGGCGGCGCTCGCCGCCGGTGCCGCGCTGACGCTGGCCGCGGCGCCGGTCTCGGCCCAACCCCAGCAGGCGCCCGCACCCCCGTCCGGCCCGGCACTCGCCGCGTCGGCCGCCGACCGGCTCGTCGGCAGCGCCGGTACCGCCTCGCTGCTGCGCCGCTCCGACGGCGACGCCCTGCAGCGGACCGGCGTCGTGCAGGGCACGCGCGGACTGCAATACGTGACCTACGCCCGGAGCTTCCGAGGCCTGCCCGTGGTCGGCGGCGACGTGGTGGTCACCACGGACGCGGCGGGCACGGTCAAGGACACCGCCGTCGCGCAGACTGCCCAGATCGCGGTCGGCACCACGGCCGGCATCACCGCGGCCCAAGCCGCGGCCACCGCCAAGAAGGAACTAGCCACGGTGGACAGCGCGGCCGCACCGCAGCTCAAGGTGCTCGCCTGGGGCACCCCGAAGCTGGTGTACGAGGCCGTCGTCGAAGGCCGCGCCGCGGACCGGACGCCCAGCAACCTGCACGTCTTCGTCGACGCGCAGACCGGCAAGGTCGTCGACAAGGTCGACTACGTCCGCGAGGGCACCGGCAACGGCTACTACTACGGCAACGTCACCATCAACACGTCCGGCTCCGGCACCTCCTGGTCGATGACCGACACCACCCGCCCCGGCCTGCGCTGCGGCGGACAGAACGGCTCGGCGTACACCGGCACCGACGACGCCTGGGGCACCGGCCAGGGCACCAACCTCGAGACCGCCTGCGTCGACGCGATGTGGGGCGCCCAGCGCCAGGTCGACATGCTCAGCAGCTGGTTCAACCGCAACGGCATCAACGGCAACGGCAACAACCCGCCGATTCGGGTCGGCCTCAACGACGTCAACGCCTACTGGAACGGCACCTTCACCAACTTCGGCCACAACCAGGCCAACGACCGCCAGGCCACGCCGATCGACGTGGTGGCGCACGAAATGGGCCACGCCATCTTCCAGTACACGCCGGGCGGCGCCGGCAGCGGCAACGAGAACGGCGGCATCAACGAAGCCACCGGCGACATCTTCGGCGCGCTGACCGAGGCGTACGCCAACAGCCCGCTCGACCCGCCGGACTACCAGGTCGGCGAGGAAGTGGACCTGGTCGGCGACGGCCCGATCCGCTACATGTACAACCCGTCCCTGGCCGGCGACCCCAACTGCTGGTCCACCTCGATCCCGTCGACCGAGGTGCACGCCGCCGCGGGCCCGCTGAACCACTGGTTCTACCTGACCGCCGAGGGCTCCGCCCCGACCAACGGCCAGCCCGCCAGCCCGACCTGCAACTCGTCGTCGGTCGCCGGCATCACCATCCGCAAGGCCGGCGAGATCTACTACAACGCGATGCAGTCCAAGACCTCCACCTGGCGGTACGCGAACATCCGTACGGCAACCTTGCAGGCCGCGCGGAACCTCTACCCGAACAGCTGCACCGAGTTCAACACGGTGAAGGCCGCCTGGAACGCGATCAGCGTCCCCGCCCAGACCGGTGAAGCCACCTGCGACACCAACCCGGGCAACGACTTCTCGATCTCGGCCTCGCCGACCTCGGGCAGCGTCACCGCGGGCGCCTCGGCCACCACCACGGTCGCCACCGCCACCACCTCCGGCTCGGCGCAGACCGTCGCCCTCAGCGCCTCGGGCCTGCCCAGCGGCGCCACCGCGACGTTCAACCCGACCTCGGTGACCTCGGGCGCCTCGTCCACCCTCACCATCGCCACCAGCGCCTCGACCCCGTCGGGCAGCTACCCGATCACGATCACCGGCACCGGCACGGCTGCCCGTACGGCCACCTACACGCTGACCGTCACCGGCGGACCCGGCGGCAGCTGCACCGGCACCAACGGCACCGACGTCACCATCCCGGACGCCGGCGCGGCAGTCACCAGCACCATCACGATCAGCGGCTGTGGCCGCAACGGCACGGCCAGCTCCACGGTGGCGGTCAACATCGTCCACTCGTACCGCGGTGACCTGGTCGTCGACCTGATCGCCCCGGACGGCACGGCGTACCGGCTGAAGAACAGCAGTCTCGGTGACAGCGCCGACAACGTCAACGCCACCTACACGACGAACCTGTCCAGCGAGGCCGGCAACGGCGCCTGGAAGCTGCAGGTCCGCGACGTCTACCGCGCGGACACCGGCTACATCAACACCTGGACCCTGACCCTCTAGACCCCCAGCGACACGGGTGACCCGGGCCTTCAGATCCCTGAAGCCCGGGTCACTGCTGGACACCGTCCGCCTGTACACCTGGGGGCACTGGACCGCGGCCGAACTGAGCTGCGGCCACGCGTCGAGGTCACGGACCCGGCGGCGATCCGCCGGGCGCTGCCGCGGCTCAGCGCTCGGCGTTAGCGCGGCAGCGGGGGCAGGACCGGGCTGTCCAGCCAGGCGGCGAACAGGTCGTCGAGCGGCTCACGGGCGAACCGCTGGGCATGGTCGCGGAACTGGTCGGTGGTCACGGTCGCGTGCTGGTGCTCGGCCACCCAGGCGCGCAGCAGCGTGAAGAACGCCTCGTCGCCGACCTGCTTGCGCAAGGCGTGGACGGTGAGGGCGCCGCGTTTGTAGACGAGCGGGTCGAACATGCGGTCGACGCCGGGATTAGCCAGGACGACCTCGGTCGGGCGAGCGGCCACGCGGGCATACCAGTGCGCGGCCAGGGCGTCGGTGGGCAGGTCGCCGCACACGCCGGACCACAACCATTCCGCGTACGTGGCGAAGCCCTCGTTGAGCCAGATGTGCCGCCAGTCCGCGACGGTGAGGCTGTTGCCGAACCACTGGTGGGCCAGTTCGTGCACGGCGAGGCGTTCGTGGGTGCGCCGCCCGTCGAGGTGGTTCCTGCCGAACACGGCCATGCCTTGCGCTTCGATCGGGTCGTCCAGGTCGTCGTCGGCGACCACCACGACATATTCGTGAAACGGGTACGGGCCGAAGAGCCGCTGCAACGCCTCCATGATCTCGCCGTGCCGGCCGAAGTCGTGGGCGAACGTGGTGCGGAGCAGGGGCGGGATCGCGGCGCGCTGGACCACCCCGCCGACGGCGAGGTCGATCAGTTCGTAGCGGCCGATCTGCACGCTCATCAGGTACGGCGAGGTGGGTTCGCGACGCTCGTACACCCAGGTGGTGCTGCCGGCGCCGCGCCGGCGGGTGACCGGGTCGCCGGTGACCAGCACGGTGTACGGCGTCGCCGTCGTGATCGTCACCCGGAAGGTGGCCTTGGCGCCCGGCTGGTCGTCGCAGGGGAACCAGGACGGGGCGCCGTTCGGTTGGCTGGCGACCAGTGCACCATCGGTGAGCTCGTCCCAGCCGATGTCGCCCCAGCGGCCGGCGATCGGCACCGGGTTGCCGCCGTACCGGATGTCCACCCGGAAGGTGTCTCCGGCGGCGATCGGTCGTTGCGGCGTGATGTGCACCTTGTTCGGCCGGTGGGCGTGTTTCGCCGGCCGGCCGTCCACCCGGACGTCCTGGATCCGGAGCCGGCCCAGGTCGAGGGTGAACCGGGACAACGCCTGCCGGGCCACCGCGGTGACGGTGGCCCGGCCGGCGATCCGGTTCGGCACGACCCGATAGTCGAGGTCCAGGTCGTAGTGCACGACGTCGTACCCGCCGTTGCCGTGCTCGGGCAGGTAGGAGTCGGTCGACCGGTCGGCCCCGGGCGTGGCGGCCTTCGGGCTCACGCGGAACGACGGTCCGGCGAGGGCCAGGTCGCGATGGGGTTGCCGAGCCAACGACTGTCGGCGGGCACCGCGTCTCCGCGGGTCACCAACGAGCCGGGTCCGACGGTGGTACGCGCGCCGATGCTGGCGCCGGGCAGCACGATGCCGTGCGGGCCGAGAGCCGCACCCGCGCCGAGGGTCACCTGATCCATGCTCATCACCCGATCATGAAACAGGTGAGTTTGCACTACACAACCGCGATTGACGGTGGCGCCGTCGCCGAGCCGGACCAGGTCGTACTCGGGCAACCAGTACGTTTCCAGCCACACGCCGCGGCCGATTTTCGCGCCGAGGGTGCGCAGCCACAGGTTCACCAGCGGGGTGCCGGCGGCGAACCGGACGAGCCACGGCACCGCCAGGACCTCGACGAACGTGTCGGCCAACTCGTTGCGCCACACGAACGACGTCCAGAGCGCCCGGTCGGCGACCCGGAAGCGGCCGACCAGCAGCCACTTCGCGGCCGTCGCGGTGAGCGCGGCGACCATCGTCGCGGCCAGCACGACCGGGCCGGCCGCCAGTGCGGCGACCCATCCGCCGGCCAGCTGCCACATGTACGCGAGGGTGCCCAGCACCCCGACGGCGAGCGCAGCGGCGCACATGACCGGAACGATCCGGCACAACTCGATCGCGGCGCGGGCCAGCTTCAGCCGCAGCGGCGGGTCGAAGGTGCGGGTGGTGTCGGCGGCTTCGACCGTCCGGCGCAGTGGCATGGGCGGGGCGCCGAGCCACGACGAGCCCTTCTTCGCCTTGTGCGGCGCCGAGGACAGCACGCCGACCAGGCCACGCTTGGGCACCGACCGGCCGGGGGCCGCCATGCCGGAGTTGCCGAGGAACGCCTGCTTGCCGATCCGAGCCGGGGCGACGCGCAGCCAGCCGTGGCTCAGCTCGTACGTGGCGACCATGGTGTCGTCGGCCAGGAACGCGCCGTCGGCGACCGTGGTCATCTTGGGGAGCGCGAGGACCGTGGAGGCCTCCACGCCGCGGCCGACCTTCGCGCCCAGCAGCCGCAGCCACACCGGGGTGAACAGGCTGGCATAGAGCGGGAACAGCCCGACCCGGGCCATCCCCATCAGCCGCTCGGTGGTCCACACCTGCCACGCCACCCGCCCCTGCACGGGGTGGAACCCGGCGCGGATGCCGAGGCTGAGTAGCCGGACGGCGACCAGCACCAGCAGGGCGTAGCCGAGGAAGAAGCCGACGGTTCCGGCCGCGACGGCGCCCAGCAACGGGCCCGCGGCCGGCCGGTAGGCGACCGTCCAGCCCAGCAGGGCCAGCGCGGGTAGGGCGGCGAGCACCGGGACAAGGCTCAGCGACTGCGCGGTCAGGCCGTACGCGGCGACCCAGAAGCGGGACCGCATCGGGGACCGTTCGGGCCGCTGGGCGGGCCACTCACCCGGGTCCTTGCCGGCCGGAGCCGCGGGTGAGCCAGCCCAGCGCTGGGTCGCCGGGACCGTCCCGGCCACGGTCGACCCGGCGGCGATCTGCGCGTTCTTGCCGATCCGTGTGCCGGGCATGAGGGTGCTGCGTGCGCCGACCCGGGCGCCGGCGCCGATGCGCACCTTGCCGATCCGGACAACGTCACCGTCGACCCAGTGCCCGGCGAGGTCCACCTCGGGCTCGACGGCTGCGCCACGGCCCAGCTTGAGCAGGCCGGTGACCGGCGGCGCGGAGTGCAGGTCGACGTCCGGGCCGATCTGGGCACCCAGCGCGCGGGCATAGGTGAGCAGCCATGATGCCCCGGCGACGCTGGTGGCTCCGGTCAGCTCGGCGAGCCGTTCGGCAGCCCACAGCCGCAGGTGCACGCTGCCGCCGCGGGGATAGTCACCCGGCCCGACGCCGCGCAGCAGCAGCCGCGCTCCCCCGGCCGAAAGAGCGATCCGGCCGAGCGGGCTGTCGAGCAGCACCCAGCCGAGCGCCACCCACCACCAGGAGACGACCGGCACCCATGACACGGGAGTGAGAAAGGCGAGGATGTTGCTCAGCGCGGCCAGCAGGGTCAGCCAGCGCAGACCGACCAGCGCGAGCAGGGGCAGCATCAGCACGGCCTGGATCAGCCCGGCTCGGCGCGGCGTCGGCCGCACCTCGCGGCGGACCGCCGTCGTCGTGCCGAGCCCGTCCAACACCACTGCGAGCTGGGACAGCTTCGGGCTCTGGTAGATGTCGGCGACCGACACCTGCGGGTGCCGCTCACGGATCCAGGCCACCAGCTGCGCTGCCGTCAGGCTGCCGCCGCCGTGGTGGAAGAAGTCGGCGTCCGCCTCGCTGGGCCGCACGCCCAGAATTTCCTGCCATCCCTCGGCAAGCCAGGACTCGGTCGCGGTCAGTGCGTCCGCCGCTTCCACGGCAGCGGTCAGCGGCCAGGGCAGGGCAGCCCGGTCCACCTTGCCGGACGTACGGGTCGGCAGCGACTCGACGACGGCCAGCAACGGCACCAGCGCCGCCGGCAACTGTTCGCGGATGCGCAGCGCGGCTTTGTCGATGTCGAAGGTGGCGCTGTCGTGGGGCACCACGTAGCCCACGAGCAACTGATTGCCCGCGGCGGTGCGCTGCACAGCGGCGGCCGCGCCGGCGACCCCGGACAGCGCCTGCAACGCGGCGTCGACCTCGCCCAGCTCGATCCGGCGCCCGCCCAGTTTGACCTGCTCGTCGCCGCGACCGACGAACAGCAGCCCCTCGGGCTCCGCGCGGACGATGTCGCCGCTGCGATATGCCCGCTGCCAGCCGAGCGACGGCAGCGCCGCAAACTTCTCGGCGTCCTTGGCCGCGTCGAGGTAGCGCGCGAGTCCTACCCCGCCGATGACCAGTTCGCCGGTCTCCCCCATCGCGACGGGCTCGCCCGCCGGGTCGACCACAGCGAGATCCCAGCCGACCAGCGGCAGGCCGATCCGCACTGGACCGGTGCCGGTCATCCGGGCGCCGCACGCCACGACGGTCGCCTCGGTCGGGCCATAGGTGTTCCACACCTCGCGGCCGGCCACACACAGCCGCTCGGCGAGCTCGGGCGGGCAGGCTTCGCCGCCGAAGATCAGCAGTCGCACCTCGGCCAGCGCCTCGACCGGCCACAGTGCCGCCAGAGTGGGCACTGTGGACACGATGGAGATGCGCTGCTCGGCCAGCCAGGCACCGAGGTCGACGCCGCTGCGGACCAGCGACCGCTCGGCGGGAACCAGGCAGGCACCGTAGCGCCAGGCCAGCCACATCTCCTCGCAGGACGCGTCGAAGGCCACCGACAACCCGGCGAGGACCCGATCCTGTGGACCGATCGGTGCGCCCGCGTCGGTCTCGCCGGTCAGGAACAGCCGCGCCTCCGCGTCGACGAAGGCGGCGGCCGCGCCGTGGCTGACCGCGACGCCCTTGGGGGTTCCGGTGGAGCCGGACGTGAAGATGATCCAGGCATCGTCGTCCGGTCCGGGCCGGCCGACCCGTCCCTGCGGGGTCTGGCGCAGCGAAACGGACAGACCGTCACCGAGGACGGCAGCGACGCCGGCCTCGCCGAAAACGAGCTCCGCACGCTCGGCGGGATCATCCGCGTCGACCGGGACATAGGCGGCACCGGCGGCGAGCACGCCGAGAACCGCCAGATACAGCTCGGCCGTACCCGAAGAAATGCGGATGCCCACCCGGTCGCCGGCGCCGATGCCGTGGCCGGCGAGGGTGACCCGAACGGCCTCGACGGCGTCGGCCAGCTCGCGGTAGGTAAGTGGGGTGGCGCCCGCGTCGAGGGCGTGGGCGGTGGGGTGTGCGCGCACCGTCTCGTCGAGGATGTCGACGAGCGTGCGGCGGACCGGTGGCGAATCGGTGCGGAACACCGCCGGGGCGACCGGCGCGAAAACCAAGGGGGGCAGGCCGACCAGTGGTGTTTCAGTCGTCGTCACGGTCACCGGGCGTGCACCATCTTCACCTCACGGGTAGGCGGATGCCTAGACGTGCGGGAGCGGACAGACTCCGGCCTAGGCGACCCTCCACGCTACGTCCGCTTAGCGGTCAGTGACGGTTATCAGACAGATTCGTGACAGTAACCACAGCCGCCGGAATCGTGAAATAGACCGAGGCGCCCGGTTCCACGTCCAAGTCGAGCCAGATCCGGCCGCCGTGGTACTCGACGATCTTCTTCACGATGGCGAGGCCGATGCCCGTGCCCTCGTACGCATCCCGCGGGTGCAACCGTTGGAAGATCACGAACACCTTGTCGGCGAACTCGCGCTCGATGCCGATCCCGTTGTCCCGAACGTTGATCTTCCAGTGGTCACCGTCGCGTTCCGCGGTCACCCGGATCGCCGGTGCCACGTCCGGGCGGCGGAACTTCAGCGAATTGCCGATCAAGTTGACGAACAGCGTGGTGAGCAGCGGCTCCTCCCCTGCCACCGTCGGCAGATCGCCCCAGCTGATCTCCGCGTCGTCGCCCGCCCGACTGGCAAGCTGCGACCGCACCTCGGGCAGCACCCGGTCGAGGTCGACGTCGGTGAAGCCGGAGGTGATCCGACCGATCCGGGAAAAGGCCAACAGGTCGTTGATCAGCTGCTGCATCCGCTGTGCGCCGTCGACCGCGAAACCGATGTACACCTCGGCCCGCTCGTCGAGCTTTCCGGCGTACCGGCGCTGCAGCAACTGGCAGAAGCTGGCTACCTTGCGCAGCGGCTCCTGCAGGTCGTGCGACGCCACGTACGCGAACTGTTCCAGGTCGCGATTGGAGCGGGTCAGTTCCGCGGCCTTCGCTTCCAACTGCTCGTTGACCGACTCGACCTGCGCCCGCGCGTCCCTGACCTCGGTGAGCTCCCGGGCGATCTGCCGACGCATGCCGTCCACATCGGCGGCCAGGTGCCGCAACTCCGGCGACCCGGCGCTGGTGATCGGCCGCTCGTAAGCGCCGCCGGCCACCTGGCGCACCTGGTCGGCGAGGTCGGTCACCGGGCGACTGACCAGCCGGTCGAGCGACAGCAGCATCAGCGCGCCGACGACGATGACGATGACCGCCACGGCGATCTCCAGGGCCACCAGCACCGACCCCGTCCGCCGGGCGGCTGCCACCGCCTCGTTGCGCAGATCGAGAATGCTGCCCTGCAACTGGTTGACCGCTGCCCGCAGCGCGTCGAACTGCGCGGTGCCGGAGATCGCCGGAGTGGGCGCATCCGCCCGGGCCGCCGCAATGATCGGCTCAGCCACGCTGCGCCGCCATTCACCGGAGGCGTCCCGGACCAGCTGCAGGTCCGCACGGACAGCCGCCGTCCCGCTGGCGTCGTTCAGCTTCTCGATCTGGGTCAGCAGGTCCTGCTCAGTCCGCATGCCCTGCTCGTACGGCTGCAGGTTCGCGGCGGCACGGGTGAGCGCATAGCCGCGGACGCCGGTCTCCTGGTCCAGATAGGCGGAGTACAGCTCCTGACCGGCGATCCGCATCGGCCCGGTCTTCTCCAGGATGACGTCGAGATGGTCGTTGCTGCTCATCGCAGTGGAGGCGGCCAGTGCCCCGATGCCGGACAGCAGAATTCCTGCGATCGTGAACAGCACCACCACTCGGCGACGCAGCGTCCACGACCTCAGCCGTACGCGACTCATCGGGCTCCCTCGCGTCCTCCGCTGGCGAAAATCGGACCGAAGTATCCCCCATCGACGCGCGGCGGCCGCGAGCGGACCAGTACCGCCGCTAGCCTGGATCAGTCAGCGCTGATCGACCGACGAGAATGCGTTTTTGACGCTGACGAGATAGGTCACCGGACAGCATTCGCGGATGCTGGTTCACCAGGGAGCGGGCCGCGCACTGCCGGCGGCGGCCGGTATCGGGCTGTGTGCTGCCGCCATCGAGTACGTCGTCACCCGTCACTACCTGCACATCGGCTGGGAGATCACCGCGCCGATCCCGGTGGTGTGGTGGGTGGCGGGCACGATCGCCGGAGTCCTGGGAACGGGGCTGCTGCTGGTGCCCCTCGGCCGGCACACAACCCGGCTCATCGCAATGTCGTGGCCTCGGCTGCTGCTCACCTGGGTCGTGCCGGGGCTGCTGGCACATCTGGGGTGGCTGGCCGGCACGCTCGCGCTGCTGCACCGCTTCAACCCCGAGTTCACCGGTGCGCCCGTCCGCAATCTCGGTGAACTTGCGGGCACCGCGCTGTTGCCGCCGCCGGAGCTGTCCCTGCTGTACGCCTTGGCGCTGTTTCCCATCTGCGCGAAGGCCGCTCGGCGACTTCCGGCAGCGGCACTGGTAGCGACGTTCGTGGTGGTGGCCGCCGTGGCACCGGCGGCGACGTTCGCGGTGTTCCTCACCGTCGGACTGCGGTTCGCTCCGGCAGTCGACAAGCTGCTCGCTACAGCCACCCGGCGGGACCTTCTGCCCCGCGGGGCCGTGGCGGCGGTCGGGATCGCGGTGCTCGGGATCGACCGCATCCCGCCGGCGCTCGGCGCGGTGGTCGCCGGTCTCGCCGCCCTACCGTTCGGCCTCACGGCGGCGGCACTGCTCCCCGGCCGCCGCCTGGCCGCGATCGGCACCGCCGCCGTCCCCGGCTACCTGCTGCTCGTGCCCGCGCTGGGGCTGGCGGACGCGGTGTTGCTGCCCCGACTGTCCCTGCAAGGCACGACCGCACAGCTCGTCGCCGCAACGGTGGAGCCGCTTGTCTTGGCGACAGCAGTGGTGATCGGTGGCCTCGCCCTCCGCGCGATGACACGACGGCGGCCCCTCGTGTTCCTGTCCATGCTGTTGGTGCTGCCGGCAACCGGTTGCGCCCCACTGGCCGAAGTCGACAAGGCGGCGCCGGAGATCACGCTGACGTTCGCCGGCGACGTGCACTTCGAGGGCCGCGCGGACCGACTCCTCGACGCTCCGCTCACCGCGTTCGGGGATGCGGCCAAGGATCTGGCAGCCGGCGACCTGACCTTCGTCAACCTGGAAACGCCCATCACCCGACGCGGTGCCCCCGAGCCGAAGCGCTACCTGTTCCGCGCCCGCGACGCCGCCGTCCCCGCGCTGAAGGCCGCGGGGGTCGACGCGGTGTCGCTCGCCAACAACCACAGCCTCGACTACGGCCGCGAAGGTCTCGCCGACACGCTCGCCGCAGCCCGTCGCGGCGGCCTCGGCACCATCGGCGCCGGCAGCGTCGACGAGGCATACCGCCCGTGGGAGGCCACTGTCCGCGGCAGCAAGATTGCCGTGCTGGCCTTCGACCAGGTGGACGACCTCGCCGACCAGTGGGCCGCCCAACCCGGCAAAGACGGGCTCGCGATGGCCTTCGACCGCGACCGCGCCCTGGCCGCCGTCCGCGCCGCCCGCGCAAACAGCGACCTGGTGGTCGTGCTGCCACACTGGGGCACCGAGGGCTCCCGCTGCCCCGACGCACACCAGTTCGGCTTCGCCGCCGCGCTCATCGAGGCCGGGGCAGACATCATCGTCGGTGCTCACGCCCATGTCCTGCAAGGCGCGGGAAGATCCGGAAACGCCTTCGTCGCGTACGGACTGGGTAACTTCCTCTGGTACAGCTCCGGTCTGCACGTCCCGCACAGCGCCCGGGCCGGAGTGCTCACACTGACCGTGCGCGGCCGTACGGTCGTCGGATCGGACTTCGTGCCAACTGTCGTTTCCGACACGGGCCAGCCGGCCCCCGTCACCGGCTGGCAGGCGGCGATCGCCCGACACCACTTCGCCGACCTGCGCGGCTGCGCCAAACTCGACCCGCTCCCGACAGCCGGCTAGCCCACTGCCACGATGAGCGCGTGGCCGAGTCGATCATTCCCATCCTGCACACCACCGACGCCGAAGCGGCAGCCGCCTGGTACGCCCGGCTGCACTTCGTCAAGCAGTGGGAACACCGCTTCGAGCCCGGTTTCCCGCTGTTCCTGTGCATCGCACGCGGCGACCTGCAGATCTTCCTGTCCGAGCACCAGGGCGACGCCCGGCCGGACACGTTGGTGTACCTCCGAGTCGACAACCTCGACGCGGTTGCCGCCGAGTTCGGTGTGGTCGTCGAGCAGCAGCCGTGGGGTCCCGAGATTCAGCTCACCGACCCGGCCGGCAACCGGCTCCGGTTGAGCAGCACGTCAGCCTAGAAACCCGGGCGCAGTTGGCGGCCGAGTGCGAGCTGCTTGTCACCAGCGGGACGCTGCCCGCCGACCTGGTCGCTCACCACCGTGCGGTCGCGGAGGCCGCCTTTCGACCGTTCGTGCCGGTGTTCACCCACGGCGACTTCCCACTCGCCCACGTTTCACTGCCGGCGATCGGGTTACCGGCGTGCTGGACTGGTCCGGGGCCGGCCGAGGCGATCCGATGTTCGATCTGGCCTCGTTGACGCTGGGCCCATGGAGTAAGCGAAGGCTCAGGAAGCGGTCTTGCGGCGTACCATTTCGGTGATCCAGATGGGTGCGAAGGGTGAGGTGCAGTTCGGCGGCGTCGGGTAGTCCTTGAGGACGCCGAGGTGTTCGCCGATGGCGAGCGCCCGGGCCCGATGGTCGGGGTGCTCGATGCCGATCTGGGCGAGGCAGTGATTCATGGCCCACTGCAAGCGGTCCGGGGCGTCGCGCAGCTGCGCCTCGATGATGTCGAGCAGGCCGGCGAGGTCGAGGCCGGCCGGTTGCTTCGCCACCCGTTCGGTCGTCAGGGCCCAGCCTGCGCTGGCGACGATGGGATCCGGGTCGGCGAGCCAGGTGGTGCGCAGGTCCTCGGCATGCGGGTTTTTCTTCACCACGTAGTTCACCAGCCAGTCGTGCACTTTGGGCCGGTGTGCCGCGCGCAGCATGGTGTCCAGTTCGTCGCGGTCGAACAGCTTCGGGCGGCAGATCAGCAGGGCCAGGAGTCGGGCTGCGGTGTCGCCGGTCGCCCACAGGTCCCGGGCGAGGTCGTGCTGGGTTTTGAGCTCCTTGGCGAGGGCGCGGAGCTTGCCGAGGTTGACGCCGTGGTCGTCGCCGTGCCGCTCGTTGACCTCGCGAATCTTCGGGTCCTCGAGGGCAGCCAACTCGCCCTGGAGCTCGGTCACCGTCTTCGTCGCCACTACCGGGTCCTCCATTGTTGATGTGCCGGGTTCCCACCTTAAGAGTCGGCGCACCGCCTCGGCCGCCGCCTCAAGGTATTGACAATCGTCACTGGATAGTTACGAATGGGTAACATGACGGGCGCCGCGGTGGTGCCCGGATAGTCCCCATGGAGGAGATACCTGATGAACGGATCCCTCGGCCGGCGCCTGATGGCTGGCGCTGCTGCGCTGACGCTGGGTGGCCTCGGCGCCGTCGCGGTGCAGGCGCCTGCGTACGCTGCCGACTTCTCCGCACCCTTCACCTGCACGGCCCCGGTGCTGGGCACCCAGAACGTCACCATTGACGGCTCGCTCACCGCCACACCGAATCCGGCCGCGGTGGGTGCACCGGCCGCCTTCGCGTTGCGCATCACGCAGATCAGCTTGCGCGCCCCGGTGGCGATCAACTCGTGGACCATGACGGCGAACCTCGACGTCAGTGGGGCCGAGACCACCCAGTTCCCGATTACCGGCTCGGGCGGTCGGGTGCCGGCCAATCAACCCATTACGGGCAGCCTGGCCGGCACCTGGACGCCCACCGTTGCCGGCGTCGATGAGTTTCGGGGTGGGACGGTCACGGTGAAGGCCAATGTCGTATTGCTCGGAGCCATCACGGTGGACTGTGTGCCCGGCGATACTCGGCCGGTGGCCGAAACGCTGACCGTGAGCTGAACGGCGAGTTCGGGCGGGCCGGTTCGGCTACGGCTCGCCCGGATCATCGGCCGCGCCATAGATGCTCCGCGCCCAGATCGTCGCTAGCGTGTTCATCCGCTGCCGGTCCTCGGGCGTCTCCTGCGGGCCGAGACTCTCCAGTGTCCGGTCGCTGAGCCGCAGCAGCAGGCCGGCCAGGCTGCCGCTGTCCGGCCCGGCGGGCGCCCGCCCCGCCTGCCGTTCGCCGTCGATGTACTGCGCCATCGGCGCGACGAAGGATTCGAGGTTGCTGTCCCACATCTCGCGGATGGCGGCGCTGTGCCGGCGGGCGTCGAGCATCGCGCGGTAGAGGTAGTGCAGGCGGCGGACCGAGGCGGCCAGATCGTGCACCATGAGCTCGATCCGGCGGGGGCCCGGCAGCGACTCGTCGGCGAGGTGGGCGGCCGCCGCGACGCTGGCCTGGTAGACGTCGGTGCCCAGGGCTGCCATGCAGGCTGCCTTGTCGGGAAAGTAGAAGTAGAAGCCCGATCGGGTCACTCCGGCGCGGGCGGTGATGTCGGCGATCGTGATCGATTCCAGGGCGGCCTCGTGCAGCAGGTCGTCCAGCGCGCGCAGCAGGGCGTCCCGGCGGCGTTCGCCCCGGGACTCGGTCGGTGGCCTCTGGACAAGTGCGATGCGGCGACTCTATAAACGTAATTGACACCCGTCAATTACGGAGCGTCCCATGACCGATCTGCACATCCGAAAGATCGACTTCCGCTTCGACGAGACCACCCCGTTCCAGTGGCTGCCCAGCCACCCGAAGTTCGGGCTGATGGCCAACGCCATCAGCATCATGGCGATCGCCTTCGAGAAGTTCATCGTCACCAACACCCGCGCCGCGATCCCCCTGATCAAGGACCCGGCGGCGGCGGAAGAGGCGGAGGCGTTTCTGCGCCAGGAGGCGCAGCACGCCAACAACCACCGCAAGCACGTGGCGGCGTTGGTCCGGCAATACCCGGCACTGCAGCAGACCGTCGACGCGGCACACGCCTCGTTCGACCGGCTCATCGAGACGAAATCGTTGGCGTACTGCCTGGCGTACACGGCGGATCTGGAATCGACGTTCACGCCGATCTTCAAGGTGATGCTCGACCACGAGGATGTGCTGTTCCATCCGGGCGATGAGCGGGTCGCCTCGCTGTTTCTCTGGCACTTCGTGGAAGAGGTTGAGCACCGCAGCTCAGCGTTGATCGTGTGCGACGCCGTCGTGCGGAACCGCTACTTCCGTACCCGCTGCACGCGGTCGGTGTTCCGGCACGTCATGCAGCTCTACCGGGACATCCTCACCGGGTTTGAAGAGCACGTGCCGGAGGCGGACCGGCGGGCGGAATACCGCAACGTCTCCCCGGACGGCGTCCGCCGCGAGGAGCTGCTCGCCCGGTTGCCGCTACGGGAGTCGTGGCGCACCCGCCTCGGCATGTTCCCGCCCGCCACCTTCGCCCCCGCGTCGAACTGGGAGATGCTCATCCTCGTCTACCGCCTGCTGCTCTCGCAGGTGCCGCACCACCGGCCGTCCCGCGAGCCGCTCCCGCGCTTCGCGGACACCTGGTTCACGCGGTGGGAGGCGGGCTACGACATGACCCACTACTACTCCGGGGCCAAGCTGCCGGGTGGTCGGCTATGAGCTGCCCGCCCGGCTTCGCCGAGACGGCCCGCACCCTCGGGGAGATCGACTGCACAAACACCGCACCCTTTGTTTCCGTACGCGCACCGACCGCACTCGCCGACAGCACGATGCCCGTCGTGGAGGCGTTCTTCGTCCTCGCAGCGATCGCCGCCCTGGTTCACGCGGTGCTGTGGTGGCGCCGGCGCGGCGATCCCAGCAATCTCGGCCTCTGGTGCGCCACCCTCGTTTACCTGCTGGTGCTCGAGCCGCCGCTGTACTTTCCCGAGCGGTTCGGCCTGCAGGACCAGCTCGGCCTGATCTTCGTGCACAACGTGTTCTCCGTGCAGTTCCTGCAGGACCGGCTGCCGCTCTACATCGTCGCGATCTATCCGGCGCTGACCTATGCCGCGTACGCGCTCGTCCAACGGACCGGCCTGCTGGACCGGCACGGACCGGTCGCCGGGGCGGCCTGCGTGGCCGTCGTCTTCCACTGCTGTTACGAGATCTTCGATCAGCTCGGACCGCACCTGCGCTGGTGGGCGTGGAACCCGGACGCGCCGACGAATACGCCCTGGCTGGCGGCCGTCCCGGTCAGCAGTGTCGTCATCTTCGCGGCCGCATCCCCGTTCGGCATGGTGCTTCTCACCAGGCTGTTGCTGGCCCGGCGCTCCCACACCACAGCGTCGATGGTGCTGCGAGTTGTCGCGGTGGGAGTGCTCACCCCGTTCGCCATGATGATCTGCTCCCTGCCGTACGGACTGGTGCCGAGCCGTTTCCCGATCGCCCAGGCAATCGCGCTCTGGGTGGTTCTCGCGGTGTTCGTGGTCCTGACGATCGGGACCGTGCGCCGCGCGGGTCGTCCGCGGGAAGAACCCGCACCGGGCTTCCTCGGTGGCTATCCGGTCGTGGCCGGCTGGGCGTTTCTCGCGGTGTTCGCCGGGCTGTGGGCGGTCGCGCTGCCGGACTATCTCGCCGCCACGGACGGGCGCACGCCGGTCGGCACCCCGATCGGAAGCCTGGGGTACGCGGCGGCGTGCGCCCTGGTCGTGGCGGCCTTCCTCGGGTACGCGGTCAGCGGCCACCCCGCCCGAACCCGCCGCCGCCGGCCGGCGCCTCTCCGGCGGTGACTGTGGTGCCGGAGACCGAATACTGCTGGCCCTTCTCGATGGTGGCCGCGGAGTAGACGACGTTCTGCATCGTCTTGGAAGCCGTGAACGCGGCCACCTCCTTGCCGTCGCCGTCGAGGATCGTGACGGTGGTGCCGGCCTCGACGGCCGAGTCCAGCGTCGCCGACAGCCAGCCCTGCGTCGATGCCGCATCCGGGGTGACCACCATTCCGGCACTGCCCACCGCGATCAGCTCGCCGCCGTCCACCCGGAACGTGCCGTTGACGTCGAGCGCGCCATTGCCGTTGCGGGTCGGCCCGTTGACCACGACCTTGCCACCGGTGATGCTCGCGGTGCCGTTCGAGTCGAACCCGTCGCCCTCCGCGTTGATCACCAGCTCGCCACCGGTGACCGTTGCCGTGTACGGGCCCACCTGCTCTCCGCCGCCACCGGGCCCGCCACCCCGCTGCTGACCACCGGCTGCGTCGCCGGTCGAGGTGTCAGTAGACCCGCCGGCCGCGTTGAGGCCGTCGTCGCTGGCGGTCAGCGTGACCTTGCCGCCGTTGACGGCGATGGTGGCGGACTCGACGCCCTCCACCGACGCCGTGACCGTCAGGCTGCCGCTGTCGACCCGCAGATTGCTTTCCGCATGGATGCCGTCGTCGCCGCTCGCTGCCGTGACCGTGGCACCGCTCAGCCGGACCGCGCCGTCGCTGTGCACCGCGTCGTCGGACGAGTCGACCGTGAGGGTGCCGCCTTCGAGGACCGAGATCACGCCCGACTTGAGGCCCTTGGTGGAGACGTCGTCGCTGGGCTGCGTCGCGGCTCCGCCGCCCGCTGTAACGGTCACCTTCCCACCGGTGACGACGAGGTCGGTCGTGGCGTCGACGCCGTCACCACCGCTGGTGACCGCTACCGAGCCGCCGGCCACGGCGACGAAGCCGGCATCCTCGTCCTCGTTGTCGGCCTTGAGCCCGTCGCCGCCCGCCGTCACCGCGAGCGTGCCGCCGTTGACGACGACATAGTCCTTGCCGCGGATGCCGTCGTCCTTCGCCTGCACGGTGAGGGCACCGGACTGCACCACCAGACCGTCCTTCGAGGCGATGGCGTCGTTGCCGTTGCCCCGCACCGCCAGCGCACCCGAGCCGGTGATGGTGAGGTCACCCGCGCTGAACAGCGCCGCGTTCACATCGGCGTCCGCGGCGTGAGACGACGCGTCGGCCAGTTCGTTGGTGCTGCCGTCTGCGAGGTCGACGATCAGCTCGCTCACCTCGGTCGCGGCGATCGCCGCTGTGGTCGAACTGGTGACATGCGCGCCGTCCAGGATCAGGGTCACCGTGGCGTCCGGTGCGGTCACGACGAGTTGGCCGTCGTTGATCGTGCCGGAGATCCGGTACACGCCGCCCGCGGTGATGGTGACCGTACCCCCGTCGACCTTGACGCCGCTTCCCGAAGCCCGCGCCGTATGGCCGGAGAGCGTGATGTCGATGGTCTGGGAAGCATCCACAGTGGCAGCCGTGTGGACCTTCTTGTTGGCGGCAAGCACGTCGGCCGCGGTCAGGTCGGCGCTGACCGCGACGGCCACCGGTGCGGCGCTCGTCGTGTCGTCGGCGCGGGAGCAGCCGGTCAGCACCGCCGCGGCCAGGACAGCCGAGGTCACGGCGGTGAGGAAGGTCTTGCGAATTCTCATGATCGGCTCGTCTCCGGATCGGTGAAATGGCGCCGCAGCACGGGGCACCAGCGGTTCGCGGACAGGGCGGGGTGCAGGGCGGCGAGGCCGGTGGCGTACTTCGAGACCGCGCACGGTCGGTGCCCCAACGACCACAGCAGGCGGTCGATGGGCGAGGTGGACCCGCCCGACTTCGTCTCCACGATCACCCGGCCCGGCAGACTCAGTTCGCCGCCGCCCGGCACAGCCCAGCCGAGATGCCGGTCGACGGTCACCCGGCTGCCGCTGGCGGGCAGCAGCAGCGTGATCCGCTCATACTCGGTGGTCAGGGTGCGAGCGAACCGGTCACCCACGTCGGGAACGCCCGCCGCGTGCAGTGTTGCCACGGCCAGCTCGGCGGCTGCCGGGTGGAGAAACGCGGTGCTGCCCGCGTACGGAAATCTCTGCTTGACGGTGGTGCCGCGCGCGCCCCGGGTCTTGATTTCCAGGAACCGCAGGTCCGAGTCGAGATAGCTGCGGACCCGCAGCTTGAACCGGCGTCGCCTGCGGCGCGCGGCGCCGTGAAAGCTGGTCAGCGCGGGCGTGTCGAAGTAGTCCGACCGGTAGCCGAACCGGCGCCGCGAGTCGATCTCCAGCACCCGCACGTCGGCGGGCAGCCCGGCCCACAGCAGCGGCAGGTCCGCGACCGGAAGCAGATACTTGCGGTCCACCCGCGTGAGCAGCCCGGCCTGCTCGTTCAGCTCGGCCAGCGTGATAGGCGCCAGCGCGGCCTCCTCCGCCACGGCGGTGGTCATGCGCTGACCCGTTCGAGCGCCGGACCGCGATCAGCCACCGCGACCGGGGTGGCCGCCACATAGCGCAGCTCCACCAGCGTCGTGTCGTTCACCAGATCGAGGTGCTTGACGCTGACGTGCACGACCCGGACCTTCATCATCAGCTCCAGGTGGGCGCGCAGCGCGTCCTCATCCGCGTACGCCACATCGAGCTGCACGGTCTGACTGCGGTAGCGGCGCAACAGCCGGGGATGGTCGCCGATCAGCAGCGCCGCCACCACCAGGGCCATCAGCGCATAGGTCACCGACCCCAGCTCGGCGCCCAGCCCGGCCAGCAGGCCCAACGCCAGCGCGGCGAAGTAGTAGGCCAGATCGACCTGGGCGATCTCGTCCGACCGCAACCGGATGATCGACAGCACGCCGAACAGCCCCAGACCGAGCCCCGCCCCGACGCTCGCCGACCCCAGCACCGTCGCACAGGCCAGCACGCCGATGTTCACGGTCAGAAAGGCGGCCACCAGGTCCCGCCGATGGTGCCGCGGGAAATAGACGGCGAAGGTCAACAAGGCGATGGCGACGAGATCCGCACCCACGGCGAACAGCTGATTCACGGGCGTTCCTAGCTCCAGACGACAACGACCTCCTCAGTACGCCCGGCGCACCTGTCCGTTCCCTGTGCCGATCCTGTGCCGGCCGTACGAGAGTGGGCGTGATCAAATGGCGGCCATGACCGGGGAACGCGAGATCACCTCAGCTGTCGAGCTGTGCCGCCCCGACGGGCGCCTGAACCCGGCCGCGGTGGGTTTCAGCCGCACGCCCCTGCACCACGCCAACCTGCGCGGCTGGGGGCGAACCAAACGGTGGGAATACTGGGGCGTCGTCACCCCGTCGCACATCATCGGCGTGGTCGCGTCATCCCTCGACTACGCCGGCGTACACAGCCTCTACGTCCTCGACCGGGCGACCGGCCACGAGACGACCGCCGAAGCGACGGTGCCGTTTGCCCGGGACGCCGTATTTCCGCCGGTGTCCGGCACTGGCCGGGTGTCCGCGCGGGGCGGCGGCCTCTCCATCGACATCGACCAGGACGCCGCCGCGACCACCGTGCGCGCCCACGCCAAGAACATCGACCTCGACCTGACCATCCCCCACACCGGCCACGACGTCCTCGGCGTGGTCGTCGGTTGGTCCACGACCCGCTTCCAGTACACGCTCAAGGACGTCGGCCGCCCCGTCCACGGCACCCTCGGGCTCGGCGGCGTCCTGCACCCGGTGCCGCTCGACGGGTCGTTCGCCGTCCTCGACCACGGGCGCGGCAAGTGGCCGTACTCGGCGGCGTGGAACTGGGCCGCAGGCTATGCGCCGGGCCGCGCCCTCCAACTCGGTGGCAAGTGGACCGACGGCACGGGCAGCACCGAGAACGGCCTCATCCTCGACGGCGTCCTCCACAAGATTTCCGAAGACCTGGTCTGGACGTACGACCGGCGGGCCTGGCGCCAACCCTGGCGCGTGCAGGGCGAACGGGTCGACGTGCGCTTCGAGCCTTTCCACGAGCGCGTTTCCCGCACCAATCTCGGCATCCTCGCCGGCGAAACCCACCAGTGCTTCGGCCACTTCACCGGCTGGGCCACCGATTCCGCCGGCCATCGCGTCGACCTGAGCGGCCTCACCGGCTGGGCTGAGGAAGCCCGCAACCGCTGGTAAGCGCGCACCCGCCCTTCACCAGCATCGTGGTCCCGGATCCCGCGGGTGGGAACCGGGACCACGATAGCGGGATCAGCGGACTCGGCAGGTAGCCGTGGCGGCCACGGCTGCGTTGCTCTCCGACTTGGCGGTGACCGTCACCGTCGTGCCGCGTCCAGCACCGGCAGGGCGCTTGACGTGGACCTCGACCGTGCCGCCCTGTCCGGCCGCCACGTCGGTGACGGCACGCGGCAGTGACACCGTCCAGCCGGCACCGGCCGAAGCGGCGATGCGGTAGACGTCGGTGGCGCTGCCGGTGTTGCGGATGGGGAGGCGGCAACGGGACCAGCCCGAGCCGGTGGCAGTGCCGGTGGAGGCGGAGAGGGCGACTCCGCGGCGGTGTGGTCCGGCGCCGTCGAGGGAGCGTACGGCCACCCGGTAGGAGAGCACGCCGGCCGCATCCCGTTGGCGGTCCAATACGTAGAAGTGGAGCCGGTTGGCGGTGTCGACGTATTCGTAGCGGCTGCCCGAGTCGGTGCCCGCGTGGAAGAGGGCGTCCGAGAGCTGCCGATAATCGCCGATGGTCATCTTCTTTTCAGTGCCGTCGGGGGACACGAAGTCCACCTTGTCGATGTCCTGCGGGTTGGCGTCGATGGTCCAGATGAACGGGGCCGCGTCGGCGTTCTTGGTCTTCGCGAGCAGGACGCCCGAGTCGGGAGTGAAGGAGTCGAAGCCCATCCGGTCGACGACTTCGAGCGTGTAGTTGTCGTACCGGCCGCCGTCGCAGTACGGGTCGGTGGTGGTGTCGCAGGCGGGGCTGCGGTCGCCGCCGTCGAGGGTGACGTTGATGCCGGCGGTGCCGCCCTGCACGGTGCGGGCGGTTACGCGGGACACCACGACGCCGGAGGTGGCGAGAGCGGCGCGGGACAGGCGGACCACCGCGGCGTTGTCGACGATGCCGAGCTTGAGCTTGTTGCGCAGCATGTGCTGGGCGCCCATGGAGGAGCCGGCCATGCCGGGGATGAGCCAGCGGCTGTGCGGGCCGCCGGGGCCGTTGAAGGTGCCGCGGCTGAGCATTTCCCACGGTCCGCTGTAGTCGCGGCGGGCGGGCACCGAGTACGGGTTGTTGTAGTTGTCGCCGACGCCGAGGATGTGACTGAACTCGTGCGCGTAGGTGGACATGCCGGAGCTTTCGGCCTGCACGGAGCTGCCGCTGGTGGCGTTGGGCCAGATGTTCGACGAGGCCGCCCACGACGTCCACTCGACGTAACGGGTGGCATTCCAGTTGGGCAGAGCGGCGTCCGGTGGGCCGAACGCGTCCGAGACCTGCTCCTTGGTGGCGAACTTCATCTCGCCGAACTCCTGCCAGGTCGCCGATTCGTCCTGGCCGGCCGCGAGGAAGAACACGAAGTCGAACTGCGCGGCGGTTTCCTCACCCACGTCGGCGATCCAGGCCGCGCGGGCGTCCGTACGAATGTCGCGACCGCACGTGTCACCGGCCGGGCAACCGAGGCCGCGCTGCATGGAGGTCTCGATACCGTACTCGTGGCTGAACTGGGGCATCTGGTAGACGCCGAAGCTGCCGAGCTCGATGCCGAACCGGCCGCCGGAGTCCTCCATCCAGTATTCGTGGATGGTGTGTCCGCGGTTGAGTCCGCCCGGCTTGTTGAGGAAGTCGCCGTAGAACTCGGGCACGTCGGCGCGCGGTACATCGTGGACACCGATGGGAGTGCCGTAGATGGTGGACCGTTCCGGCTGGGTCACCACGAAGGGCTGGTTGGCGAAGTCGACGAGCACCAGCGCGCCCTTGAAATTGCGGACCGAACCGCGCACTGCGGGGTCCGCCCAGTTGGTGCCCGGCACCGCGACGTAGTCGTCCCAGGTCATCGTGTCCGGCAGCTCGTAGATCTGCGGGTCGATGGGGCTCGGGGCACCGGCCGGGCGGGCCGCGGCCGCGGGTTGGTCCCGCTGCCAGGGTTGGGTCTGCGGCCAGTGCCGCAGCCGCCAGGGAGTGTCCGCGTCGCCGCCCGCAGGCTCGGCGCTCGCCGGCGCCGGGGCCGCCCAGGCCCCGGCCAGGAGCAGCAGTACGGCCGCCGCGGCCGGTCCTACCCGCCTTCGCATGGTCATCGGCCCATCCTGGCAGCTTCAGTGACGCTCATCAATGCCTTGGGTGTCGGGCAGGTGAGCGTGGTCTCACTGACTGGACGGCAAGGCCAGCCCGGCTGCTAGCCTTTCGACCAGGTCATGAGCGCCAGCATCAAGCCCCGGCTTGCTGGCCGGCAACCCTCCTCCGCGGTGGGGTGCCCCGGGTGAAGACCAGGCACGCCGAGCGCAAGCTCGCCGTGCAAGCGTGGCCTGGTTCCCAGGTCATTCCCGACCTAGGAGAACCATGTCTTCCCGCGATCCGATCACACCGGCCCTGACCCAGCGCCGGCACGTCGACATGATGCGGGTCTGCAGCGCCGCCTGTCGCCCCGGCGACGCGCGCTAGCCGCGCCCCACTCCCCCTTCAGTACGCCCTCCCCTCTGCGTGGCGGAGCCCTGCGCTCTGCCCGCGTCGAACACCTGTCATCGGAGAACCCTGTGCGATTCCTGCCTGCCTTCACCCGGGCCGCGGCCCTCGGCATCACCGCGATCCTCGGCACCACCCTGCTCACCGCCTGCGGCGACGACAAGGCCGCCAGCTCGGCCGACAACCCGTACGGCCTGCAGACGCCGGGTGTGCTGCGGACCGGCACGCTGACCGACGCGCCGCCGAACGTCTACCTCAAGGACGGCAAGTTCACCGGCTTCGACAACGACCTGCTCACCGCGGTCGCTGGCAAGCTGAACCTCAAGGTGGAGTTCGTCGGCACCGACTTCTCCGCCCTGCTGTCCCAGGTCAACAACAAGAAGTTCGACGTCGGCAGCTCCTCCATCACCATCACCGAGGCGCGGAAGAAGACCGTCGACTTCGGCAACGGCTACGACTTCGGCTACTTCGGACTCGACGTGCCGGCAAACTCGACGATCACCTCGTTCGACCAGCTCGCCGGCAAGCGGGTCGTCGTCGTGCAGGGCACCGTCCAGGACGACTACGCCAGCGGTAAGGGCCTCAACCCGGTGCGGGTGCCCGACTACAACGGTGCGATCAACCAGCTCAAGGCCGGCACCGCAGACGCCTGGATCGCGCCCGCGGAGATCGGCGAGAAGTCCGCTGCGGACAGCAACTCGAAGATCAAGGTCGCGGCCAAGGAGCTGTCCCCCGCCCCGACCGCCTATGCGGTGGCGAAGGGCAACGACAAGCTGCGCGAGGCGTTGAACAAGGGCCTGGACGAGGTCATCGCGGACGGCACCTGGAAGAAGCTCCAGGAGCAGTACTACCCCGGCCGTCCCGTGCCGGCCGACTTCAAGCCCGGCAGCGGCAAGGCCGCGGGCTCGGCTTCGGCCGGGGCGACTCCGGCGGCCAGTGCGTCCGCCACTGCGTCCGCCACTGCCACGGCTCCGGCGGCCTCCGCGTCGGCTGCTTCCTGACCGCGATTGACACTACGGAACAACGAGTAGGGGACGGTGACCGACGGATGGATGCGCTGAGCACTCTGTGGGAGACGTTCTTCGACTGGGAGTCGATGCGGGCCGCGCTGCCCGAGATGGTTTCGGTCGGGTTGCGCAACACGCTGATCCTGGCGGTCACCGCCGCCCTGCTCGGCTCGATCTTCGGCCTCCTCCTGGCCGTCGCCGGGATCTCGCGGACCCGTTGGCTGCGCTGGCCGGCCCGGGTCTACACCGACGTGTTCCGCGGGCTCCCGGCGGCGGCGACCATCCTGCTGATCGGCGTGGGGCTGGCGCCGCTGGGCATGGAGATCTGGGGGCCGAACCCTTACCCGCTGGGGATTCTGGCGCTGTCGCTGATCGCGGCGGCGTACATCGGAGAGATTTTCCGGTCCGGCATCCAGTCCGTGGAGGCAGCCCAACTGGAGGGCGCCCGCGCGCTCGGTTTCTCCTGGGCCGAGTCGATGCGGCTGGTGATCATTCCGCAGGGCATTCGCCGGGTGTTGCCGGCCTGGGTGAACCAGCTGATCGCCCTGATCAAGGACTCCAGCCTGGTCTACTTCCTCGGACTGGTCGCCAGCCAGCGGGAACTGTTCCGGATCGGGCAAGACCATGCCGCTACCACGGGCAACGAGTCCGCGCTGCTGCTGGCCGGGCTGTTCTATCTCGCGCTGACCGTGCCGCTGACCCACATCGTCAACTGGATCGACCGGCGGCTGCGGAACGGCCGACAACCCGCGGCACCCGACGACGATGACGACCTGGCCCTGTCCGGCGCGGTGAGGGGAACCGAACGATGACCGACGTCGCCACTTCCGTCAGCCTGGCGCTGCGCGACATCCACCTGGCCTTCGGACCGAACAAGGTGCTGCGCGGCGTCGACCTCGACGTGGCCCGCGGCGAGACCGCGTGTGTCATCGGGCCGTCCGGCTCCGGCAAGTCGACGCTGCTGCGCACCATCAACCGCCTGATCGAGCCGGACCGCGGCGACGTCCTGCTGGACGGCCGCAGCGTGCTAGCCGACGACCCGGACCGGCTGCGGCAACGGGTCGGGATGGTGTTCCAACAGTTCAACCTGTTTCCGCACATGAGCGTGCTGCGCAACATCACGCTCGCGCTGCGCCGGTTGAAGCAGCTGTCCGAGGACGAGGCGGTGGCGATCGCCCGTACCCAACTGGATCTGGTGGGGTTGTCGGCCAAGGCCGACGCCCGCCCGGCGCACCTGTCCGGCGGCCAGCAGCAGCGCGTCGCGATCGCGCGCGCCCTGGCGTTGCAGCCGCAGGTGATGCTCTTCGATGAGGCCACCTCCGCGCTCGACCCGGAGCTGGTCAAGGGCGTGCTCGGCCTGATGGCCGACCTGGCCGCCGGGGGCATGACCATGGTCGTGGTGACTCACGAGATGGGCTTCGCTCGGGAGGTCGCCGACACCGTCGCCTTCATGGATCGCGGGGTCGTGCTCGAGGCCGGTCCCCCGGCCGAGATCTTCGAGCGGGCGACCCATCCGCGGTTGCGCCAGTTCCTCTCGCAGGTGCTCTAGAGCGTCTTGATCACCGGGGACCGGGCGACGGTCGCGGCCATCAGCCCGTTCTGCCAGGAGGTCGCCCGGACGATGTCGACCGAGAACATGTACGGCGTCTTCGGCTTCAGGCCGGTGATGACCGCGGAAAGCATCGCGCAACCCTTGGCCGGCTTGACCTCCTGCCACACCAGCGGCGGCTGCGCACCGGAGTTCAGCTGCTGGGAGATGCTGGTGACGCGGTAAGTGAGCACGCTCTTGTCGCCAGTGTCGAGCCAGCGCACGGTGGCTGAGGTGGATCCGATCGTGGTGTCCAGCCCGTCGATCTTGCCGGGCTGGTAGTTTTCGCTGCAGCGCAGATCGGTGCTGCGCCCGGTCTGCGCGGGCGCGGGCGCCGCGGCCGGCTTGGCCGGTGGAACAGTGGCGCTGGGCGTCGGCACCGCCTTCGGCGCGGTCTTCTCCGGGGCCTTCGCACCCTGCTTGACGACGATCCAGCCCGCCGCGGGCTCGGCCGCCTGGTCGGCTTCCTTCGCGGACCCCTTGCCGCCGAGCGCCTCGGGCACATCGCAGCCGCTGAGCAGGACCGGGAGGAGCGCCGCTGCCGCCAGCCGCAGAATCCAGGTACGAACAAGCACCGGCAATCCCTCCCAGGTTGGCGTCAAGGATGGAATCGGCCGCCGGCAGACCGCACTGAGTGCCACCGGGTTGCCGCCCGGGTGTCGGTTCGCTGACAACCTTCAGCGTTCGCCGCCGGGAAGCGACCGGGGCGTGCCACGCTCGGCGGAACGTGGCAGCCGATGGGGGAGGCGACGATGCGGGAGAGCTTCATCTTCGACGCGGTGCGGATCGACCTTGGCACGGACGAACTGCCGGCGTTCCGCAGTTTCATGGAAGTGTTCCGTGGGGCGTTCGAGCACTCTGCGGCTCCGCTGGCGGAAGTGCTGCAAGTGTCCGCCGATCCGGACGATGCCACAGCTGCGGCTACTGCCCTGAATGCGCTGCCAGCGGAGCATGGACCGATCTGCCTCGACGCGCAGGTCCGGGAAGGACGGATCGGGATCGGAGTGCATCGGCTGGTGGCTGCGGGGCGTACGGTGCCCGACACGTTGCCAGTGGCGGCGCGCGAGAGCGGCGACGGCCCGGTGACCGACGGCCTGGTCCGGCTGCTCGAGGAGGATCTGAGCTGGCCGGGCATCCTGACCGTGACCGGCG
This sequence comes from Actinoplanes sp. NPDC051859, assembly GCF_044452725.1. Lineage (NCBI taxonomy): Bacteria > Bacillati > Actinomycetota > Actinomycetes > Micromonosporales > Micromonosporaceae > Actinoplanes > Actinoplanes sp. NPDC051859. Next base: position 211,676 of record NZ_JBITBX010000011.1, on the reverse strand, counting down.
CCGGGCTGGTGTCGGTTGGCGCCGGGCACATCGCGGTGCTGCAGCTGGAGCTGGTCGGCACCGGCGACGAGGTGCTCCTGCTGTCGGCTGCGGGCGAGCCGCGGGTGGGGGTCAAGCGGGTGCGGTGACCCGGGCCTAGGGCTGATCGGGCTTTTTATTGAGATCAACCTATACGCGGCAGCCACCATTGCCTATCGTTCGATGCGTTTCACCGCGTCGACGACAGGGGATGTCCATGGCCCACGCCGCACCCGACGGACTCACGGCCCAGGCACAGGCACTGGCCGAGGGCACGGTCACGTCGACGTCGCTCGTCGAACGGGCCCTGCTGCGCATCGAAGCAGCTCAACCGACGCTCAACGCGTTTCGGCGGTTGCGGGCCGAGGCCGCGTTCGCGGAGGCCGAGGACGCCGACCGACGCCTCGCCGCAGGGGAACGGCTGCCCCTGCTGGGCGTCCCCGTCGCGCTCAAGGACGATATCGACGTGGCCGGGGACCCCACCGCGTTCGGCTGCGACGGCGAATTTCCGCCGCAGGAGACCGACGCCGAGGCGGTCCGCCGGCTGCGGGCCGCCGGAGCGGTCGTGGTGGGCAAGACCAACACGTGTGAGCTGGGCCAGTGGCCGTTCACCGAGGGGCCGGCCTTCGGCGCCACCCGCAACCCGTGGGCGCTGGACCGGACCCCCGGCGGGTCCTCGGGCGGCGCTGCCGCTGCGGTGGCCGCCGGGCTCGTCGCGGCAGCGCTGGGCTCCGACGGTGCCGGTTCGGTGCGCATCCCGGCCGCCTGGACCCACCTGGTCGGCATCAAACCCCAACGCGGCCGGATCAGCACCTGGCCGCACCCGGAGGCGTTCCACGGGCTCACCGGGTACGGGCCACTGGCTCGCACGGTCGCCGACGCCGCACTGCTGCTCGACTCGGCCGCCGGCAGCCATCAAGGCGACCTGCACCAGCCGCCGCCGGTGCCGGTGCTCCCCGCCGTGGGCCGGGATCCGGGCCGGTTGCGGATCGCGCTGTCGTTCCGCAGCGCATTCGCCGGCGGCATCTCCCGGCCACTGGACCCGGCGGTCCGGCAGGCCGTCGTCGGCCTGGCCGAGACGCTCACCCGGCTCGGGCACGAGGTCGTGGAGGCCAACCCGCGTTACGGGCTGATCGGCCTGGCCTTCGTGCCCCGAGCCGCCACCGGCGTCCGGGACTGGACTCAGCGGGTGCCGGACATCTCGGTGCTCGACCGCCGCACCCGACACACCGCCCGGCAGGGACAGCTGCTCAGCGGCGCGGCACTGCGCCTGTCCTGGGCCGCGGACGCTCCTCTGCGCCGCCGCATCGGCGCCATCTTCACCCAATACGACGTGGTGCTGACCCCGACCACCGCCACCCCACCGCCACGGATCGGCGCCTGGGACGCGCTGTCCAGCTGGAACACGGACCGGGCAATGATCGCCGCCTGCCCGTACGCGTGGCCGTGGAACGTTCTGGGCTGGCCGGGCGTGAGCGTCCCGGCGGGCTTCACCACCGACGGGTTGCCGGTCGGCGCGCAGCTGCTCGGTCCCGCGCACAGCGAGCCGCTCTTGGTCTCCCTCGCCGCCCAGCTGGAGGATGACCGGCAGTGGGCGCGGCACTGGCCGTCCGGAACGCCGGGCAACCCGGAGAATCAGACCGGTCGGGTGCCCCACCCCCGCCAACCCTCGGCCGCCGAGTAGCGCCGCACGTGTGGGGAGGTTCCCCGCGGGGAATACGGTCGTATGTTCCCCGCTGAGAACCTGCGCGACTGGCGCGGCGAGAAGGTCATCGACCCCCAGGGCGACAAGATCGGCGAGCTCGAGGCCGTGTACGTCGACACCGGCACCGACGAGCCCGCGTTCGCCACCGTCAAGGTCGGCTTCTTCGGGCGGCACCGGCTGGTGTTCGTGCCGCTGACCGGGGCGACCGTCAGCCCCTCGGCCGTCCGCGTCCGGTACGCCAAGAAGCTGGTCACCGAAGCCCCCGCGATCGACCTCGACGGCGAGCTCACCGCCGCCGACGAACCGGCGCTGTTCGCCCACTACGAGCTCGTCTATCAGCCAGGCTTGTCAGGCGAGCGCCGACTCGGACGCCGCTAACCGGTCGAGGGGAAACAGATGGCACGGCCGATCTGGAAGGGCTCGATCACGTTCGGGCTCGTCGCGGTGCCGGTGGGGTTGTTCTCCGCCACGCACGCGCACGAGGTCTCCTTCCACCAATACGAGAAAGGCACCACCGACCGGATCCGCAACAAGCGGGTCAACGAGCGGACCGGCGACGAGGTCGATTACGACGACATCGTCAAGGGCACCGACGTCGGCGGCGGCAAGCTGGTCCTGCTGGACCAGGAGGAGTTGGACTCGGTGGCGCCCGGTCGCTCGCGCGGCCTGGAAATCCATCGGTTCGTCGACCTCGCCGAGATCGACCCGGTGCACTACCAGAAGACCTACTACCTGGCGCCGGGCAGCGACGAGACCATGAAGACCTACGCCTTGCTGCGCGACGCGATGCAGGACGCGAACCGGGCGGCGATCGGCACGCTGGTCATGCGCAGCAAGGAGTATCTGGCCGCGATCCGTGCGGACGGCGACCTGCTCGTGCTGCAGACGATGTTCTTCGCGGACGAGGTCCGCAACCCGAAGAAAGAGCTGGACCGGATCCCGGGCAAGGCCAAGGCCAAGCCCGCCGAGCTGGCGATGGCGGCGCAGCTCATCGACTCGATGTCCGGCCCGTGGCAGCCGGCGGAGTATCGCGACACCTACACCGACCGGGTCAACAAGCTGATCAAGGCCAAGAAAAAGGGCAAGGAGGTCGCTGTCGCGCCCGAGGTCGCCGAGCCGACCAACGTCACCGACCTGCTCGAGGTGCTGCGGCGCAGCGTGGAGGCCGCATCGTCCGGCAAGAAGGCCGCGGTCCCGCCGAAGAAGACCGCCACATCGACTTCGCCGAAGAAGAAGGCTCCCGGTTCGTCTTCCCCCAAGAAGGCTGCCGGTCCGGCGAAGGCCAAGAAGGCGACGGCGAAGAAAGCGACGGCGAAGAAGGCGACGGGGAAGAAAACGCCTGCGAAGAAGGCGCCAGCGAAGAAGGCGACGGGAGCTGCTAGGAAGGCTTCGTGACTTCCCGCAGACCCAGCTCCCAGCGGTGCCGCCGCTGATCTGCGGTCTGCTCCCACCAGGGCGTGCCGCGCTCGCCGAGGGCCACCTTTGCGGTCTGGACGCGGGCGCGAGCAGGCGCCGGGTCCTGACCCGCGCGTAGTGCGGCGCCGACGTCGCGACGGGCGGCCATCAGTGCCCGGCGCAACTCCGCCGCCACGTCCTCGGGAATTGCCGGATCTGTCGCGCGCCAGCGCCGGCCGGACACGACGATGAAACGCCCGTCCTCGGTGGTCTCCGGCGGTTCCTTGGTCGCCATCACTCTCCTCGCCGCGATGCCCGTTATGGTCGCTTCGTGAGCGCCTTGGCTCGTTTCGTGGTGGACCGACGCTGGTGGGTTGTGGCGGCGTGGTGCGTGTTGGCTTTGGTCGGCGGGTTCGCGGCGCCCAAGGCGACGGCCGCGCTGACGTACGACTTCTCGCTGCCCGGGCAGGCCGGATATGAAACCAACGAGGAGATCTCCCGGCTGTTCGGCAACGGCGGCGACCTCTCCCCCGTGCTGCTGTCGGTCAAAGATCCGAACAGGGATCCGTCCAGGGCCGGGCAGTTTCGCTTCGCGGTGCAGGGTGCGCTGCCCGGCGCGCGAGTCAGCACGTACGCGGAGCAGCCTGAGCTGATCCGCGGCGACATCGGCGTGGTCGTGGTCTACCCGCCGCCGGTGCCGGGCGGCGACCCGTACGCGGCGGCATTGCCCGTGTTGCAGCAGGTCGCGGCCGCTCAGGGTGCCACGGTGACCGGCAAGGACGCGCTGGCGTCGGAGACCGGCAGCGGCGGCGGGGCCAGCGTGCTCGCCGAGACGATCTTCGGTGGAGTCGGGGCGCTGATCGTGCTCCTGCTGGTGTTCGGCTCGGTGCTGGCGCTGATGCCGCTGCTCATCGCCGCCGCGTCGATCCTCACCACGTTCCTCATCGTGTGGGGCCTGACCGGAATCACCGACATCTCGTTCATCGTGCAGTTCCTGCTGGCGCTGATCGGGCTGGGCGTCGCCATCGACTACGCCCTGCTGATCGTCACCCGCTGGCGTGAGGAACGCGGCCACGGCCGGGACAACGACGACGCGGTCCGGGCCGCCCTGGTTACGGCCGGACGGTCGGTGCTGTTCTCCGGGGTGACCGTCGCGGTCAGTCTCGCCGCGCTGATCGCCCTGCCGGTGCCGTTCCTGCGCAGCGTGGGCTTCACCGGCCTGCTGATCCCCGTCGTCAGCGTGCTCGCGTCGCTGACCCTGCTGCCCGCTCTGCTGTCGCTGTGCGGGCCGCGTCTCGACTGGCCGCACCGGCGCTCCGCCGAGCCCGACAGCAAGCTGTGGCGGCGCATCGGCACAGTGGTGGTCCGGCACCGCTGGCTGTCCGCGATCGCGGCTTCCGTCGTGCTGCTGGTCCTCGCCGCGCCCCTGCTCGGGCTGCGGCTGGGCCAGCCCACCAACGCCTCGCTCGCCTCAACGGGGAGCAGCGCCGGTGCGGCGATCACCGCCGTGGACTCCGCCGGCATCGGATCCGGCATCACCACCCCGATCGAGATCCTGACGAACGACCCGGCCGGCGTACGGGACAAGGTCGCCGCCGTACCCGGCACCGCGGCGGCGATCACCCCGATCGGCTGGACGGTCGGCGACCACAGCATCGTGCTCGCGTGGACCAGCGCGGACACGTCCACCAGCGAAGGTGCGGACGTCGCCGCCCGGATCCGAGCCGTTGCCCAGAAGGCCGGCGCGAAAGTGGGTGGGACGCCGGCGCAGGACGCGGACTTCGTCGAGGCCACGTACGGCAACGCGGGCTGGGTGGTCCTGATCATCGTGGTGGTCACGTTCCTGCTGCTCGCCCGGGCGCTGCGGTCCGTGGTGCTGCCGCTGAAGGCTCTGTTGCTGAACGTGCTGTCGCTCGCGGCCGCGTACGGAATCACGGTCTGGATCTGGCAGGACGGGCACGGCACCGAGCTGCTGTTCGACCAGACCGCCTCCGGGGCGATCACCATCTGGGTGCCGATCGCCGTGTTCGCGTTCTTGTTCGGCCTGTCCATGGACTACGAGGTGTTCCTGCTGGCCCGGATCGGCGAGGAACACGACAACGGGCACAGCACCGACGAGGCGACCGTGCACGGCGTGGCCCGTACCGGGCGGTTGGTCACCTCGGCGGCGCTGATCCTGTTCCTGGCGTTCATCTCACTGGCGCAGGTGCCGACCACCGAGGTGAAGATTCTCGCGACGGCGCTCGCGCTGGGCATCATCATCGACGCCACCATCGTCCGCGGGGTGCTGGCGCCCGCCCTGGTCGCTGCCCTCGGCGAGGCCAACTGGTGGCGGCCGGGCCGGCTCAGGCGAAGTCGCGATACTTGAGCTTCGCCCGTCGGCCGTCCGCGTGATGCCACACAATGCCCTCGTACTGCGGGTGGGCGAGCAGCCAGTCCCGCAGGCCGGCGAGGTCGCGCGGCACGTCCAGGCGGTCGGCGTCGGCGTGAGCTACCAGCTCGTGCGTGGTAGCGCTCTCCGGATTGCCGTTGATCTTCGGGCCGATCAGCTCGTAGGTGCCCGGCGGAAGCTGCGGCGGTGCGGCGGCGAGCGCCTCGGCGTGGCAGCTCGCGTACGACGACTGGGCGATCGGCTCCCAGCCCTGAGTCTTGCCCGTGGCCTCGTCGGTCACCACCGGACGGTATCCCGGCGGACGGGTCCGGCCCGGCCGTACTTCCCGCCGGGCCCACCATGTGCCGTCCTCGTCGAGCAGGACACACGTGCCGTCGTACTTCCGCGTCGGCGTGCCCTGCCCGTCGAGGACCCACTGGCATTCGGGGTTGGCTTCGGGCAGGACACGCTTGCGGTTCTCGGGGTCACGGCGGAACAGCGTCGGGATCTTGTGCATGCGGGCATGCTCCCATTGCGTACCTAACGAATTAGACGTCGTCCCACTTGAAGAGCTTGACCGCGATGGCCGAGACCACGACGGTGAAGCCGAGCAGGATGCCGCACTCCGGCAGGACGCTGGCCGGGCCCTGGTCGCGCACCATGACGTCGAGGATCGCTTCGTTGAGGTGGCGCAGCGGGAACGCCTGGGAGATGGTGCGCAGCCAGGCCGGGGCGCCGTCCAGGGGGAAGAACGAGCCGGACAGGAACGCCATCGGCAGGACGATGAGGTTGGCGATGCCGCTCGCGCCCTCGGCGGTCTTGGCGAAGGCGCCTGCGAGCAGGCCGATCGACAGGAACGACAGGGTACCCAGGACGACCAGCGGGATGGTCACCCACCAGTACGTGCTCAGTTGCAGCCCGAAGACCGGCAGCATGGCCACGCCGATGAAGATCGCGGTTTGGATCAGGGCAGTGATCACGCTGGTGCCGACCCGGGCCAGGACCACGCTGGCGGTGGAGACCGGGGACAGCCGGAGCCGGCGGAGGATCTTCTTCTGCCGCCACGACACCAGGGTGAGCGCCGCGCCGAAGGTGGCGCCGGTGGCGATCGCCCAGCCCAGCAAGCCGGGCGTGATGTATTGAATGGTTTTGAGCGACTTGTCCTCGACCTGCTCCGACCGCAGGGTGAACCGCTGCGGTTGGCCAGCCAAGTTAGCGCCCTGCACCACCTGGCCCAGGACGGCCTGGAGGGTGCCGGCGCGGACCCGGTCGGCGGCCGAATAGTCCACCCGGATCGTGTCGCCCTCCTGCCGGATCAGACCATCGGCCTCACCGCGGCGGACCTCTTCCAAAGCGGCGTCGACCGAGTCCGACTTGCCGATCTTGAGAACCTTGTCGAGCTCGGTACGCGCAGCAGCTGGCACGCTGTCCAACACCGGCACCGCGCCGATCTGGATGACCTCGACGCGCGGTGCTTCCTGGTTGGCGAGCAGACCGCCGAAGAGCACCAGGAACATCAGCGGGAACAGGATCGTGAAGAACACGGAAACCTTGTCCCGGACGAACCCCAGGAGCATCGCCCGGGACAGACTGACGAAGCTATTCATGCTGTGCCTTCCGAGGCGTGCTCTCCTGGCCCTTGCTTCGCTGCGGTGCAGTCGATCACGCCGGTGCCTTCCATGGCGTGCTCTCCTGGCCCTTGCTTCGCCGCGGTGCAGTCGATCACGCCCGGTACTCCCGTCCAGTCAGGTCGAGGAAAACGTCTTCCAAAGTGGCGCCGCGGACCTGCAGGCCGCGCAGGGCGTTGCGTTCGGCCAGGCCCGCGAGGACGTGCGCCGCGTCGCGGGTGGTGATGGTCAGCGAGATGCCGTCGTCGTCCACCTGGTCGGCGGGAAACAGCCGGGTGGCCTCGTCGGCCGCCAGCAGGCCGCTCTCGATGCCGATGCGGGTCGGTGCGTCGAGGTCGCGGACCAGGGCGGCGGGCGCGCCCGTACGCAGGATGCGGCCGCCGTCGATGACCGCGACCCGGTCGCAGAGCAGCTCGGCCTCGTCCATGTAGTGCGTGGTCAGCACGACCGTGCGGCCGGCGGTGTTGATCTGCCGGAGCAGGTCCCACAGGTTGCGGCGCGCCTGCGGGTCCAGTGCGGCGGTCGGCTCGTCGAGGAACACCAGGTCCGGTTCGTGCACGAGGGCGCAGGCGATGGAGAGGCGCTGGGCCTGGCCGCCGGACAGCTTTTCGGCCGGCACCTTGGCGTGCTCCTCCAGCCCCACGACGGCCAGCATCTCGTCGGCCTTGCCGGGCGGTACGCCGTACAGCGAAGCAAAAGTCCGGATCTGTTCGCGGGCGGTCAACCGCTCGAAGAAGCTGGACGCCTGCAGTTGGACGCCCATGCGGGGCAGCAGGGCAGGGTTGCGGGGCCACGGGGTGAGCCCGGCGACCGAGACGGTGCCGGCGTCGGGACGGCGCAGGCCTTCCACCAGTTCGAGGGTGGTGGTCTTGCCCGCGCCGTTCGGGCCGAGCAGTCCGAAGAACTCCCCTTCGCCGACGGTGAAGGAGACCCCGTCCACGGCCCGGACGTCGCCATAGGACTTGACCAGCCCGTCGACAACGATCATGTCTTTCATGGCGATCATCGTAGGAGGTCAGGTCAGCCCGGTGGGGGGGTGGCCGTGTCCCACCAGGCGAGGACCCGCAGCGCGCGTAGGGTGTTCCACCGGCTCGGCTCCCCGACGTCGCCGTCGACGGGGAAGTGCACGCGGCCGGGATGGACGCGGTCGAGGGGCCAGCGGCCGTCCGGCTGCCGCTTGCCGCGGATGATCTCGACGGCCTCCGCCATCCGCGGATCCGGCGCGGCTCCCGCGGCGCGGAAGTAGTCCAGCGCGCGCAGCACGTCGTAGTGCCAGTAGTACGGGAAGGCGGCGTCGAGGTAGCCGGGGGCGATGACCTCGCCGGTGCTCGCCCGGCGGAATAGGCCGCGGACCAGCAGATATTCCTCGCCGCTGCGGCGGGCTTCGCGGACGGCGGTCGAACCGCCGGTCGCGCGTTCGTAGGCGACCAGGCCGTCCAGCACGTCGATCGTCGTGTCGATCGAGGATCGCTGCGATGGGTAGCAGTTCCAGCCGCCGTCGGCGAGTCGTTCCCCCACGATCCGATCGACGATGGGTGCCACGTCGACGCCGAAGTACGCCCCGGCCTCGATCGTGCGGCCGTTGATGCACGCCTCCACCTCGCCGTCGAAGTAGCGCTGGCCGTCGTGGTCCCAGCGGCCGTGCTCGGCGACCAACGCGACTGCTCGGCGCGCTGCCGCGCATGCAAGATCGAGGCCGAAGATCTGCAACGTCTGCAGGGTGTGCATCGTGGTCGTCCAGGGCTGACCTGGTTCACCATTGGCATACCCGGCCGGGAACAGTGTGCCGCTGTCCCACATGCCGTCCGCGGCCTGCAACGCCAGCAGGCGGGCGCCCCAGCCTTCGTGCTCGACGCGGGAGCGCTCCGCGGCGGCCTCGGTGGGCGGCGCGTCCGTGAGGTCGCGCAGCACCTGCCAGCGCAGTGCGGGGTCGGTGTCGAGCAGCCAGGCGATCACGTCCATCGACGAAGCGTAGATCGGGCCGGCCGCCGAGAGAGCAAGCGAGGAGAAAGATACGCCCGCTTCGTCTGCTTACGATCGCGGCACTCGGCGATCAGGGGGAGCCGTCACGATGACCAGCACTTCGGCACCGTCGGCGTCCGCGGCCCAGAGTCTCGCCCGGCTGCTCGTCGGTAATCAGCTGCAACAAGCCGTCTTTGTGATGGCTCGGCTCGGCATTGCGGACCAGTTGGCGGGCGGGCCCCGGGGCAGCGCCGACCTGGCGAAGGCCGTCGACGCTCACCCCGATGCGCTGCGCCGGCTGCTGCGGGTGCTGGCCGGGAACGGTTTCGTTGCCGGCGCCGGCGCGGACCGATTCGCCCTCACCCCGCTCGGTGAGCTGCTGCGGTCGGACGATCCGCGGTCGGTGCTGCCGTTCGCGCTCTGGTCCGGCGGGGTCAGCTATCAGGCGTTCGGCGCGCTGGAGCACAGCGTGCGAACCGGCGAGCCCGCGTTCGAGCACCTGTTCGGCGAGGAGTTCTTTGCCTATCTGGGCGCTCACCCGGAGTCCGGCGACGTGTTCGACGACATGATGTCGCGGCATACCGTGCCGGTCGCGCACGCCCTGGCGGGATTCGACTTCACCGGCGTGGACACCGTCGTCGACGTCGGTGGTGGTCGGGGCGAGCTACTCGCTGCGGTGCTCGGCAGCCGCCCGGACGTCCGGGGGGTGCTGGTGGAGCAGCCGCGGGTCCTCGACGACGCCCGCGCGGTGTTCGCGAAGGCCGGGCTCGCCGACCGGTGCACGGCGGTGGCCGGCGACATCCAGCAACCGCTGCCGGCAGGCGACGTCTACGTCCTCAAGAGCGTCCTGCATGGCCTGCCCGACGAGGAGGCGGCCGCGGTCCTGTCGAACTGCCGCCACGCGATGCGCCCGAGCGGCCGGGTGCTCGTCGTCGACTTTCTGCTGCCGCCGGGCGACGGGCCCAGTCCCGGTCTGCTGATGGATCTGCTGATGCTGGTCGGCTGCCACGGCCGCGAACGCACGGCGGACGACTTCACCGAACTTTTCCGTACGGCGGGACTGCAGCTGTCCGCCAGCACGTCGACCAAGCACGGCTACAGCGTCATCGAGGGTCGGGAGTCCGAGTAATGCTGACCAGATCGCGCCTGATGTACGTCACCCTGCACGTCCGCGACCTCGCCGAGTCGCGACGCTACTACGAGGAGATTCTCGGCCTGCGGGCGCTGGATCCCGATGCCACGTCGGTGAGTTACCCGGTCGGCCACGTTCTCCTGACTCTGCAGCAGGCGACCGACGAGGTGCCGCTCGGAGAACCGGACCGGTCGTTGACACTGGCCCTGCTGGTCGACGACGTGCCGGCGACCCGGGCCGCGATCGACGAGCGCGGCGCCAAGATCGGACCCGTCCAGACGTCGCGGGCGGGCACGATGGCGGAGTTCTACGACCCGGACGGCCACTGGCTGTCGCTGTATGCGGTGGGCGATGGGGCGATGACCTGGCCGAGCGGCCGGAAGATCGACGCGCTGCGCGGCGCGGGCGACGGCGGCCGGGAGCTGCTCTACATCTTCTTGTACAACAAGGATCTGGCGGACACCGAAAAGTTCTACGAGCGCACGCTGGGCCTCGACCCCGTGGAGAAGAACACCTGTCATCGCGGGGTGACCGCGGTTCCGGACGGCGTCGTGAAGTACGACGGCGGCGGTGTGCTGCTGACCACCCACCACGTCGGTGTCGGCGAACACGCCGCGCTGCACCGGGTGGCGACCGAGGGTTCTCGGGGCGTCTCGTTCGGCTTCCACGCCGATGACCTGAAGGAGTCGGTGGCCGAGCTGTCCGCGCGCGGGCTCGAGTTCACCAGCGAATCCGAGCCGACCCGGCTGGGGACGGCCGCCACGTTCTCGGACCCGGGTGGCTACCACTACCACCTGTGCGAGCCGTCCGAGCAGACGATGGCCGGGGCCACCGGCGCGGAGATCCGCCGCATCCTCGACGCGGACCTGTAGAGGCGGCGGCGATGGATTTCAAGGACCTCCGCGCTGCGCTCGCCACCCTGGCCGGGGACGACTCACCGGCCGGATCCCGCCAGGCGGTGAAGAACCTGCAGCTCGCCGCGTACGCCGCGCTGGCCGGCGACGAGGCTTACGACGAGTTCAGCAAGGCGTTCGTCTCGAAGGACGACGACGAGATCGCCGAGGTGGTCCGGCACCTCACCCAGACCGCGCCGCCCCCGGCCGTGGCCGTGGTGCTGTCCCTGATTCGCGAGGCGGTCGGGGACGAGCGTTACGCCACCGCCCTGCGCGCGGCGGGGCTGTCGGCCTATCTGGACATTCCCTACACGAGTACGGGCGCCGAGCTGACCGGCGACGCCGAGGAGCGTTACGTCCTCGAGGTGCTGCGCAGCAAACGCCTCTGGCGCTACGAGGTGCCCGCGGCGCGTTCGTTCGTCGGGCGCTTCGAAGCCGCGGCGGAGGAGTTCTTCGGGGTCAAGCACGTCCACGCCACGGTATCCGGTTCGGCGGCCCTAACGGCGGCGCTGCTCGGCATCGGGGTCGGCCCCGGCGACGAGGTGATCATCCCGGCGGTCACCTGGGTGGGCTGCGCCGACGCCGTGATCCTGTGCGGTGCGGTGCCGGTCATCGCCCAGGTGGACGAGACGCTCGGGCTGTCGGTCGCCGACGTCGAGCGGCAGCTCAGCGAGCGGACCCGGGCCATCATGGCGGTGAGTCTGTTCGGGGCGGCCTGCGACATGGGCGGGCTGCGGGACCTCGCCGACCGGCACGGCATCGCGCTGGTCGAGGACAACGCCCAGGCGGTGGGGGTCAGCTACCGGGGCCGCCGGCTGGGCAGCATCGGCGACGCCGCCACCTTCAGCACGAAGTTCATGAAGTTCCTGGCGGCCGGGGACGGCGGCTTCTTCATGACCAACTCGGACACGCTCTACCAGTTCGCGGTGCTCTACACCGGCGGGCGGACCTTGCCGGCCCGCAAGCGCGGCCTGGAGCTCGGCGACCGGATCATGCCGGCCACCGGCCTTCGGATGAACGAGCTGACCGGTGCGGTGGCGCTGGCCCAGTTGGAACGCCTGGACGAGTTGCTGGACCGGCTGCGCGCATCCCGCGACCTCATCTTCGAGCTGGCCGGGCCCGCGCGGTCGTACCGGCGGGTGGCCGGCAACGATCCGGCGGGCGATTCGGGTTGGATGACCCCGCTGCTGTTCCCCAGCGAGGACGCCTGCCAGGCTTTCGTGCGGGCCGTCCGGTCCCGGGGCATCCGGCACGTCACGACGTCGCGCGAGCTGTTCGCCGGCGGCGAGATCGAACACTGCTACGCGGCGATGAGCACCGACCGCTATCTGCCGACGACCGGGGCGCACTGGGCGGCGAACTTCCGCGCGATGGTCGCCCAGGTCGGCATCGATCCGCGGACCAACCCGTGGGAGTACGCGCCGGGGCGGGCGTACCCGCCGGGTTTCATGGACGAGAGCATGCGGCTGTTGCAGCGGATCGCCTTTGTGCAGACCAATCCGCGGCTGGAACCGGACCACTGCGCGACCATCGCCCGGGCGCTCGCCGAGGCGGACGCCGAATGTGCGGCCGGGTAGGGGACGCGGATGGATCTGGGAGTGGACCTGCTGACCTCGGGGCCGTACGCCGACGCCGACGCGATCGTTCGGATGGCGGTGGCGGCCGAGCAGTCGGGGTATGCCGCGGTGTGGACGCACGAGCGAATGCTCTGCCCGGCGGGTGACGTCGACCAGCCGCCGGGACCGCCCCGGCCGCTGCCGATGTACTACCAGCGGACCTTCGAGCCGCTGGACACGCTGTCTTTCCTCGCTGCCCGGACCTCCCGGGTCCGGCTCGGCACCAGCGTGCTGACCGCCCCGCTGCACCACCCCGCTGTGCTCGCCCGCCGGTTGGCCACGCTCGACCAGTTCAGCCGCGGGCGCGTGGTGGTCGGTCTGGGGCAGGGCTGGATGCGGCAGGAGTACGAGATGGCCGGCGTCCCGTTCGCCGAGCGGGGCGAGCGGCTCGAAGAGTTCGTGACCGCACTCCGGGCGGCGTGGGCGCCGGACCCGGTCCAGCACGACGGCAAATTCTACCGGTTTCCGCTCGCCCACCTCGATCCCAAGCCCTACCAGGCCAGCGGCCCGCCAGTGCTCGTCGGTGCCACCGCACCCGCCGCGATAGACCGGGCAGCCCGGATCGCCGATGGTTTCAATCCGACCTCGATGACGCTCGACCGGCTCACCGCGGCGATCGGCCGGTTCCGGACGGCGGCGGCACGCGTCGGACGGGACCCCGGCCGGTTGTCGATCGTGGTGCGGGCCGCGACCCCGATCACCGCAGACCCGATGAGCGGGGGCCGGCCGTTCCTGGGCGGCTCACCCGATCAAGTGGTGGAGGATCTGCGTCGGCTCGAGGATCTGGCCGTCGACCACGTGCTGTTCACCAACGTACGGATGCCGGCGTTGGACGAGCAACTGTCCCTGCTCGACCGGATCCGGGCGGCCGCGGGCCGGTTGGTTGAACCAGCAACCTAAGAGAAGCAATCGACCTGCGCCGTCCCTAGGATCGGCAGTCGGACGGGCACACGGATAGGTCCGTGAGCTCGACGAATGCAGGAGGTACGGCAATGACACAGGCAGAGAGGCAGAAGAATCACGAAGCAGCCATCCGGCGGATGACCGAGGCGTTCAACACCGGGGAAGTGGACATCGTCGACGAACTTGTCGAGGCGAAGCAGGAGCTCGAGAAGACCCCGATGCCCGGGACGTCGCGCGACCGGCTGGGCCTGAAACTGAAGATTGAACACCTGCGGACGGCGTTCCCCGATGCCAAGTTCTCGATCGAGGAGATGAAGTCCGACGGCGATATGGTGACGTTCCGGTGGAAGCTCGAAGGCACCCAGCGGGGCCGCTTCCTCGGCCGTAAACCGACCAACCGCCCCACCAGCTTCTCCGGTCAGGACGTGGTGACCTTCAAAGACGGGAAGATGGTCGAGCACCGTTCGGTGGACAACAAAGGCGGCATGATTCGGACCAGAATCGAGTAGCGCATCGGTGCGGGCGCGACCGGAGTCGCGCCGATCTCCGACGCGCTCCGGTGGCGCCCGCTACCGGCCGTAACGACGACTCAGCTGTGCGCCGAGGGGTGCCGCGGCTGATACATACCGATCTTGCCGCCGCTGGGCAGCGGGATCGACGTCATCAGGCCCCAGCCCTTGTCCTCGATCTCCTCGGACATCTCGACGCCCTTGCCCTGCAGCTCGGCGATGGTCGCCTTGACGTCGTCACACAGCAGATAGAACTCGCTGAGATCCCCCGACTCGCCGCGCGGCACGTTGTCGGCCGGGTGCAGTGCCGCGTCGGCCGCCGGCAGGGCGAAAATCAGCCAGCCGCCACCGCCGTCGGTCGCCTTGAGGCCGAGGGTGTCCCGCAGGAAAGCCCGGTCTTTGTCCGCATCGGTGCTGTACAGCACGACGTGCGATCCGGTGATCATGATGCTCCCATCTGGAGGGTTTAGGTCCGTCCTGACCAGAGTGGCACCAGACGGACGTCCCGGGTAGCCGGAAACCCGAAGGAAGCAAGGAAGGAGAAGCCGTTAGGTAGATCCGTCCCTAGGCTCCTGCGGAGGCCCGGACGCGAGGAGTTCCCCTTGACTGTTCGAGATCTTCCGCTGCTCTACGTCTTCCTCGAGGCACACGACCTGGACGCGCAGCGCGCGTTTCTGGAGCACCGCCTCGGCCTTGACGTCATCGAGACCGACAACGACCCCCACCACCGCCACGGCGTCGTGAAATACGACGCGGGCTCGCTCATCCTGTCGCTCAACCTCTCCCCCGCATCCCGCTTCGCGGCATCCGGCTCCGACGGCTTGACCATGGTGTGCGCGGGCGGCACGACACTGACGACCGATCCACACGGCCACCACTTCCGGGCGGCGGATCCACCCGTCCGCATCACCGGCCTGCACCTGCGGGTCACCGATCTGCCCGCCGCCACCGCCTTCTACCGTACGGTGCTGGGGCTGCGACAACCCGATCCCGCCGTGCCCATCTTCGCCACCGGAACAGTGCCGATCGTGCTGGAACCCGCGCTGCGGGC
This sequence comes from Actinoplanes sp. NPDC051859, assembly GCF_044452725.1. NCBI lineage: Bacteria > Bacillati > Actinomycetota > Actinomycetes > Micromonosporales > Micromonosporaceae > Actinoplanes > Actinoplanes sp. NPDC051859. Next base: position 196,493 of record NZ_JBITBX010000011.1, on the reverse strand, counting down.
GGCCGACGCGCGCGAGATCCGCCAGGACACCTACCTGCTGGTGTTCCACACTCCGGACATCGACCGCACCACGGCCGAGCTGTCCGCCGCCGGGCTGACCTTCAGCGGCCGCAAGGTCGGCGCGAAAGACATCGGCCGGACCATCCACTTCACCGACCCGACCGGCAACCGCTTCTGCCTGTACGAGCCGTCAGAGGTCTCCCTGACGGCGGGCAGCGGCGCCACCGTCCGTGAACTGCTAGCTGGAGGCCGCTGATGCCCGCCGCAGTGTTGGGCCGGTGGCTCGCCGGCGACCGCATCCTGCTCGCCGGAACCGCCACGGCGGAATGGACCGCCACGCTCCCCCAACCCGGCCGGACCATCGCCACCTGGACACCGGGCGCGCCGGGGCCGGACGGTGACACCCGCTCGCCGGCTGCGCAGGGCTCGGACCGCGCTGCCTTGTCGACGGACGCAGCGGGCCAAGACTTCGACGCCGCGGTCTGCGCCGGCTGGAGCTGGACCGGCGGGCCAGCGTCCCACCGGCGGTTCCTGGCCGGGATCCGCCGCCGAGTGTGCCCCGGCGGGGTGCTGGTGGTGGACCAGCCGGCAGCGCCGGACGACTTCGACCCGCTGACCGGGCGCGCCGGTGTCGTCCGCTGCTACCACCCGACCGAGCTGGCCGAACTCGTCCGAGCGGCCGGCTTCCGCGTGGAGCATGTGGAGTTGACCTCTCCCGGAGCCGGCGGTGGACCTCCCGGCATGATGATCCTTGCCCGCGCGGTGCCCAGTCCACCCAGCACGCTGGCCGTCACCGGCTGGGGCGAGGACGCCGGCGACGTGTGGCTCGACCTGCGCTACGCGGACGACGAGACGGAACTGCTCGACCCGCCGCCGGCGGCGGCCTGGGCCGGTCTCGCCGCCACGGCCGAGGAGGTCGCCGGGCACTACCCCGTCGACGACCCGTACGGCAGCGTGCGGGGTGCACCGGTGGTCAGCCGGTACTTCGGCCGGGAGGTGACACCCGACCAGCTCGTCTTCGGGGCCGGAGTGACCGCACTGCTGCATGACTTGAGCGGTCTCGCCGATTCCGGGCCGGTCCTCGCGCCGGTGGACACCCATCCGGACCTGTCGGCCTGGGCGACGATGCGCGGCTCGGACATCGAGATCGTTCCCGGACGTGCCTCGGTCGCCGCACTGCGCGCCGCAATCAGCCGGTATCAGCCCGCGCTGGTGCACCTCGACCGACCCGCGTTCGACGCGAGCGTCTTCGCCCTCGACGACATCCTGCGGATCGCTCAGGCGGCGGCGGAGGTGGGCGCGGCGCTCGTGGTGGACGAAAGCCCGGCCGCCTACCTAGGGCCGGCGGACAGCGCCGCCACCGTCGTCGGGCAGGCGGACAACCTCGTCGTCGTGCGCGGTTTCACGAAGGCGTACTCGTGGGGCGGGCTGCGGGCCGGGTATGCGGTCTGCTCGCCGGGAATCGCCACCCGGGTGCGCGAGCTGGCTACGCCGATGTCGATCGGCGAGCTGGCGTTGCGGGCGGCGCTGGAGGTGCTGGCCGCCGGTGATCCGCTGGCCGCCGTCCGGGAACGGCTCCGGCGGGTCAAACCACCGTTCGTCGCGCTCCTCACCAAGGCCGGCCTCGCGGTCGAGCCGGGTCATCCCGACATTCCCTGGGTAGTGGTCGCCAACCCGGACGGCGCGGTGCAGCGGGAACTGGCGTCCCGTGGCATCCGTGGGCTGCTGCCCGCTCCCGCACCGGTCCCGGTGCCACCCGAGTCCGGCCAGTTGCACCTCACCGTGCCGCAGTCCGACCGGCGCATCACCCTGTTCGAGGCCTTGTTCAGTGCCGTGGGAGAGGACGTGTCGCGATGAGCCTGTCCCAGCCGGTGGAGAGCCCGGCCGCTGCGCCGATCCGCCGCCCCACTGCCCTCGTACCCGTCGCGGTCGGGGTGTTGATCGGTCTGGTCCTCGCGGTCGTCTGGTCGTTCGAGTTTGTCGACGGGGTGATCGGCGACAACACCGCCAATTCACTGCTCGGGTACGACGCCAAGGAAACCGCCATCAGCGGGGCCGCGGCGGGCATCGTGTTCGCTTTCGTCACCGGGCTGGCGGGCACGTTCACCGCCTGCAACATCGCCGTGTTCGGCGCGTTGCCGCAGCTGACCGGTTCCCCGACCAGCCGGACCCGGTCGGCGCTGACCGGCCTCGGGTGGTTGGCGACGGGCATGGTCACCGTCTCCGCCCTGTACGGCGTCATCGCCGTCCTGCTCGGTGAACGCCTGCCGCAGTTGTCCGAACGGGTGCTGGCGAACGGCGTACCCGTGCGGTTGGTCCAGTCCTTCGTGGTCTTCGGGTTGATCGGCTTGGCGTTCGTCTATCTGGGACTGTGCACGTTAGGCGTGTTGCCCGACCCGTTCGCGCAGCGGCCAAAGGCACGACTCATCACGCTCGGCGCGCTGATCGGCGGGTTCCTGATCGGCCGGCCCTATCCGCTGTTCGACAAACTCCTGGAATACGCGGCGGCGACGCACAACCCGTTGTACGGCGCACTGGCGTTCGTCCTGCAGTCGCTGGGCAACGTGCTGATCGTGGCGTTGCTCGTCGGCCTGATCGCGCTCATCGGCCGAGCCACCGCGAACCGGCGGGTGGACCGGCCGCGCCAACCCGAGCGAACGATCCGGATCGCCGGGGCGGCTCTGATCGCGCTCGGTGTCTTCCTCGTCGTCTACTGGGACGTCCGCGTGCCCGCCATTTTCGGCTTCGGTGCCTTCCCCACCATGCCGTGGAACTGAGCTGACCAGCGAATCCAGTCCGGTCCAGGTCAGTACAGAAACGTGCAACCCGGCCGTGTTCGACTGCGGGTCGAGTGTCTCAGGGAAAGGTCGACGATGACCGGATCGCACACCGCACGGGGCTGGCGCCGGCTGCTGGTCCTCAAGGACAGCCTCGTCGATTTCGAGGAGCGAAAGTTCGCTACCGGACCCGCCGCGACCCGGGAAACCCTGGAAGCGGCAGCCCGGTCCTTCCTGGACGGCTTCAACGCCGAGCTGGCGACCACCCCGGACCGGGCACCCGACCTGTCCGGGGTGCCGCCGGTCCGGCGCGGGCTCGCCGCTGAAGGCGCCGCGATGGCCGCCACCATGCTCGACGCCGTCCGCCCGAGTGGCACCCGGCGGTCGGCCGCCCTGCGCTCGGCGTACGGCGACCGGTACACCTATCTGATGCACGTCGGCAACGGCTGGGCGCTCGCCAAGCTGCACCGGCGGCGGCTCGGGCGGATCGGGGTGGAAGCACCGCTGCTGCGCTGGCTGGCGTACGACGGCAAGGGGTTCTGCGAGGCGTTCTTCGCCACGCCGCAGCAGCTCGGCCGGTGGCGCGAGCACCGGCGCCCCTGCACGGCGACGTGTGAGATCGAGTACCAGGGTGTGGGCCGGTCCTTCTGGTTCCGCGCCTGCGGCGACCCGGACCGGCTGGCCGCCCTGGTCGGCACGATGCCGCAGCAGCACCACGACGACCTGTGGAGCGGCATCGCGCTGGCCGCGGTTTACGCGGGCGGGGTCGACGCGGACACGTACGGGCTGCTCGCCGAGCGGGGCGCCAAGCATCGCGCGGCGGTCGCCCAGGGCGCGGCCTTCGGCGCCGAAGCCTGGCGGCTGAGCGGCTTCACCCCCGCACACGCCGAACTCGCGGTGCCGATCCTCGCCGGGGTCACGCCTGCGGTGGCCGCGCAGTGGACCTGGGCCGCACGGGAACACCTCGGCGGGATGGCCCGCACGGCGGACGACTACCGCGAGTGGCGGCTGCGCATTCAACGATCAGCGGCCGTGGCCGAGGTCGACTCGGCGCGTGGAGAGGATGTGGCATGAAGGCACGGCAGAGCGGACGGGCCGCGCTGGTGGTCGTCCTGGCCGCAGGGCTGTGTATCACCGCGGGGTGGTTCACCCGGTCACCGGCCGCGCCGAAGGCGGACACCGCGGCGCTGGCCCAACGGTTCGACTTCGCGATCACCGACGTCAACGATGACCCGGCCGGCGCTCGGACGCGGCGGGTCGTGCAGCCCGGGCTGGACCACATCCGCGCCTGGATCTCGGCGGTCGGCGCGTCAGCAGGACTGTCCGATCTGGACGGAGACGGGCTGCCCGGCGAGGCTTGCCTGGTCGACCCGCGGGACGACTCGGTCACCGTCCGGCCCACGCCTGAGGGCCCCGGCCGGTTCCCGGTGTTTGCGCTGCTGCCGGCCGGGCTGGCGTACGACGCGATGACGACCGCGCCGATGGGCTGCGTGCCCGCCGACCTGAACGAGGACGGCTGGACCGACGTGCTTGTGCATTTCTGGGGGCGTACGCCGGTCGCGTACCTGCGGCGGCCCGGTGTGGCGCTGGGACCGGACGCGTTCCGCGCCACCGACATCGTGCCCCACCCGACCGAGATCTGGAACAGCTCCACCGCCAACGTGCTGGACCTGGACGGCGACGGCCACCTGGACCTGTTCATCGGCAACTATTTCCCGGACGGCGCGCGGGTGCTCGACGCCGCCGCGAAGAACGACCCGCTGATGCGGATGCAGGACTCGATGTCCGGGGCAGCCAACGCCGGCACCAACCGAATCCTGCGGTTCGAGCGAACCGACGTGGTCGACGGCGTGGCCGTGCCGCGCTACTCCGACGCGTCGAAGGCCCTGACGCCCTCGCAGACCCGACACTGGACGCTGGCGACCGGCGCCCAGGACCTCGACGGCGACAGCCTGCCCGAGCTGTACGTGGCAAACGACTTCGGCCCGGACCACCTGCTGCACAACCGCTCGACACCGGGAAAGATCGCGTTCGAGGTGTTGAAGGGCAGCCGGGTGCTCGACACCCCGAAGTCCAAAGCGCTGGGCGACGACTCGTTCAAGAGCATGGGCGTCGCCTTCACCGACCTCAACACCGACAGCCGTCCCGACCTGGTGGTCAGCAACATCACCGTCGCCCGCGGCCTGCAGGAAAGCAACTTCGCCTTCGTCAGTACGGGCACGGACGCGCTCGCAGGCGGGCATGCGCCGTACCGCGACGACAGCGAGAAGCTCGGCCTGGCCCGGACCGGCTGGGGCTGGGACGTGAAAGCCGCCGACTTTGACGGCGACGGCATCGACGAGCTGATGCAGGCGGTCGGGTTCGTCCGCGGCACCGTGAACCGCTGGGCCAACCTGCAGGAACTCGCCATGGCCAACGACGACGTGCTGCGCTTCCCGGGCGCGTGGCCGACCTTTGAGGACGACGCGGACATCTCCGGCTGGGAGAAAGATCCGTTCTTCGTGCGCACGGCCGAGGGCCGCTACGCCGACATCGGCCGGGACCTCGGCATCGACAACCACGGGCCGAGCCGCGGCCTCGCCGTCGCCGACGTCGACCACGACGGCCGGCTGGACGTGCTGATCGCCAACCAGTGGGCCCGGTCGCAATTCCTGCACAACACCGGGGCGCCGCGGGCGTACCTGGGCCTGCGGCTGCTGCTGCCGGGCGTCGGCGCGGGCAGCAAGCCGCGGCCTGCGATCGGTGCCGCGGTCACGGTCACCCGGGCCGATGGCACCGTGCTGCGCTCCCAGCTCTACCCGGCCAACGGGCACTCCGGGGTGAACGCCCCCGAGCTGATGTTCGGGCTGGGCGCGAGCACCAGCGCCGGAGTTTCCGTCGCCGTCACCTGGCGGGACACCACCGGCACGCACACCACCACCCGCACGCTGACCCCCGGCTGGCACGACCTGACCCTCGGCGCCTGACGCAGCCGGCACCGCCGCCGCAGGAGGACTTTGCGATGACTTTGAATCCCCCGCCCGCCCGCTCCGCCAAGGGGCTGACCGCGCTCCGCCGGTTCGCCATCTCCATCACCGTGTTCACCATCCTCGGGCACGCCTTCCTGGGCTTCGAGCAGGCCTACCTGACGCCGATCGTGGCGATGGTGGTCGCCTACGGCCTGAGCTTGGCATTCGAATCCCTCGACGCCTGGGCACAGGACCGGCCACCCCGTTACCGGGGCGGCATGGTCAACGTGATCAACTTCCTGCTGCCCGCGCACATCGCCGCCCTGGCCTGCGCAATGCTGCTGTACGGCAACCAGCGGCTGATGCCCACCGTGTTCGCCGTGACGCTCGCCATCGCCAGCAAGTACCTGGTGCGGATCCGGGTCGACGGCGTCATGAAGCACTTCCTCAATCCCAGCAACTTCGGGATCAGCCTCACGCTGGTGCTGTTCAGCTGGGTCGCCATCGCGCCGCCGTACCAGTTCACCGAGAACGTCGGGTCGGTCATCGACTGGGCGCTGCCCGCCGGCATCCTGATGGCCGGGACCATGATCAACGCCAAGTTGACGAACCGGATGCCGCTGATCCTCGGCTGGGTCGGCGGGTTCGCGCTCCAGGCGGTCCTCCGCTGGGCGCTCGGCCCGGACTCGCTGCCCTCCGGCCTGCTGGTGATGACCGGCGTCGCGTTCATCCTGTTCACCAACTACATGATCACCGACCCGCAGACCACCCCGTCGCGCCCCCGCGACCAGGTCCTCTTCGGCGGCGCCACGGCCGGCGTCTACGGCCTGCTGGTCGTCGGGCACATCACCTTCGGCCTGTTCTACGCGCTGACCATCGTCTGCGCCGGCCGCTTCCTGTTCACCCTCGTCCGCGAGCTTCGGCGTCGCCGCAACGAACAGCCCGCAATCCCGCAGCCGCCCGTCGTCGCAGCCCCGGCGCCGGAGACGGCCCGCGTTGCCGGCTAGGAGGACCAGCATGGCCGAAAAGATCGCCGTCGTCGGGATGGCGTGCCGCTACCCGGAGGCCGACTCGCCGCACCGGTTGTGGCAGAACGTCATGTCGCGGCGGCGGTCCTTCCGCCGGCTGCCCCCGCAACGGCTGCCGCTGGCCGAGTACGGCGGCGACACCCCCGACCAGACGTACGTGACCCGGGCCGGGCTGATCAGCGACTGGACGTTCGACCGGCGGCGCTTCGGAGTGGCCGGACCCACCTTCCGAGCGGTCGACACGACGCACTGGCTCGCCCTCGACGTGGCCGCGGCGGCGCTCGCCGACGCCGGCTTCCCCGACGGCGACGGGCTGGACCGCGGCCGCACGGGCGTGGTGCTGGGCAACTCGCTGACCGGCGAGTTCAGCCGCGCCGCCTCGCTGCGCACCCGGTGGCCGTACGTCCGGAAGTCGGTGCTCGCCGCGCTGACAGACTCGGCGGTGCCGACCGACGAGCAGGCCGGACTGGTCGCGGCGATCGAGCGCGCCTACAAGGCGCCCTTCCCGGAACCGTCCGACGAGACGCTGTCCGGGGCCCTGGCGAACACCATCGCCGGCCGGGTGTGCAACCACTTCGACCTGCACGGCTTCGGCTACACCGTGGACGGTGCCTGCGCGTCGTCGCTGCTGGCCGTGTCGACCGCCGTCACGGCACTGACCGACGGCCGCCTCGATGTGGCGCTGGCCGGCGGTGTCGACCTCAGCCTCGACCCGTTCGAGCTGGTGGGTTTCGCCCGGGTGGGCGCCCTCGCGCAGGGCGAGATGCGGGTGTACGACCGGCGCCCGACCGGCTTCCTGCCCGGCGAAGGCTGCGGCGTGCTGGTGCTGTGCCGGGACTCGTGGGCGCGGGAGCGGGGGCTGCGTACGTACGGTCAGCTGCTGGGTTTCGGGATGTCGTCGGACGGCAGCGGCGGGCTGACCCGGCCGGAGTCAGCCGGGCAGGGTCTGGCCCTGCGCCGCGCCTACGAGCACGCCCGGGTGGATCCGGCGACCGTCCGCCTGGTCGAGGGGCACGGCACCGGCACCGCCGTCGGCGACCAGGCTGAGCTGGAGGCGCTGCGGCACCTACGCCGAGGCGCCGACAGTCCCGCAGCGCTGGGCAGCGTCAAGGCGAACATCGGGCACACCAAGGCGGCGGCCGGGGTCGCCGGGCTGATCAAAGCGATCTGGGCGGTGCACCAGGGTGTGTTGCCGCCGACGACCGGCTGCGCGGAACCACACCCGTTGCTGGCCGAGCCCGGCGCGGAGCTGGAGGTTCTCGACGAGGCCCGGCCGTGGCCGGTCGGCCGCCGGTATGCCGCGGTCAGCGCCATGGGTTTCGGCGGCATCAACGTGCACGGGGTCGTCGGCGGCATCGCGCCCGCCCGGCGCCGCCGGCTCAGCCCAGCCGACCAGCGGTTGTCCGCTCCGAACCCGAGTCACGAGGTCGTCGTCTGCGCGGCATCCGACCGGGCGGCGCTGGCCGCGAAGCTCGACCGGCTCGGCGCAGTGAGCGCCACGCTGACCCGAGGCGAGCTCGGCGACCTGGCCGCGGAACTGGCACAGTCTCCGGTGGACTCGCCGTGGCGGTTCGCCGCCGCAGTCACCGACCCGGACGAGCTGACCACCGCCGTCCGCATCGCCCAGGAGCACCTGGCCGGCGGAGACACCGCCCTTGTCGATCCGGCCCGTCGCGTCTTCGTGGGTGGCCCGCACCCGCTCCGCATCGCGCTGCTGTTCCCCGGGCAGGCGGCGCCCTGCTACGCCGGGCCGGGAGCACTCGGCCGACTGCTGGGCACGCTGCCCGCCGGGTACGCCGACCGGCTGCCGCTGGGCGAGGATCCGTACGCCACGGTGGGCACCGAGGTAGCCCAGCCGGCCATCGTCCGCGGCATCCTGGCCGGGCTGCGCTGGCTCGCCGCGCTCGGCGCCGACGCGGACGAGGCGGTCGGCCACAGCCTCGGCGAGCTCGGCGCCCTGGTGTGGGCCGGCGCGTTGCGCGGAGCGGACGCCTACGCGCTGGCGGCCGTGCGGGGCGCTGCCATGGCCGAGGCGGACCCCGTGCCGGGTGCGATGGCAAGTTTGCACACCGATCCGGGCACCGCTGCTGGCTTGCTGCACGGCACCGACGTCGTCATCGCCGCTGACAACGGCGCGCAGCGGACGGTGGTTTCCGGCAGTCGCACCGAGGTGGGCCTGGTCATCGACGCGGCAGCGCGGACCGGCGTCGGCGCGACCTGGCTGCCGGTCGCACACGCCTTCCACTCCCCCGCCATGGAAGCGGCGGCGCCACGGCTGAAAGCTGCCGCGGCCGCCGTCACCTGGTTGCCACCGCGCCGGGCGGTGGCGTCCACCGTCACCGGCGACTGGCTGTCCAACGAGGACCTCGTCGAGTTGCTGGTCCGGCAGCTGACCGCGCCAGTCCGGTTCGCGGAGGCCGTCCAGCGGCTGACCGCCGACCTGTTCGTCGAGGTGGGACCGGGTCGGATGATGGCCGGGCTGGCTGCACAGGCGACCGTCTCGCTGGACGCGGGTTCACCCACTGCCGAGGGCGCCGCGACGGTCACCGCCGCACTGTTCGCCGCCGGGCGCTGCACCACGCTCGCGCCCTGGTTCGCCGGCCGGTTCACCCGGCCGTACGACCTGGACCGGGACCGGGTGCTGCTGACCAACCCGTGCGAGGCGATTCCCGGCCCGACCGTTCCCTTCGTGCCGGCGGCCCCCGCGGTGGTCCCGCCGGCCGAAGTGGAGGTCACGGGCGGCGACCCGCTGGCGGTCGCCCTGGCCTGTGTCGCGGAGGTGCTCGAACTCGACGCCGAGTCCCTGGCACCGGATGCCCGGCTACTCGCCGAACTGCACCTCAGCTCGCTGCGGGTGGGTCAGATCGCCGCGGCGGTCGCGGCACGGCTGGGCCGCGCGCTGCCCGCAGCCCCGCTCACACTCAGCAACGCCACGATCCGCGAGCTTGCCGAGACGGTCGGCGAGCTGCCCGCTGCCGGCTCAGGGGAAGCTCCCCCCGCGGGAGTCACCAGCTGGGTACGCGCATTCGTCCCCGTCCTCACCCCAGCCGCCACACCGACGACGGCCACGGTGGACCGTTCCTTCACGGTGTTCGGTGACCTGGCCGAACACCCGCTGGCCGCCGAGATCCGTGCGGCGTTCGGCAGGTCCGCGGGCGGCGACCCGGCCTACCTGCTCGCAGTGCCGCCCTGGCCCGCCCCGGCGCCGCCCGCGGACATCGTGGCGGCATTGCAGGCGGCGTACCAGGACCGGGTGCCGCTGGTGATCCTGCACCACGAAGGCGTCGGGGCCGCGGTGGGCCGAAGCCTGTTCGCGGAGCTCCCCCAGGTGCCGGTGCTGGTGGTCGAGACCTCCGCGGACGCTGCCGGCATCGCCCGGGCTGCCGCCGAGGCCCGCCGCGAGTTGGCCCCGTATACGGAAGTGATCTTCACCGCCGGTGAGCGGCACACCCCGGAGATGGTGCCGATGCCGCTCGCCGCCGTCGACGCCGGCAAGGTGGGGCTGCGCGCGGGCGAGGTCTGCGTGGTGACCGGCGGCGCCAAAGGGATCGGCGCCGAATGCACGATCGCCCTCGCCGGGCTGACCGGGGCCCGGATGGTGCTGCTCGGCCGAGCGCCAGCGACCGACCCGGCCGTCCAGTCCACCCTGTCTCGCCTGCCCAACGCCCACTACTACGCCGTGGACATCACCGACGCGGCCGTCGTCGCCACCACCCTGGCGCAGGTACGCCGGCGGCACGGGCCGATCCGGGCACTGATCCACGCCGCCGGGCAGAACCAGCCGACGCCCATTCCCGAGCTCGACGTCACGGCCCTGGCCACGGCGGCGGCGGGCAAGAACGTCGGGTTCGACCGGGTCCTCGCCGCGCTCGACGTCGCTGAGCTGCGATTCGCGGTCACGTTCGGCTCGGTCATCGCCCGCACCGGACTGGCCGGCGAGGCGCACTACGCGGTGGCGAACGAGTGGTTGGCTCGCCGCTGCACCGAGCTGGCGGCAGCACATCCCCAGGTCAGGTGGCTGAACATCGAGTGGTCGGCGTGGTCGGGCGCGGGCATGGGTGTACGCCTCGGCGTGCTGGACGCCCTGATCCGGCGCGGCCTCGACCCGATCGCGGTGGACGCCGGGGTCGCCACGCTGCTGCGCCTGCTGTCCACCCCCGAGCTGCCGCCGACCGTGCTGGTCGCCGGACGGCTGCCGGCCGGGCCGGTGCTGCGCTGGCAGGGCGCCGACGAGCCGATGACCGGGCGCTTCCCGGAAACGCCGCTGGTGCACACCCCGCGCACCGAGCTGGTCGCCGCCGTCGACGTCTCCACCGGCACCGATCCCTACCTCACCGACCACCGCATCGACGGTACGGCCGTGCTGCCCGCGGTCATGGGCCTGGAAGCGATGGCCCAGTGCGCCGCGGTGCTGACCGGCGGCACCGAGACCGTCGAATTCACCGACGTCCGGCTCACCCATCCGGTGACCGTGCCGGACCGGGACCGACGCGCGCTGCGGATAGCCGCGCTGGCCGGGGACGATGGCACCGATGTCGTGCTGCGCAGCGCCGAAACCGGCTTCGCCACCGACCATTTCACTGCCCGGATCAGTGGTCCCGCGTCCACCCCGGACCCGGCAACCGACCTGCTGGCCGGGGTCGAGCTGAGCGCCGCGCACCTCTACGGACCGCTGTTCTTCCACGGACCCCGGTTCCGTCGAGTGCGGGGCTATCGGGTGCTGGGGGCGTACGGATGCGTGGCGGTCGTGGACGCCGACCCGGACGGCCCGTGGTTCTCCGCCTACCTGGACCAGCGGCTGCGGCTGGGCGATGCGGCCGCGCGCGACGCCTTCCTGCATCTGCTGCAGGCCTGCGTGCCGGACCGGCTGGTGCTGCCGGTCGGGGTGGACCGCATCCGGCTGCACCGGCCCCTAGCCGGACGGCTCGTCGTCTCCGCCCGCCAGCGCGCTCAGGACGCGGAAGGTTTCGTCTTCGACCTGACCGTGACCGGCCCGGACGGCGCCGTCGTGGAGGACTGGACCGGCCTGCGGCTGCGGACCGTCCGGGACACCGGCCTGCAACGCTGGCCCCTCGAACTCGTCGGCGCCCACCTCACACGGACGTTGGCTCGGCTCGCGCAGCCACCGCCGGTGCGGCTAGCCACTGCCTACGCCGACCGCAGCGTTCCGTCGCACACCGAGGCCGTGGCGAGCTGGCTGGCCGGCACCCCGGTCACGCACGCCACCGACGGCCGGCTGGTGACCGCGGGTCGGGACGCTGCCGGAGGGGTATCGGCGAGTCATCTTGACGAGGTGCTGCTGGTCGCTGCCGGGCCGGGCCGGGTCGCGGTCGACTGGGAGCGGGTCGGCTCGGCGACGCCGCCGCTGAGCACCACGGACCAGGCCGCCGCGGCCGAGGCCGCCCGGGTGGGCCGGGCGAGCAGCGCCGCGGCGGCCGTCCAGATCTGGACCTGCCGAGAGGCGCTGAGCAAGCTCGGCGAGCCGCCGAACGCGCCGCTGTCCGTCACCGGCGTCCGGGACGGCTGGCTGATCGCCACCGCGGGAGACGTCACGCTGCACAGCATCGTCCTGGACAGCACCTCAGGGCCGGTGGCGGTCAGCGTGGGAACCGGAGAACGCGGATGAGCGGCCACTACATCCACCGGCATGTCGTCACCTTCGACGAAACCAATCTGGTGGGAAACGTCTACTTCGCGCATTACGTACGCTGGCAGGGCCACTGCCGCGAAGGTTTCCTGCTCGACCGGGCGCCCGGCGTCGTGGCCCTGCTGTCCGGCGAGTTGGCGCTGGTCACCGTCGACTGTGCCGTCGAGTACTACGCGGAGGGCTACGCCGGGGACCGGCTCGAAATCCGGATGGGGCTGGACCGGATAACCGGCAACCGGGCGACCATGACGTTCGACTACGTCCGCTGCACCGACGACCGGGAGGAACTGCTGGCCCGCGGCCGCCAGACCGTGGCGTGCATGCGGCGGGCGGCGCACGGCATGGAACCGGTGCCGATTCCGGACGAGCTGCGGGCGGCGTTGGCGCCCTACGACCCGGCCGGTGTGTCGTGACCGTCGGGATCATCGGCGCAGGCCGGATGGGCACGGCGTTGGCCCACGCGCTCGCCGCCGCAGCCATCCCCACCGCCCTGTGCACCGCACGTCATGGCCGAGGACCACGCAGCGTGCCACCCGAGTCCACGCCTGCCACGCTGGACTTCGTGCTGCGGCACACCGGGCCGGTGTTGCTCGCCTTGCCGTACCCGGTGGCGGCCGGGCTGATGTCCGGACCGGCCGGCCGGTGCGGCGGCGGGCGGACCCTGATCGACGCCACGAATCCGGGTTTCTGCCGGGACCGGGTGGTGCCGCCCGGCCTGTCCGGCGGCGAGTTGATCGCCGCCGCGGCGTCCGGCTGGCGCACCGTCAAGGCGTTCAACACGGTCGCTGCCGAACACCTGGCCGCGACCCGGATCGACGGGGGTGCGGTGACTTTGCCGGTGGCCGGGCCGCCGGACGCCAAGCCCGCGGTCTTCGACCTGGCCCGCCGGCTCGGTTTCGACCCGCTGGACGCCGGCGGCATCGAGGGCAGCCGGGAGTTGGAGGCCCTCGCCGTGCTGATGGCCCGGGTCAGCGCCGCGCACGGTCTGCACGGTCGGATCGGCATCCGGATCGCCGAGCCGGACCGCGCCCCGACCGCCCAGGTGGCGAGCTGATCAGATCGTGACGGCGGGGGCCTCCGCATACCGGCGCTCCGACCCCAGATCGGCGGCCAACCGGTGCACCAGACGCAGTTTGCCGTACAACGGGCCGGCCAGGTCGTGCCGGACGAAGAGGAGCGATTTCTCGCACAGCGCCATCAGCATCGAGCGACCGTCCACCGGCCCGTACGGCGACGCCGCCCACACCGCCTCGGCCTGGGCGGCACGGAAGGAGAGCGGCAACCCGCCCAGCCGCAGGAAGCACCAGCGTTCCTGCGGGTTGAGGCAGTGCAGGCTGCGCAGCAATGCAGCCTGCAACGACCGATGGTGTGCCGGTTGCCCGCGCCGCGGCGGTTTCAGTTCCCGCAGTGGATCCTCAAGCCGCTGCACCACCTCATCCAGCGTCTCGGTAGCCAGGCACTCGGCCGCCAGCTCCACCGCGAGCGGCAGATGATCGAGCTGGGCGCACAGCTCGGCGACCGTCCGCAGGTCGTCCGCGCCGAGCCGCAGCCCCGGGCTGACCTGAGCGGCCCGCCGGGTGAACACCTGCACGGCCGGCGGCTCCGCACCCCAGTCCAGTTCATCGGCGCTGGACACCGCCAACGGCTGCAACCGCCACACCGTCTCGTACGGCACCCCCAGCGGCTCCCGTGAGGTGATCACCACCGACACGTTCGGGCAGGAGCGGACGACGTCATCGACCACCTCGGCGCAGGCATCGAGCACATGCTCGACGTCATCGAGGACGATCAGCAGCTGTTGCTCGCCGACCGCCCGGGCCGGCGCAGTGCCCGGCTCGGCGCCGAGCAACATGCTGAGCTGCCGGTCCAAGCCCGCCAACGCGGTGATCTCCGCGCAATCCAGCACCGCGACGCCGCCCAGCAGGTTGTCCCGCAAACCGGCGGCTGCGCGCAGGGCCAGGGTGGACTTGCCGCAGCCGGGCGGGCCCGTGATCGTCAACAGCCGCTGCTCGGCCAGCAGCGACAGCACGGCGTCCAGGTCCCGGTCGCGATAGATCAGCGGGCCGAGTCCCGGGCCGCGGCCGTACCAGGGCGGGCGGGTCTGTTCGGTGGTCGCGCCGGAGACGACGATGCGGCCCGGCCCCGAATGGTCGCCGGCCAGCACCGCGCGGTACGCATCGGACAGCTGCGAACCCGGCCCCACCCCGAGCTCCGCCTTGAGCATCACCCGGATGTCGTCGAAGTGGCGGACCGCGGCGGCCCGGCGCCCGGTCTGCTCCAGCGTGACGATGTAGAGCGCCTGAGCGACCTCGTTCATCGGCTCACTGATCGCCAGCCGGCGCGCGGCGGGCAGCACCGCCGCCGCCTGCTTGAGGTCGAGCCCGGTGCGGACGTAGTCCAATGCCGCCTCGGACCACCGCCGGCGCAGCAGATCCAACGCCTCCGCAGAGTTCAGGAGGGCGGACAGTTCGGCCAGCTCAGGATCGCGCCACAACCGCATCGCCTCACCGAACAATTCGAATGCCCGAGACGGCTCGTCAGCGCACAGGAATTGTTTCGCCTGCCGGTAGAGCAGCTCAAATCGCGTGATGTCCACCAGCTCCCGGCCGGTGATGAGCCGGTAGCCGCCGGGTCCGGAACTGATGATGTTGGTACGCGCCCGGGGCGGCAGATCCGGTTCCAGCAGGCGGCGCAGCCGAGCGACGTACGTGTGCACCAACTGCCGGGCACTGACCGGCTGAGCTGCGCCCCAGACCAGGGTGAGCAGGCAGTCGATGGAGACGGGGTGGCCGACGTGCAGGGCCAGCGCCGCCAGCACCGCCCGCTGTTTCGCCGGCCCGAGATCGATCGGTACGGGGCCTCGGTGCACCTGCATCGAGCCCAATGCGGAAATACGCAGGATCGCTCTGGAGTCGGACATCGACTACTCCCCCGTCGAGGTCGTCACCGGCGGCGGCCATGGTGCACCGGCCCGTCGGTCCGCATAGGAAAGTGTGCCCTTAAGATATCGATTGATTCGAGTGGCCGATCATCCAAATCGCGGTGAGCCGCCACCGATCAGCCGGCTGGCCGGGTCAACGACAGCAGGGCCGTGATCGGTGGATCGGCCGGCTCCGGCCAGCGCATCCGCACCCCCGGTGGCGGTGGATGGCCGGGCGGCGAGGGCCCGACGCGGCCCAGGCGCAAACTGCCGGGCACCTCGTCGATCAGCGCGTCGACCACCCGTTCGCCGGGCGGGATCACCAGGCAGAACGTGGCGTACGCAGCGGCGGAAACGGGTGCCACCCCGGGCACCCGGGAGGACCCGGTGGCCGCCGTCCAATGTCCGCGGTGAATCCGCAGACTGCCGGACGGCACCAGACAGATGCAGACCAGCGAACCCGGTTCCGGTGCCCGGGCCAGCGTGACCGCCGCGCCTCGGTGAGTCCCGGACAGCCGGGACCACCGGGCCGCCTCGGCCGCGCGCACGTCGCCGAGCGCACGGGCCTGCCCCCGGAACCGCGCGGGTGGAGTGCCGGTGAGCTGCGCGAACTGGGCGGCGAAGGTGCCCGGGCTGGTATACCCCACCTGCGCGGCGACCTGACGAATCGGCAGGCTGGAATGCAGCAGCAGACGGCGGGCCTCGGCCATCCGCAGGGCCGCCAGAAATCGGGCCGGGGTCACCGCGGTGAGCTCCCGAAATATCTCGTGGAAGTGAAAGGGGCTGAAGGCGGCCGCCTCGGCCAGGGTGGACAGCGGCTGCGGGTGAGCGAGCCGGTGCCGCATCACGTCGATTGCCCGAGTCACCGCTTCCAGGTGCGCGGTGTGCGTACCGTTGCGTCCGGTCTCCGTCGCCGTGGCCACGATCCCCCTTCGCAATGCTGCTGGGATCTCGAGTCTGCCCCGCACACCTTGACGGATTCTGGACGCCGCCGACCAACGGCTCTTCGAGCTTGGGATATGCGCCGCGCTGGCTTGTTCCGCCCCAGGGCGGCCCGTTGAATCGGCCACAGATTCACGTGTCTTCCCTGCCGCCCGCCGGAGGCCCGCATGGCGCCCACCGTCCCCTGGCCGCTCCTGGTGGTTCGTCTGAGCACGTGGCTGCTGGCCGGTGCCGGCCTGCTGGTCACGGGCTCGCGCTGGGCCGTGAGCCGAGCGTTGCGCCGCCCGCCGAAGGGCCAGCCCGGTCAGCGGGTCGTGCCGGTCCTGGTCCGGCTCGGACCGACCTTCGTCAAAGGCGGTCAGCTGCTCAGCACCCGGGCTGACCTGCTGCCCCCGGCCTACTGCGCCGCACTGGCCCAGCTCACCGACCGGATGGCCGCGATGTCCGACGACGACCTGCGGCGGGCGCTCGCGACGGCGTACCCGCAGGGGCGGCCGTGGCCGTTCCGCGAATTCGACCACGCACCGGTGGCGAGCGGCAGCATCGCCGGGGTGTACCGCGCGCGGCTCCACGACGGCAAACAGGTCGCGGTCAAGGTGCGACGGCCCCGCCTGGACCGCCAGATGGCGGCCGACTTTCGGCTGCTCGGCCTGTTCGCCAAGGTCGGCGAGCGGCTGCCCGGGCTCAAGGGACTGCCCGCCCAGCGGATGATGGACTCGGTCGGGCCGGCGGTGCTCAACCAGCTCGACCTGGCCCGCGAGGCGGTCATGCTGGAACGGCTGCGCGCCAACCTCGGCGATACCGTACGCATCCCGGCGACCGTCACAGAAGCGGCGGGTGAAGGCGTCCTGGTGATGGAGTTCCTCGACGGGCTGGAACGCTTCGGCCCGGGCGCCTTCACCCGCGAGCAGCGCACCGCGATCGTGCGGCGCATCCTGCGCGCGGTCTACCACATGCTGTTCATCGACGGCCTGGTGCACGTCGACATGCACCCCGGCAACCTCTACCTGCGACCTGACGGCGAAGTGGTGCTGCTCGACGCGGGCTTCGTGGTCGAGCTGACGCCCGCCGTGCGCAAGCTCTTCGCCCAGTTCTTCGTCAACATGGCCCTGGGCCGGGCCGACGAATGCTCCCAGATCGTGCTGCGCAGCGCCAGCGCCCTGCCCGCCGACGCCGACCTGGCCGGATTCTCCCGCGAGCTGGGGGCTTTGGTCCGGGAGAACCACGGCAAGCGGATCGGTCAGTTCCGGCTCGGACCGTTCGCCGCCCGGCTGTTCGACATTCAGCGCCGGTACCGCATCTCGGCCGACCCGGAGTTCGTGTTTCCCCTGCTCTCCCTGCTGGTCCTGGAAGGAATGATCAACGACTTCGACGTGCAGGTCGACTTCCAGGCCGAATCGATCCCCACCCTGTTCGAAGCATTGCGGATAGAGCTGCCGCCGGAGAAGGAGAGGTCAGGAACATGACGTCGACCACGGGACGGCCGGTCACCGAACGCACCGCGGACCTGTGGAGCGAGGCCGTGCTGCGGTCGATCGGCACCATGCGCGAACACCTCGGCGAGGACCTGCCGCTGCGCACCCTGGCCCAGGCGGCCTGGCTCAGCCCGTTCCACTTCCACCGGGTCTTTCACCGGCTCACCGACTCCACTCCGGCACGGTTCCTTGCGGCGTGGCGGATCGCCGAGGCGAAACGGCTGCTGGCCTACAAGGATGACAGCGTCACGGACGTCTGCATGCAGGTCGGGTACGCCAGCCTGGGCACGTTCACGTCGCAGTTCACCCGGGTGGTCGGCGTGTCGCCGGGGCGGTTCCGGCGGCTCGTGCAGGCGTACGCCGACGTGCCCTTCCAGGACATCCTCGAACGGCTCGGCGCCGCGCTCCCCGCGGCGCATTACCCCACCGTGACGGTGTCAGTCAGCGGCGGGCCGGACGGTGGCGCCCTGGCCGCGGTCGGGCTCTTCGCGGGCGCGATTCCGCAGCACCGGCCGGAGGGCTGCGCAGTGTCGGCGGTGCCGGGCACTGCGGGAATCGTCCTCGCGTCGGACGCGGTGGTGCAGCCGATGGCGATGTGCTTCGACACGTCGGTGACCGTCCGGGAAGCGGTCGCCGACACCGACCTGGACGGCTGCTATGTCGCCGCCGCGCCGAGCCCGGTCCGGGTGCCCGGGGGTGGCACCGCACCGGTGGCCGTGGACCTGCCACTGCGCCGCCGTCGCCCCACCGACCCGCCGATCCTGCTGGCCCTGCCGCTGCTGATGGTCGCCGCCGAGCTGTAGGGTCCGCCAGTCGTGCCTCAGCCGAGCTCGATCCGCTTGTAGTGCTCGGCGAACTCGTACCCCGGTGTGCGCCCGGCCTGCCGCATCCAGCCGAACACCCATGCGGGCGGCTCGCCGCCGGTCTGACTGCGGTGTTCCCGCAGGGCGTCGCTCTTCTGCTTCACCCACGGGGTCGCGTCGACAAAATGGTTGGGCCGTTCGTAGCCGGGAACCCACACCTCGCGCACCTTGTGCGGCGCGAGGCCGTCCCGGGCCAGTTCCGGAAAGGCCCGCGCGTTGCTCACGTCCGGGTACAGCGCGGCCAGGGTGGCCTCGCCGACCGCGACGTGGTCCGGGTGCGAAGCCTCGATCGGAATGTCCAACACCCGGCGGGGGTAGTGGGTGAGCACCAGTGCGGGCCGGTCCCGGCGCAGCTGGGCGGTAATCTCCCGGCGTAGCGCAAGGGTCGGCTCCAGACTGCCGTCCGGCAGCCCGAGGAACCGGATCGCGTGCACACCCAGCACGGCTGCCGCGGCCCGCTGCTCGGCCATCCGCACCGAGGCGATCCCCAGTGGCCCGTCGCCCGGCTCGCCCTGCGCGCCGTCGCTGCACACCAGGTAGCGCACGTCCGCGCCGCCGTCGACCAGGGCCGAGATGGTAGCCCCGAAATGAAATTCCGCGTCGTCCGGATGGGCTGTCACGACCAGGACGCGAGTGCCCGGCTCAAGCATCGAACCTCCACGGTACGCCGGGAATCCAGCAGGCGCCGCCGGCCCGCTCCAGCAGGCCGGTAAGCGCCGGGTCAGCGGGCAACCCGGTGAGATCCGGGGGTACGACCACGGCCGGCACGGACAGCGTCTCGGCCCACTCCGCGGCGGGCGCCTGCCCCAGCCGGGCGCGGACCTCCACGTCGCTAGCCGTCTCCGGCAGCCCGCAGTCCTTCCGCAACCGCTGGGCGGCCTGCGGGTCCTCGGGACTCACCACGAGGAACCCGGCAGTCGTGTCGATGGGCCCGTCGAGCGGCCCCCAAGGCTGGGTGGCGGCCGTTGCCAGCGTCGCGGCGGCCCGGATCAGCGAACTGCCGACCGCGCAGCCCTGCCCGGTCCGTTCCCGGTGCAGCAATCCGGCCAGCACGGCCTCGGCGGCCAGCAAACCGCCGGCGACATCGACCAGGGTGAGCCGGCTCGGCAACGGTGGGGCGCCGGGCGGGTGCAACAAGGACCCCGTTCCCGCGTACGCCTGCACGACGAAGTCCCCGGCGATGGGGCAGGGCGGGTCATCGATCCCGCCCCAGCCGGACGCGAAGGCGTGGACCACCGCGGGGTTGGCTCGCGCCACCGAGTCCGGGTCAAGCCCCAGCTCCTCGGCGCGACCCGGCCGCCAGTTGTGCAGGAACACGTCCGCTCCCGCGGCGAGGTCCCGCAGCTCAGCCCGGCCCGCGGCGGACTTGTAGTCGATCTCGACGAGGTCTTTGCCGTCGTTGTAGGCCAGGTAGGCCGCGCCGAACTCGCCGGCCAACGGCGGACTGTGCCGGCCGAAGTCGCCGCCGGGCGGCTCGACTTTGGTCACGTGGGCGCCGAGCTGGTGGAGAAGTCGGCCGGCGAGCGGACCTTGCAGCCGGGAGGTCACCTCGACGACCCGCAGGCCGCGCAAGGGAGCATCAGGGGTCTCCGCAGTCGACCGGCGAGCGGGCACCGCGTCGTGCGGCTGAAGCGTCCACAGTGCAACGCCGTCCGCCGAAGTCAACCGGACCGGGACGACCGCGACCCCGCACGTGGCAGCGAAGGCCTGGATCTCGGCGAGGCTGTGTCGGGCGAAGGCGGCCGGCAGCTCCGGCGGCACCCGGCACTCGCCGGCCAGGTAGCGGTAGACGAACGGCAGCCAGGCGGCGCCGACCACCCGCGCCCCGTCCAGGCCGAGCTGCCGCCAGAAGGCCGCCCAGTCGTCGCCGGACAGCACCTCGAGCTCCACCCACACGCCGTCGCCGGTCCGCAACGGCGTGCCGGGCACGCCGCCCGGCCGGAACGGAAACGAGCCGCCACCGGTGGCGATCGCCAGCTGATGGCGGACGAACTGCAGCGCTCCGGCCAGACCGGGCACCGTGACGCGCTCGATGGGCATACCGCGGAGCCGGCCGATCTGCGCGGCCAGCGCGCCCTGGGTAGCCAGGATGCCGGTGGCGACCGAGGCGACCTCCAGGCCGAGCCGGCGCGGCGCACCGCCGTCGCGACCGTGCACGGTCATCAGCCCGGTACGCCCTTGCGCGATTCCCTCCCCGGTCGGCGGGTCGATGCGGACCTCGACGTCTGCGGCGACGCCGGCGCGGTCGAGGTGGTCAGCGACGAGTGCGAGGGGATCCACCCGCGCTCACCGCCGAGCCAGGCGCTGGGTCGGTGCCGTCGCGGCCGCTTCTCGAAGCCGCGGCAGGTCGACCTTGCCGATGGCCGTCCGTGGGATCTCGTCCACCAGGCACAACTCCTCGGGCAGCTTGAACGGGGCCAGCCGGTCACTCAGTTCGGCGCGCAGCGCGACCAGCTCCGGCTGCCGCCCGGCCGCGGCCTGGACACAGGCGCACACGATCTCCCCCACCACCGGATCCGTACGCCCGAACACCGCCGCATCGGCCACATCGGCGCAGCGCAGCAGCGCCCGCTCCACCTCGACCGGGTCCACTTTGAGTCCGCCACGGTCGATCCGGTGGGCCAGCCGCCCGTGGATGTAGAGGCGGCCCTGCTCGTCCAGCCGACCCAGGTCGCCGGAGTAGTACCAGGGGTCGGCCGGTGGTGTCTCGCCGTAGTAGCGCACCGGAAAGGTGGCCCGGGAAAAGGCGACCTCCCCGACCTCCCCGACCGGCAACGTCTCCCGCTCTGGGGTGACGATCCGCACTGAACCGGGGTCGGGCCGACCGACCGAGCCGCGCAGCACGTCCTCGACGTCTTTGGTGGCGACGCCGATGCCTTCGCTGGAGCCGTACATGACCATCAGGTCGACGGACAGCCGCTCCCAGATGGCGTTGACCAGCTCGGGTGGGAACGAACCGGCGGTGCCGACACTGAACCGCAGTGTGCCGATGTCGTGCATGGCTGGGTCGAGGCGGTCCAGCAGCAGGGAGAAGTGTGCCGGCGCGCCGTTGAGCACGGTCACGCCGTGTTCACCGCAGGCTTGCAGCGCGGCCTCCGGCGAGAACCGGTCGAGCAGCACCAGCGAGCCGCCCGACAGCAGTGCGGCCATCGCCATCATCATGCCGAAGCCGTGCGACAGCGGGAGCTGGGCCAGGTGCACGTCGTCCGGCCGGAACTCCAGCCAGCCGGCGAGGCCACGCCAGCGTCCGGCCAGGTTGCCGTGGAAACCGACGGTGGTTTTCGGGGTGCCGGTCGTCCCGGAGCTGACGAACACGACGGCCGGGTCCGCCGGCGCCGGGCCCGGCCCGGTCGCCGGCTCGCCCAGGTCGTCGATCGTCCAGCGGACGAACTCCGCCGGGGCCAGGTGGGGCGTCACGACGACGTACTGCAGGTCGGGATGCCGGCGGCGCAGCGCGGACGGCGTCGCGTACGGATTCATCCGACCGTCACCGGGCTCGTAGATCAGCAGGCGGGCCCCGGTCTTCGTCACCACCGCGTCGAGCTCCGGCACGGTGAACTTGTGATCCGTAGCGACGTGCACCGCGCCGCAGTTCCATGCCGCGAGCATCGCGATCAGGTGTTCGCAGCGGTTGCCGACCGAACAGGCCACCCGGTCGCCGGGCACGACGCCGAGGCGCTGATAGATAGCGGTCAGCCGCCCGGCTGCCTCCACCAGTCCGGCGTGGGTGATCCGGTGCCGGGGGCAGAGCAGCGCCGGCCGATCCGGCCAGCGCTGCGCCGTCGCGATCAGGGCGGCGGACAACGTCGGTGCTGGTTCGGCGCTCATGGCCGCTCCCGGAGGTCGTGGACGCATCACCTGTCAGCCTCGCCGGTCACCACCAGGGGTGTCTTCTCGGCGCTTGCGGTTGTCTCGGTCACGCCCGGTGGGATGTTCTGGTTCAAGTGGAAGACGTTCCCCGGGTCGACGTCGGCCTTCACCGAGCGCAGCCGCGCCCAGCTCGTCTCCTCGTACGCCGACCTGGTCCGCTCCGGGCCTTCGTCGCCCAACTCGTTGACGTAGACCCCGGTGGTGGAAGGCAGGAGGCCACGCCACAGCCCATTCACCCAGTCCCGGTGCGCCGGCGCTTCGGCGGGACTGCGCCACACCGCGTCGACGGAGATGCTGAACTGGGCGCTGCGATGGCCGACCGCGGTGTCGCCCAGGCCGACCCGCGCGACCGCCCCACCCAGCGGAGAAATCATGATGATGCAGTGCGGGGACGGCACCGCGCCCGCGCCTTTCTCCAGCACCGTGACGGCCTGGTCGTCCAGTGCGGGCAGGTAGCCGGCGCGGCCGTACACAAAAGAACCGAACCGGCCGGCCATGTCGTAGAGGCGTTGCAGTGAGAGGTACCGCATCCGACCGATGCGGCGCAGCAGCGGCGGACCGAGGTCGCCCAGGGCTGCCAGGTCCCGCTCGGCTTCCGTGTCGGTGCCGGTGTGACACACGGCGATCGCGACGGCCGAGCGCCCGTGCAGCTCCGCAGGGACGAACGGCGCCGGCGGCAGCCTCAGCAGGTTGCACTGCGCGGAAACGACGTCCGGGGCATCCCGCAGAAAGTCGCGATACCACCGCAGGACCCGCCCCGCTTCGGCCTCGGGATAGAAGGCGGCACCGCCGGTCACCATCGGGCCGACCGGGTGCAGCCGGAACTCCAGCGCGGTCGCGACCCCGAAGTTGCCGCCACCTCCGCGCAGCGCCCAGAAAAGCTCCGCATCGGTGCTCGGGTCCACCCGCGACCGGCGGCCATCCGCGGTGACCAGGTCCACCGCGCGCAGGTTGTCGGCGGACAGGCCGTAGCGGCGCATCAGCCAGCCGAAACCGCCGCCCAGGGTCAGCCCGGCCACGCCGGTGGTGGAGATCCGCCCGCCGGTGGTGGCGAGGCCGTGCTCCTGCGCTGCGGCGTCGAAATCGCCCCACAGCACGCCCGGCTGCACCACCGCGGTCCGCCGGTCCGGGTCGATCCGAATATCACGCAGGCCCGACAGGTCCAGGGTCAGACCGCCGTCGCTGATCGCGCATCCGGTGACGTTGTGGCCGGTGCTGCGCACCGACAGTTCGATGCCGTTGCGTACGGCGTACCGCACCGCCGCACTGACGTCGTCGGCATCGGCGCACTGGGCGATCAGCAACGGTCGCCGGTCGATGGCGCCGTTCCACACCCGGCGCGCCGAGTCGTACCCCTCATCACCGGGGCGCAGCAGCGGGCCGCGCACCAGGCGTCCCAGATCCCGGTACGCGGCCGCGCCGCCGGTGCCCGGCACGGCTCAGTACGTCCGCGAGATGATCGTCCGCAGCTTCTCGCCGCTCGGTGTGCGCAGTGCTTCCTCGGATGGCTCGTACAGGAAGAACACGTGCCCGGACGGGTCGGTGTAGCGCTGCGTCGCGCCGATCTCCGAGTGGACGATGTGCTCCGGTGAGGAGACGCCACGCTCGGCCAGTTCCTTGACCGCGACCTCGATGTTCGGGGCGTGGAACACGACCGCCTTGCCACCCATTTCGAGCGGGTTCACCGTGCGCGGCGGGCACGGGTGGTCGATGATCTCGTGATCGTCGCGCACCGTCTCCAGCGAGTGGGTGGTGAGGATGATGCCGCCGGTGTCGTACTTGATCACGCCTTCCTCGTCGGCGGTGGAGGCCCGGCTGCACGGCCCGCCCTCCAGGTCCTTGATGGCGAGCCCGTCGGCGTAGATGCTCACCGCTTCCTCGGCGTCGCGGATGAACAGGAACAGGTAGATCAGCGGCTTGCCGTCCAGGCTGAACTCCGGCCCGCCGTGCGGCCCGACCAGTCCGGGCTTGCCCTCCGCCTCGTACAGCTTGCGGACGGCCTGGATCCGGTCGCCACTGGGCCAGGTCAGCGACTCCTCCGACGTCTCGTACAGGGTGAACCAGTGCCCGTCCGGGTCGTAGAAGTCGCTGATGCCGCCGATCTCGTAGTTGTGGGTTTCGGTGAACTCCACGCCACGCTCCTCCAACGCGGCGCGAGCAGCGTCCAGGTCCTCGACGAGGAAGACGATGTCAGTGGAGTGGTCCGGCTCGTTCGGCAAGGTGATGTCGAAGTCCGAGGCGCGGTTCAGCGCCAGGATGACCTCGCCCGTGTCGTACTTGACGGATCGGTCGTCTTCCTCGAGCACGCGCAGGCGCAGCTTCTGCTCGAAGAAGTCCCGCGACACGGCCAGGTCGGCGACGTACAGGAACAGGTAGACGACGCGGCGCTCGGCCAGCGTGGCGACATCGGTCGGCATCAGAAGCTCCCTAGGGTCAGCTGCGGGTGGGGGCACGGTGCGTCATGAGTTGCATGACCTTGTCGGCGCTACCCCAGGTGAGGCTCTCCGCCGACGGTTGGTAAAGGCAGAAGACGTTGCCGGACGGGTCGCGGAAGCGGGCCGTGCCGCCGATGTCACTGAACCCGGCGCCCTGCGAGAACGTGAGGCCCCGCCCGGCCAGCTCCCGTTCGGCGACCTCCACGTCACCGGTGTAGAACACCATCAGGAAGGCGTTGTAGCGCAGCGGCCGGCCGTCCGGACCGACGGCGGCTTGGTAGATGGTCAGGTCGATCGATCCGGTGTGGAAGCGCACCTCGTCGCCGGAATCGTCGCCGGCGAGCCGCAAGCCGAGCACGTCACGGTAGAACGGCACCGCCGCCGCCAGATCCGGTACGGCCACCCGCAGCTCGCTGATCTCGGCCTGCAGACCGGGGCCGGCCGGCTGCTCGGTGGTGAACCGGTAATGGTGGCCGTCCACGTCGGTGAAGTCGGCGCCGGTCCGCACGCCGTATTCCGTCAACGCCTCCAGCCGGTCCGGCTCGGCAACGCGGCAGACGAGAGTGACTCCGTCTGCGTCCGGGCGCTGGAACTTGCGCTCGGCGAACAGGTTGACGGCCAGGATGGTGCCGCCGGCGTCGTACTTCACCAAGCCGTGGTGCTCATGTGGCGGATGGAACTGGTTCTCGATGACCTCGAAGCCGAACACCTCCTCGTAGAGCCGGCGGTGCCGGGGCAGCGAGGAGACGTCCAGGAAGACGAACATCAAAGATGCACCGGACAGGCCTTCGGTCGCGTAACTCATCGTGGTCCTCCCTGGTCGCCGGGCAGTGCCCGGGCGGGGTCGAAGGCGGGTTCCGGCCCGGCCCGGCACCCGGCGTCCATGGCCTCGGCGAGGCCGCGCGCGGCGGCGAGGCCGGGCGGCAGGCCGTGCCCGCCGAAACCGGCGATCACCCACTGCCGCTGCGTCCACGGCACCGCGCCGACCAACGGTCTCCCGTCGACGCTCTGATCCATGACACCGGCCCACCGGTGCTGCACCCGGAAGCGGGGAAAGCCCGGGAACGTCGCGGGCAGGAAGCGTTCCAGGGCACTCTGCACGATCGAATCCACGTTCTCGTCCACGTCCTGGGCAACCGAGGCCGAGCGGAGACCACCGATGATGATCGCGCCGTCGTCCGTCTGCCGCCAGTAGACGCTGCCGAAGTCGGTGGCTAGGCCCGGCCCGAACATCGGCGGCAGGGGTTCGGTGACCAACATCTGCCCGCGGACCGGCCGGATGGCCTGGCTCAGCGTGGGACAGAACCGGGTGACTTCGGCTTGGCAGGCATAGACCACCTGACCGGCCCGGACCGTCCCACGCGTGGTCCGGACCCGCAGCTCGGCGTTGCGACCGGCCACCACGCGCAGCGCCCGGGTCCGCGGTGCGATCCGGGCGCCATGCCGTCGGGCCGCCCCGGCCAATCCCCGGACGAGTCGCACCGGGTGGATCACGTGGCCGTCCGGCAACCACCGACCGCCGGCGACCTGCTCGGCGATCGGCTGCTGGAGGACGGCCAGGCAACCCGCCCGGTCCAACGCGTGCAGCGGTGGGGCGGTGTCCGGACGCCGCGCCACCTCGGCGCGGTACTGCTGCTGAATCTCCGGTGTCGTAGCCAGAGCAAGGTGGCCGGTCCTGCGGTAGCCCGGATCGAAGCCCTCTTCGCTCAGCACCTTCCGGAGCACCGTGTCGTCCTCCATCGCGTGCAGTCCGGACAGATAGATCCCGGCGTTGCGGCCGCTCGCGCCCCAGCCCAAGCCGCGGGCTTCCAGCAGCAACACCGAGGCGCCCCGCCGAGCCAGCCAATAGGCGGTGGACACGCCCATCAGGCCGCCGCCGATCACCACGACGTCGGCCTCGGTCGGCAGCGCAGCCGGCGCCGGGAAGGATTCCGGGGACGGGGCCGCCAGCCAGGAGGTTGGCGGCCCCACGGAGCGATCGGTCACATCACGCCGTCAGTGGCACCCGCCACCACCGGCTCGACCTCGGCGCCGCCCATCCGGGACCGCCATTCCTCCATGACCTCGAAGATGTCGGCCGGCGGCGTGTTCAGCACGTCGGCGTAGATCTCGTCGTCCTTGGTCACGACGATGTCGAACGCGGTCAGCTCGCCCGGTGTCAGCGTGCCCACCCGGGCGCCGGTCTCCTCGTGGATCAGAGCCGTCGGGCCGGTCGGCGAGTGGAAGTGCGTCCCCACCGGCGGGTAGTGGTTGACCTGGGCGGGGCCGAAGATCAGCGGGTTGTCGGGGTCGGTCAGCAGTGGGCCGAGCGGGGTGTGGATCTTCCACGACACCCGCCAGATGGCGGTTGCCGGGAAGTCCGAGCCGTCCATGCTGTTGGACTTGACGATGCCGTCGTTGGGCCGGTTGAAGTTCTGCTCCACCCGGATCGGGCCGAGCGCGGCCTGGATGATCTCGCCGCCGTGCATGAGGATCTTCAGGTACATCTCGTTGTAGCCGTCACCGTCGAGGTCCATCCGCGGGCTGCGGTGCATCAGGACGATGCCGTTCTTCACGCTCATCTGGTAGTCCTTCACCACCCCGTCGATGGTGAGCAGGCAGGAGCAGACGCCCTTGAGCAGTTCGACGCCACCGATGGGCGGGAAGTTGTGGTTGAAGCCGCGTACGGCCTGGGTGAAGGCCTCCTTGGGGCCCTCGGTGGTGGTCAGCTCGGAGATCCGGCCGGCCATCGCGACATAGTCCGGGTCGGTCTGGGCGTTGACCCGGTCCTGAATGGACTTCCACCGGAAGACCTCGACGACCTTGACGTTCTCGTTGCCGTTGCGGGCGCCGCGCAGCACCTCGATCGGGTAGTCGCCGGCGAAGCCGTGCTCGCGCAGCATCGACCACTTGGCGCGGACCTGCTCGACCAGCTCGTCGACCTGGGACGGCGGGGCCTCGTACGTCTCCATCTGGACTAGGGATTCGTTGCGGTACACGTTGACGGGCATGACTGTTCCCTTCTGGCTGTGCAACGGGAGTTCCACGAAGTCGCAGTAATGAAATTGTTTCAGTGAACGCTGCCGGCGCCTTCTCTCGTTTTGCTCTGCTCGGCATTTCCTGGCGCCCGCTGCAGGAGGAAGAACGGGTGACCGAACGGGTCCTCGAAACGGGCCAGCGTGCCGGCCGGGTCGTCCTGCAATCCGCCCGGGAACGCCACACCACGCTCGGCGAGCTGCCGGGTCGTCTCGGCCACATCCCGCACCAGGAACACCGGCGCGATGCCCTGACCGTGTGCGGGGGTGAACTCGCGCGGCGAGTACGGCCGACCGAGATCGTCGAAGACCATGCTCTTCTCGTGCATGTGGTGGGTGGACAGCAGCACGTCCCCACCGTCGTACTTGCCGATCCCCTCGATCTCCTCGTCGCAGTCCTGGTTGCAGCAGTGCACGCGTTCCAGCAGATCCAGGCCGAGCTGGTCGCGATAGAAGCCAAGGGCGGACAGCTGGTCGTTCTCGAACATGAACAGGTAGACCAACGGATTGCCGGCCAGGCCGGTCTCCTCGGGCGGTCCCAGAGTCGGACCGGCGGCCGGCCCGATCACCTCCGCGCCGCCCCGGCCGTGCGCGCGCCACACCTCGCGCACTTTGGGCCCGCTGGGCCAGCCGAGCGCGGTCTGTGACGGCTCGTACAGCATCAGCCGATGGCCGCTCGGGTCGTAGAAGTCGGTCACCGAGCCGATCTCGTAGCTGCGGCGCCGCTCGAACTGGATGCCCCGGCCTTCCAACGCCACCCGGGTCGCGTCGATGTCCTCGGTGAGAAACACGACGTCCGAGGAGTCGTCGCGGCGGCCGAACAGCCGTACGCCGTGCTGACCCGCGGGACGCAGCCACAGGTCGACGCCGCCCGCGCTCAGCCGAGCCTCGTTCGGTTCGGCGCTCAGGTGGGGCAGGCCCAGCCGGTGGTGATAGAAGTCCGCGGATTCGGCGACGTTGGACGAATACATCACCAGCGAGACGAGGGGTGCTCCGGTCAGCATTGCGCTACCTCCATGCGGGGAGCCGTCCTGACCATGCTCTGCCCGGACCCGCGGTCACGCCTTCTCCGGTGTTGCTCTTTCGACCATGACCGCGCCACGCCGCGACCGGCGGTGGTTGCGACAGCGCCCGGTACGGCGTACGACTGGTGCCATGACCGGGGACGAGATGCTCGCGTACTGCCTGTCCAAGCCCGGGGCCTGGCAGGACGAGCCATGGGAAAACGACACGGTAGCCAAGGTGGGGCCGAAGGTCTTCGCCTTCCTCGGCGCCGAGATCACCTCCGTCGGCGTCAAGTGCGGCAAGAACCGCGACACCGCCGACGAGTGGATCAAACGCTACCCGGACGATGCCTCGCCGTCGTCCTACATCGGCCGGTACGGCTGGAACTCGCTGAACATCGGCGGCGCGATCCCCGACGACGAGTTGCGCGAGGCCGTCGACGCCTCGTACGACGCGATCGTGGCGGCTCTGCCCAAGAAGGACCGCCCGACGTAGGCGCCGCACGGTCGTCCGCCGGTGATTGCGCAATCTGGGAGTACCGATGCCGGTACCCCCCGTCGCATCATGGGGAAACGACCCGAAGGAGCAGCACGTGACGTCGCACCCCAGGATCATGCGCCTGCACGCCGCCCGTCCCGACCTGTCGGCGCTGCGCCGGTTCTTTGAGGAGTCACTGCTGCTTCCTGTGTCCGCACAGGACGCAACGTCGATCAGCTATGCCGCCCGCGACGCCGTCCTGGTGGTGGACTGGACGCTGGACCATGCCGCCGCGGCCGCCGACGACGATCCGCGCCGGGATGTGGTCCTGCTGGTCGACGAGCTCGACGCCGTCCGGGGTGCCCTGTCCGGCTGCGGCGTACGCTGCGACCCGTGCGCTACCGGCGCCACCTTCGCCGGCTCGGACGGGCCACGGTTCGTGCTGCTGGACATCTCCGACGAGTGCCTGATGTGGCCGAGCGTCGGCTGGCGGGCCGGCCCGTCCGCCGTGGTGCGCACCCCGCCCCGGTCAGCCCCGTAGGTCCTCGTCCTCCAACTGGCGCCGTCGCTCCTGCTCAGAGAGGCGCCAGCGGGCTTCCTCGCGGATCCGTGGCGGCCGCAGGAGCAGGGCGAGGACCACGAGGACGAGGACCGCGCTGATGGCGAGCAGCAGGGCGTTCGCCGTACTCCACTCGCCGTGCTGATGGGTGAGCACCGCTCAGCGGGCGCCGGCCGACGCGAGCGGCCGGTCCGCCCGGTCCGGCCGGCAACTGCATTCCATCCGGCTCGCCTCGGCCGCGCTCGGCCGCATGTGCAGGTAGACGGCGATCACCATCGGGATGAAGACGACGGTGTTGTAGAACAGGTGCAGTTCCACCCGGGGGAAGATCAGCTGTGCGAGGCTCGTCGGCACCGCCTGGCCGAAGAAGGGCTGGCCGAGCTGCGCCTGCACCAGCAGCAGGAAGTGCTCGACGTGGTGCCAGGCCTGGATCCAGAAGGCGATCATCCACCAGGTCCGCGCGGCGCCGGTGAACCCGTCGCGGAGCAGCCACAGCCCGGCGAGCATGACGATCGCGTAGCCGTAGTGCAGCCACTCTGAGGAGATCAGAGCGGGGAATGGTATGCCGAGGACACCGCGGGCCTCCGGACGCGGCCAGCCGAGGCCCCAGATCTGCACGGCCTGGGTGAGGTGCTCGGCCCAGTGCGCCAGGACGATCAGCATGAAAATGTTGAGCGCGGCGCGGTGATGCGTCTCGTTGAGGGTTCGGGGTGCGAGGAAGCCACCGTTCGCCATGGCAGGCCACTCCTTTGTCGCCGAGCGGAAATGCCCCGAACGTTATCGACGGAGCCGCTGGGCAACTTCTCGATTCTTGCTTTTCTCCATTCGCAAAGTTCAATATTGCCGACTTTTTCCGCCGCTACGATAGCGACGCTCATCGATCTTCATTGCAGGAGGATTTTCGTGAAACGTCGTATGCTACGCACCGGTCTGCAGGCTGCCCTGGCGCTGTGCGTCATGGCGGGCGGGGTCGGCGCGGGCGCGGCAGCCAGCGCCGCACCGCTCTCCCCCACCGAGACCGCGACGGCCAGTGCCGCCGCGTCGTCGACGCTCACCGAGACGCGGCTGTGGAACCTCGGCTGGGCCAACCAGCCCACCTGGCCGAGCGGCACCGTCCGGGTGCTCAAGCTCCAGTCCCGTGCCCCTGAGGACACTGACGGCCCCGAAGACACCGGGGAATATTTCCTCTACGACCCGAAGACCCGCTCGGTGGTCGACTTCATCTACCAGGGCGACATGATGATCCACAGCACTCCCGAGTGGACCATGATGGAGTTCCAGCCGCGGACCACCAGCACCCAGGTTCGCTTCGGTGACGTCAACGCACCCGAAACCGCCGCGGTGCAGGCTGCACACATCATTACCCGATACCGCGTGACGAACATCGCGCTCGGCACCCAGCCGTCCATCGGCGGCGGCACGGTGTCCGTCCTCAAGGTGGCCCAGGCTCCCCTCGTGCCGGCAGGTGGCTACTTCTACCGTTACAACCCGGCAACTCGCCAGCAGGAGGGCGGCTTCCTGGTCGGCGGCGACATGCTCTTCCAGACGGTGGACAGGTGGACCCAGGCCCAGTTCCAGCTCAGCGAGGGCACCACCGAGGTCCGCTACGTCGACCCCCGCCAGCCGCAATTCGTCTGGATCGTCGCCAAGGCCACCGTTCTCCCCTGACGTCGAGCACGGAGTCACCCGGCGGGCAGCGTACGCCGGCCGGGTGAGCCATAACTCCGACTTTCCAGACATCTACCCAGCTCGCAGCCGGTCTTGCGGAAGAATCGGACAACCGGTCGTGTCGACGCGCGTCGGTGAATCTATCGTCTCCGGAGAAGGGGTGTGCTGACCCGAGGAGCAAGGGGAACGCGAGGCCATGAGTGGCGCTGAGCGTCAACCACAGACGGTGCCGGGTGCCGACGTGTTCACCGGCGAAGTCGGGCGGGATCTGGCCGCGGTGGCGTGGGAATCGACGCCGCTGGGCGTGCCGGCCGGGTGGCCGCAGAGTCTGCGGACCGCGGTCAGCATCCTCCTGTCGTCGCGGTTCCCGATGTGGATGGCCTGGGGACCTCAGCTGACCTTCTTCTGCAACGCCGCCTACCGACAGGGCACGTTGGGCCGCAAGTATCCGTGGGCGCTGGGTCGGCCGGCGAATGAGGTGTGGGCGGAGATCTGGGACGACATCGGCCCGCGGATCGAGACGGTGCTGTCCACCGGCGAGGCGACGTGGGACGAGGCCCTGCTGCTGTTCCTGGAGCGCTCCGGCTACACCGAGGAGAGCTACCACACCTTCTCCTACAGCCCGCTGCGCGACGATGACGCTGCTCTGGTCGGCATGTTGTGCGTGGTCAGCGAGGATACGGACCGGGTCATCGGCGAGCGGCGGATGGCGACGCTGCGCGATCTCGGCTCTGATCCCAGCGCCATCCGGACCGAGCAGGAGGTGCTGGCTTTCGCGGAAGCGCAGCTCGGCCGTAACCTGCGCGACCTGCCGTTCACGCTGACCTACCTGTTCGACGGCGACCGGGCTCGGCTCGCCGGTGCGACCGGCATCGCGGCGGATCATCCCGCCGCTCCCGCGACGCTGCAGGTCGGCGAGCCCGCGGTGTGGCCGACCACCGTGCCGGGCCGACCCCTGGTGCTGCCGCTCCCCGGCGACACCTTTGCCGATCTCCCGCCCGGGGACTGGCCGGAGCCCGCCACCCACGCGATGGTGGTGCCGCTGTTGCAGCAGGGCTCCGCACCGTACGGCTATCTGGTGGCGGCGGTGAACCGTTACCGGCCGCTGGACGACGGCTACCGCGGCTTCGTCGAGCTGGCCGCCGGGCATGTCGCTGCCGGGATCGCCAGCGCCCGCGGCTACGCGGCGCAGCAGCGCCGTGCGGAGGAGTTGGCCGAGCTCGACCGGGCGAAGACCGCCTTCTTTTCCAACATCAGCCACGAGTTCCGCACCCCACTCACGTTGATCATGGGTCCGGTGGAGGACCTGCTCACCCGGGTCGACGGGACGGATCCCGCGGTCCGCCAGGAGCTCGACGTCATTCAGCGCAACGGGTTGCGACTGGGCAAGCTGGTCAACACCCTGCTCGATTTCTCGCGGATCGAGGCCGGCCGGATGCAGGCCCGCTACGAGCCGTCGGATCTTGCGGCGGCAACCGGCGAGCTCGCCAGCGTGTTCCGTTCCGCGGTCGAACGCGCCTCCCTCAGCTTGGAAGTGGACTGCCCGCCGCTGCCGGAGCCGGTCTTCATCGACCGGGCCATGTGGGAGAAGGTGATTCTCAACCTGCTCAGCAACGCCCTCAAGTTCACGTTCGCCGGCGGGGTGCGGGTCGCCGCACGCGCCGACGGGCTGCACGCCGTGGTCACCGTGACGGACACGGGCATCGGCGTTCCCGCCGAGGAGATTCCCCGCCTGTTCGAGCGCTTCCACCGCATCGAGCACGCCCGGTCCCGGTCCAACGAGGGCAGTGGAATCGGGCTCGCCCTGGTCAAAGAGCTCGTCGAGATGCACGGCGGGAGCATCACCGCGGACAGCGTCGTGGGCGAGGGCACCACCTTCGTCATCCGGCTTCCGTTCGGCACCGAGCACCTGCCGGCCGGGGCGCTCGCTACGGCGGACCCTTCGGGCGGCTACGCGGCGGGCGCCACCCCGTACGTGCAGGAAGCCATGCGGTGGCTGCCCGACAGCGACCCGGCGGTGGCCGAGGACCCGCCGGTGCCGGCGGAACGCACGTCCGCCAACGTTCTGGTGGCTGACGACAACGCGGACATGCGGGATTACCTCACCCGGTTGCTGCGCTCGGCGGGGCATCGGGTGGAGCCGGTCGCCGACGGGCTGGCCGCGCTGGAGGCGACTCGGCTGCGCAACCCGGACCTGGTCGTCAGCGACGTCATGATGCCGCGCCTGGACGGCCTGCAACTCGTGGCCGCGCTGCGGGCCGACCCCCGGACCGCAAGCACGCCGGTGCTCCTGCTGTCGGCGCGCGCCGGCCAGGAAGCCTCCATCGAGGGCCTGGAGGCGGGCGCCGACGACTACCTGGTGAAGCCGTTCTCTTCCGCCGAGCTGTTGGCCCGGGTGCGGGCCAACGTGGAGCTCGCCCGGCTGCGCAACCATCACACCCGCTGGCGGACGGCGCTCATCGACTCGTTGCAGGAGGCGTTCTTCGTCTGCGACGAGGACGGCGCCATCATCGAGATCAACTCGACCTTCCACACCATCCTCGGGTACGGACCCGAAGGCCTGCCGTACCTTCCGGTGCATCCGTGGTGGCCGGACCAGGCCGCCGACCCCGAGGGACATCAGCAGGTCGTCGCCGCGTTCTCGATGCTGATGGGGCGGTCGCGTGGTGCGTACACGATCCCGGTGATTCACCGCGACGGGCACCGGCTGTGGGTGGCGGCTGCGTTCAGCCAGGTCGACGATCCGGCCACCGGTCGCCGGGTCGTGGTCGGCACGTTCCGCGACGTCACGGCCGAGCATTACGCCGTGCAGCGGGAGAGTGCGCTCGCTGCGGTGAGCGTGCGTCTGGCGCAGGCGGAGAGCCTGAATGGAGCGGTGCGGGGCATCCTGCCCGTCCTGCAGGATCTCTGGCAGGCGACCGACGTGTCCGCGACGGTGTTCGACGGCTCGCACACCCCGGTGGTCACGGCCACCGATGCCCAGGCACGGTGGGAGAACCTGCCGGAAGAGCACCGCGAAACCCTTTCTTCCGTACGCGAGAAGCCGCTTTTGCATCCAGTCGCCGCCCGGGCGGCCGGGGCGGGCATCGCGCTGGAGCATCCCGACGGCACGATGGTGTTGTGGGTGCAGCTGGCCGAGAATCGGCCGTTCACCGAGCAAGATCTGACGTTGCTGGCGTTGCTGGCCGGGCATCTGGGCCAGGGTCTGCACCGGGTGCACCAGATCGACCAGCAGCGGGAGACCGCACTCGCCCTGCAACGCGCGATTCTCGGTCCGGCCCAGCTGCCCGCCGGTTTCGCCGTGCGGTATTCCCCGGCGACCCGACCGCTGAAGGTCGGCGGCGACTGGTACGACACGGTGCCGCTGTCCGATGGCCGCATCGCCATCGTGGTCGGCGACTGTGTCGGTCATGGCCTGCAGGCAGCCACCGTCATGGGCCAGTTGCGCAGTGCCTGCCGCGCGTTGTTGTTGCAGAACACCGATCCGGCGCGGACGCTGACGGCGTTGGACCGATTCGCGGCTCAGCTGCCGGGCGCGATGTGCGCCACGGTCTTCTGCGGCATCCTCGACCCCGCCACCGGCCAGCTCAGCTATTCCAGTGCCGGGCACCCGCCCGCGCTCGTCACCCATGCCGACGGCACCACCGACCTGCTCGATCGGGGCCGCTCCCGACCGCTCGGCGTCCGGAGCCGGTCGGCGCGCACGGAGGCCCTCTATACCGTGCCCACCCGGGCCACCCTGTTGCTGTACACGGACGGGTTGGTGGAGCGCCGACGCCAGCCGCTGACTGCCGGCATCGACCGGGTGACCGCGGCAGTGCGCAAGGGTCGGTCCGCTCCGCTCGAGGAACTGGCCGGCGAGGTCATGGCTAGCATGGCGCCCGCCGGCGGGTACGACGACGACGTGGCGTTGCTGCTCTATCGGCATCCCGGGCCGTTGGAGCTCGACTTCCCCGCCGAGGCCACCCGTCTCGCCCCGGTGCGTTCGGCGTTGCGCGGCTGGTTGCGTCGCTGCGGGGTCGACACCACCACCGCGCAGAACGTGCTCGTGGCCGCCGGCGAGGCGTGCGCCAACGCCATCGAGCACGGCCACCGACACACTCCCGGCGGCCGGGTCCGGCTGCGAGCCGCCGCCACTGCCGCGCATCTGCA
Source organism: Actinoplanes sp. NPDC051859 (assembly GCF_044452725.1). Classification (NCBI taxonomy): domain Bacteria; kingdom Bacillati; phylum Actinomycetota; class Actinomycetes; order Micromonosporales; family Micromonosporaceae; genus Actinoplanes; species Actinoplanes sp. NPDC051859. The sequence continues at coordinate 160,713 of NZ_JBITBX010000011.1, read as the reverse complement.
CCTCACCATCACCGACAGCGGCCGGTGGAAGGCGCCGCAGCCCGCCGCCGATCCGCACCGGGGCCGTGGGCTCACGCTGATGCGGGCGCTGATGAGTGAAGTGACCGTGACGACGGGCGCCACCGGCACCGTCGTCGGCCTGCAGACGAGGATCTCCGGATGAGCATCGCGCTGACCTTCACCACCAGCCGCCGCGCGGACGCCACCGTGGTGCTGGCCGCGACGGGCGAGATCGACATGAGCAACGCCGAGGCGTTCTCGGCTGCCCTGGCCGCGGCGCGACAGGAAGCCGCGGGTGACCCCTTCATCGTCGACCTCACCCGGGTCGAGTACATCGACAGCGCCGGGCTCGCCGCGCTCTTCCCACATGTCGACCAGCTCCAGCTGCTCACCACCGGGTTGCTCGCGCCGGTGCTCACCGTGGCCGGGCTGGACGACCTGTTGACCATTCACGAGGAGTAAAACGGCCTCCCGACCCGGTCCGTTCGTGGTGAGGTGTCTGGGGGCACGCCAGCCTCTAAACTTGATTTATTCCAGACAAGCACCCTAGGCTTCGCCCGTGACGTCCGACTTCGAGGCTCAACTGCGGTCGGTTTCGCTGCGCGTGACCCGGCCGCGGTTGTCCGTGCTGGCCGCGTTGCAGGACCATCCGCACGTCGACACCGACACGGTGCTCGCGCTGGTCCGAGCCGAGCACCCCACGGTCTCCCACCAGACCGTCTACGACGTGCTGCGGGCACTCACCGACACCGGCCTCATCCGGCGCATCCAACCCGCCGGTGCGACCGCCCGCTACGAGTCCCGGGTGGCGGACAACCACCACCACATGGTGTGCCGTTCCTGCGGCACCATCGCCGACGTCGACTGCACGGTCGGCCACTCCCCCTGTCTCACCGCCGCAGACGACCACGGCTTCGAGGTCGACGAGGCGGAGGTCGTCTTCTGGGGCACCTGCCCCACCTGCGCGACCGACGCAAGCCCCAGTGATCCGAGCAGTTCGGAAGGAAACAGATGAGCGACACGCAGGACAACGCCCCCGCGAGTGCACAGGGCGTGGACCAGAAGGCTGCGGCCGGCTGCCCGGTCGCCCACGATTCGGTGACCGCGCAGGGCAGCGAAAGCGAAAACCCGGCGATCGACTCGCCGACCCCGAAGACCGGCGGTCGCCCGCGCACCAACCGGGACTGGTGGCCCAACCAGCTCGACCTGTCGGTGCTGCACGCCCACTCGGCCAAGGGCAACCCGCTGGGCGAGGACTTCAGCTATGCGAAGGAGTTCGCGAAGCTCGACGTCGAGGCCCTCAAGCGGGACATCACCGAAGTGCTGACCACCTCGCAGGAGTGGTGGCCGGCGGACTTCGGCCACTACGGCGGCCTGATGATCCGACTGAGCTGGCACGCGGCGGGCACCTACCGCATCCACGACGGCCGCGGCGGCGCCGGTGACGGCGGCCAGCGGTTCGCCCCGCTGAACAGCTGGCCGGACAACGCCAACCTCGACAAGGCCCGCCGCCTGCTCTGGCCGGTCAAGGCGAAGTACGGTCAGCAGATCTCCTGGGCCGACCTGCTGGTGCTCGCCGGCAACGTGGCGCTCGAGTCGATGGGCTTCAAGACCTTCGGCTTCGGCTTCGGCCGCGCAGACGTGTGGGAGCCCGAGGAGATCTTCTGGGGCCCGGAGGACACCTGGCTCGGCGACGAGCGCTACCTCGGCGACGCGAAGATGTCCGACGAGGTCGGCGCGACCGAGATGGGCCTCATCTACGTCAACCCCGAAGGCCCCAACGGCAACGCCGACCCGCTGGCCGCGGCCTGGTTCATCCGCGAGACCTTCGGCCGGATGGCGATGAACGACGAGGAGACCGTCGCGCTGATCGCCGGCGGCCACACCTTCGGCAAGGCGCATGGCGCCGCCCCGGCCGACGGCCACGTCGGCGCGGAGCCGGAAGGTGCCCCGCTGGAGTCGCAGGGCCTGGGCTGGCTGAGCACCCACGCCAGCGGCAAGGGCGGCGACACGATCACCAGCGGCCTCGAGGTCACCTGGACCGACAAGCCGACCCAGTGGAGCAACCGGTTCTTCGAGATCCTGTTCGGCTACGAATGGGAGCTCACCACCAGCCCCGGCGGCGCCAAGCAGTGGGTGGCGAAGGACGCCGACGCGATCATCCCGGACGCGCACGACCCGGCGAAGAAGCACAAGCCGACGATGCTCACCACCGACCTGTCGCTGCGCATCGACCCGGCGTACGAGAAGATTTCCCGCCGGTTCCTGGAGAACCCTGACGAGTTCGCGCTGGCCTTCGCCAAGGCCTGGTACAAGCTCCTGCACCGTGACATGGGTCCGGTCGCCCGATTCCTCGGACCGTGGGTCGCCGAGGCCCAGCTCTGGCAGGACCCGGTGCCGGCCGCCGACCAGCCGCTCGTCGGCGACGCCGACGTCGCCGCCCTCAAGGCGAAGGTGCTCGAGTCCGGGTTGAGCGTCGCCCAGCTGGTCTCGACCGCCTGGGCCTCCGCCGCGACCTTCCGCTCCACCGACAAGCGCGGCGGCGCCAACGGGGCCCGCATCCGCCTGGAGCCGCAGCGCAGCTGGGCGGTCAACCAGCCCGAGCAGCTCGCCACCGTGCTGACCGCCCTCGAGGGCATCCAGCAGGAGTTCAACGCGGCCGGCGGCGCGCAGATCTCGCTCGCCGACCTGATCGTGCTGGCCGGTTCCGCCGCGGTAGAGAAGGCGGCCCGCGACGGCGGCGCTGAAGTGACCGTCCGGTTCCGCCCGGGCCGTACGGACGCCACGGCCGAGCAGACCGACGCCGAATCGTTCCGGGTGCTGGAGCCGCGGGCTGACGGCTTCCGCAACTACCTGCGGGCGGGCGAGAAGACCCAGCCCGAGGTGCTGCTCATCGACCGGGCGTACATGCTCGATCTGACTGCCCCCGAGATGACCGCGCTCGTCGGCGGCCTGCGGGCCCTGGGCAACAACGTCGGCGGCAGCAAGCTCGGCGTGCTCACCGACCGGCCTGGCGTGCTCACCAACGACTTCTTCGTCAACCTGCTCTCCCCCGGCACCCGGTGGACGGCGTCGAAGTCCGAGGAGCACGGCTACGAGATCCGGGACGTAGCCACCGACGAGGTGAAGTGGACCGCCTCCGCAGTCGACCTCATCTTCGGCTCCAACTCCCAGCTGCGCGCCCTCGCCGAGGTGTACGCCAGCCAGGACGGCAGCGCCAAGTTCGTCACGGACTTCGTCGCCGCCTGGACCAAGGTCATGGAACTGGACCGCTTCGACCTGGTCTGACCACCGCACTGCGCCGAGCCCGGCCGATCTTCGGATCGGTCGGGCTCGGCTCAGTCAGGAGGCGGCGCCGACGCGGTGTTTCGCGGCTGTGGGCGCCACCAGTGCACGACCGGCCAGCGGGGGCGCTGCATGCCGGGAGGAGCGGACCGGCCACGGCCGCAGCCGGGGGCGACGACGGGCTGCCAGGTCCTCCACCCAGCCGAGCCCGAAAACGGTGGCCGTCAGCAGCGACAGCGCGATGCAGGTGAAGCCGAAGTACACCAGCGCGCCCCGACCGAGGTCCCACAGGCCGAGCCGGTCCCCGATCAGGATCGCCACCGTGATGACGACGTTGTGCCACAGATAGATGGTCACGGCCCGGTTGTTGAGGGCGGCCACCAGTTTCTGCACCAGCGGCATCCGACCCAGCCAGGCAAGGCTCGGGTTGAGTCGCAGGAGCGCCAGCACGAAGCCCATCGAGTACAGGGCGTGCGCCAGCGGGAAAGGCACCAGGTCCAAGCCGCCCGGCCCGGGATGTTCCACCACCCAGCCCAGGCCGAGCGCGGCGCAACCGACGGCCACCCCGGCCACCACGGCCGGGCGCAGCTTGCGCAGGTCACCGTCGCGGTGGGCGAAACCGAGCAGCCAGCACGGCAGGAACGTCAGCACGTATCCGACGGTCTGCACCGCGTTGTTGCCGTCCGCGATCTTCTCGCTGTGCAGCGCGGCCAGCACGATCAACGGCAGCAGGATCGTCAGCACCCGCTGTCGGCGATAGAGCCGCAGCAGCACCGGCGACAGCAAAACCAACCACAGGTACGTCGCCAGATACCAGAGCACTCCCGCGCCCTCGGCACCCACATCTCCGAAGCCGTGGCTGCTCGGCGGAGTCGCCAGCGGCACCACCCAGAGCAGGAAGTCCGGCCAGGCTGGGCGATGACCCCACCCGGCGACCAGCATCAGCGGCACCAGCACGGCGCTCATCACCCACACCGCCGGCAGCAGACGCCGAACCCGGCCGCGAATCACCTGCGCGCCGGCAGCCCGGTCCAGAGACCGGGCCATCAGCGACCCGCCAAGCGCAAACATGATGCCCATCGATGGAAACAGCAGCGCAAGGACGGTGTAGTGGAAGGCGTGATACGCCACCACCCGCACCATCGCCATAGCACGCAGCGTGTCGAAATAACGATCCCGCGCGGGCAACTCAGCGCTCGCCAACTCCGCCACCAGCGCTTCTCCCACGACCTTCGACCCGACACAGCGTTACTCAACGTATCCGCATTTGCCGGTCCCGCGGTGAGCCGAACGGCTGGAACAGGGCACTCTCCGGCTGGTCGAAAGGCAGAGTCAGAGCGCTGTCGCGACCATTCGCGGTACCCCGCTGCCGGGCGTACGGAATAGGACGCAGGACCGCGAAACGCCGGAAACGGCAGTGTTCGCGCCAGACCGCACGCACCAGGGCGATGACCGTTGCTGCGTACGGGCAGCAGCCGCGCGACCCGACCAGTCAGATCGACCCCTCACGCACTAGCCGTCAACCAGCCGGTCCGGGCGCCGTCGGTCCCAGCACGGAGTTGATCACCGCGACGATCTCCGCGGGTCGTTCGACGACCAGGAAATGGCCGGCGCCGGCGAGGGTTGTCCCGGCGACCGGACCGGCCATCAGTTCGGCCCATCGCGCTGCCTCGGCCGGGTCGGTGATCGGGTCCTCGCTGCCGACGAAGGCGGTGAGCGGGCAGGCCGGGCGCACCTCCCGCGGGCGAAACACATACTGCTCGTACTGCCGGAAGTCGGCGCGCACCCCGGCGGCGAAGTAGGCGACCAGATCCTCGTCGCCCAGCAGTTCCGGCGGGATGCCACCCAGCTCGGACAGCGCAGTGAGAAACTCCCGGTCCGGAAGCTCGTGCAGCACCGGATGACGGCGGCCGAGCTGCGGCGGGCGGCAGCCACCCACGAAGAACCACCGTGGCGGCGGCAGTGTTTCGGCCAGCCGGCACAGGAGCTCGTAGCCGAGCAGGCCGCCCATGCTGTGCCCGTACAGCGCCCAGGGTCCGTCGACGGCTGCGGTGATCCGGGTTGCCAGATCGGCCACCGCCGCCTCCCACGACGCGGAGGGCGGCTCGGCCACCCGGGAACCCTGTCCGGCCCGGTCCAGCGGGTGCAGCTCGATCCCCCGCCGCAGGTACGGCGACCAGCGCCCGAAGATCCGCGCGTCGCCACCGGCATGCGGCAGGCAGAACAACCGCACCGGCAGATTCACCGTACGCCCGGGGGTAGGCCCGGCTGCGTGCACATCCGGGTGAGGACAGCGGCGTACCGGGTGGTCCACTGGTCGGCGGTTGCGGGGTCGAGGCGGTCCAAGGGGAAGCCGAAGTAGCCGCCGAGGCCGTCGCCTTCCGGCACGAGACCGAACAACAGCGTGCCCCGGTCGGCGAGCGGTGGCAGTTCGGCCACCTCGGCGCGGACGCCGGGCAGGTGCAAGCTCAACTCCAGGGTGCTCTGATAGGCGAAGCTCATCGGCACGATCAGCGGCACTCCGTCACCGCGGTGGGCGGCCAGTGCTTCGTAGACCCAGGCCACCGGCACGAGGTTGTCGACGCCACTGCAGAGTGTTTCGGTGACCTGGTCGACCAGCGCGCCGAAGCTGGCTGACTGACCCGCGCGGACCCGCAGCAGCATCGGCGTCGAGGTGATGGCCAGCAGACCCTCGTGTGCCCGGTCGTCCCGGTTGGCGTACGGCACGGACAGCGTCACGTCGTCCTGGCCGGTCAATTCGTCGAGGAACACCCCGAACGCGGCCAGCGTCACGGCGAACACCGTCGTGCCGCGGTCTCGGGCCAGTTCCCGGGCTGCCGCTACTGCCTCGGTGGGCAGCGTGAACCTGTGCAGCGCACCCCGCCCGGTCGGCACGTCCGGCGCCGGTTGGTCGAACGGCAGCGCCAAGCCCAGCGGCGCCCCGGCAAGCTCGTCCCGCCAGTACGCCAGCCGCCGGTCGCGGGTCTCGTCGTCCCACCGGGTGCGCTGCCAACGGGCGTACTCGGCGGGTTGCGTGGCGGCCGGCAGGTCGACAGTGCGTCCGGCGCGGGCCGCGGCATATGCCTCGCCCAGCTCACGCAGCAGCACCGTCATTGCCCAGCCGTCGCAGGCGATGTGGTGCAGGACGAGGGCGAGCCACCACCGCTGGTTCGGGCGGCGGATCAGCAGCGCCCGGATCGGATCCTCGTGGTCCAGCCGGAACGCGGGCCGCAGCAGGTCCCGACAAGCTTCGTCGGCGGCCTCGGTCGCGGTATGCGTCACGACCGGCAGGGGCACCGGCGCAGCGGCGAGGATGCGCTGTGTCCAGCCCGCCTCGTCGCAGACCAGCCGGGTACGCAGCCCGGCATGTCGGGCGCGTACCGCGTCGAGGGCGGCGGCGAGGGCCGACTCGTCGAGGTCGCCGTCGAGCTCCAGCCGAAGGCCGAGGTTCCAGGCGCCGGACTCGCCGGTGGCCGCACCGACCTGGACCATGCGTTCCTGCGCAAAGGTCAGCGGTGCCTGGGCCACCTCGACGGGGGGCACGCTGGTTTCGGCCGGATCGGTGAGCCCGGCGGCGCGCAGCCGCTCGGTCATACCGCGGATCGTCGGTGCCTGGAACAACGACAGCACGGGATAGTCGACGCCGGTGGCTTCCCGAACCCGGTTCAGCAGCCGCATGGCTTTCACCGAGTCCCCGCCCAGCGCGAAGAACGACGCGTCCACCGGCACCTCGGCGGGCTCCCGATCAAGCTCGGCACACCACATCACCTGCACGCTGTGCTCGAGCCGACCCGGCACCGTCGCCGCGATCCCTGCCGAAACTGCCGGCGCCGCCACGGGACCCGCCACGTCGCCCGGCCGAACGGTCGGGAGCGCGGAGCGGTCCAGCTTGCCGTTGGCGGAGAGCGGCAGGGCGTCCAGCACGGCCCAGGCGGCCGGCATCAAGTATCCGGGCAGCGTCTGCGCCAGCGCACCGGCGATCCGTTCGGCGAATCCGTTCCGGTCCGATTCGCCGGCAGGCACCACGTAGGCGGCCAGATAGGCGGCACCGTCGCGGTCGCGCGGGGCGGTCACCGCAGCGTCGGCAACGTCAGCGAGCGCCCGCAGCGCTGCGGTCACCTCGCCCGGCTCGACCCGGAAACCTCGAATCTTGACCTGGTCGTCGAGCCGGCCGAGGAACTGCAACCGCCCGCGCGCCGCCCAACGCACCAGATCGCCGGTGCGGTAGAACCGGTCCCCCACCTCGTCCGTGACGAAACGCTCCGCGGTCAACTCGGGCCGGTTCAGATAGCCGAGGGCCACGCCGGCCCCACCGACGAACAGCTCGCCGGCAGCACCCACCGGGACCGGATGACCGTGGGCGTCGAGGATCCGCAGCCGGGTGTTGTCCACCGGGGTGCCGATCGGCAGCGGCACCAGTGCGGCAGCCCAGCCGTCGACGTGTTGGGCCACGCACACGACTGTCGTCTCGGTCGGGCCATAGATGTTGAGCACTCGGTACGGCAGGTCGGTGCGCGGCCGTACCCGCAGCTGGTCGCCGCCCAAAGCGAGGTGCCGCAGCGGTGGCTGTGCAGCGGGCGGCAGTGCGAGCACTGCCTCCCCGAGCGGCGTCGGCAGGACGGCCACGGTCGCGCCGGCGCTGCGCAGCCAGCGGGCCAACGCTGCCGGGTCGAGCCGGACGTGGTCGTCGGCGATGGTGAGGCTCGCCCCGGCCACCAGGGCGGGCCACAGTTCCAGCACGGACGCGTCGAAACTCTGACCGCACACCACCGCCACCCGGTCGTCGGGGCTGAGGCTGGTCGTGCCGGCAAACCATTGGCATAGGTTGCGCACACTGCGCCGGGAAACCACCACGCCCTTGGGCTGCCCGGTGGAACCCGACGTGTATATCACGTAGCAGGCGGCGTCGGGATCGCCCGCAGGCGACGGCGCCACCGGTCCGGCGTGGGCGTGCACGTCCGGCGCAAGCTCGCCAGGACCGTGCCCGAGCACCACCCGGGCACCGCTGTCGGCAAGCAGGAATTGCGTTCGGGCCGGCGTGAGGTCCGGGTCGATCGGCAGATAGGCGACTCCGGACCGCAGCACCGCGAGCATCGCCACCACCAGGTCCGGCGAACGCGGCAGCCGCAGCGCCACCACCTCACCCGCTCCGGCACCAGCCTCCCGCAGCTGCTCGGCCAGGCGGTGCGCCGCGGCGTCGAGCTGACCGTACGTCAGCACCGCGCCGCCCCCGATGACCGCGATCCGGTGCGGGGTCGCCGCCGCATGCCGGGCCACCGCATCCGCCGGGCATTCCGCCGGAATCGGCCGCTGCGGTCCACTCCCCCACACGTCGACCTGCGCTGCGTCCGCACCATCCAGTTCGGACAGTGCCGACAACCTGGACCCAGGATTGCGTACGGCCGCAGCCAGCATCGCCACCAGGTACCGCACCAGGCGCTCCGCCGTTGCCTCGTCGAACAGGTCGGCGTTGTACTCCAGTCGGCAGTCGATCCCCGTCGACCGGTTCGTCAGATAGAGCCCCAGATCCACCACAGCCCGGTCGGCGCCGGCGTCGAGCGTCGTCGCCTCGATATCCGGCAGGTCCAGCCGGAAGGCCAGTTCACTCTCAAACTCGGCGAGCACCTGGAAGACCGGGTGACGGGCCGGATCCCGGTCGGTGACCACGGCGCGGACCACCGTCTCGAACGGCGCTGCGGCATGGTCGAAGGCGGTGAGGGCGGTCTCGCGTACCCGGGAAAGCAGGTGGGTGAAGGCCGGATCACCGGCCAGGTCGAGCCGCAGCGCCAAGGTGTTGAGGAAGAAGCCGACGTGGTCTTCCGCACCGGTGGGACGGTCACTGATCGGTGTGCCGATCACCAGCTCGTCCTGGCCGGCAAACCGGCGCAGCGTCGCGGCGAAACCACTGAGCAGCACCATGAACGGCGTAACCCGGTGGGCGTTGCCCAGCGCCCGAACCGCCGCGGTCAGCTCCGCCCCGAGCGGCTGGGACACGCTGCGCCCGCGTGACGTCAACACGGGCGGACGCGGCCGGTCGGTGGGCAACGCGAGCACCGGAAGCTCCCCGGCGAGCTGGTTGCGCCAATACGCCACATCCGCCTCAACCCGGCCGTCGTCCAGCGCGGCGATCTGGTCCCGCACGACATCCGCGTACGTCCGCAGCGGGGCCGGCGGCGGCGGAGTGCCGTCGCGCAGCGACCGGTACAGGCTGGACAGGTCTCGGGTGAGCACCCGCGCGGACACCGCGTCGACGACGATGTGGTGGAACGACAGCACCAACAGGTGTTCTTGCTCGGCGCACCGCAACAGCCGGGTGACGAACAGCGGGCCGGTGCTCAGGTCGAAGACCCGCGCGCTCTCCTCGGCCAGCACAACGCGGGCCAGCTCCGCCCGGTCCCGGCCGGGATGCTCCTCGATGGTGAACGCGGCGGCGGACGGCGGTTGCACAAGCTGCACCGGTTCGCCGTCGGTGTCGCGGAACACCGTTCGCAACGCCGCGTGTCGGGCCACCAGCCCGTCGAGCGCACCCCGCAGCGCATCCACATCCAGGGGGCCGTCCAACTGCACCGCGGCAGGCTCGTTGTAGGTGGTGCGGCCCGGGAACATTCGGTCCAGCAACCACATCCGTCGCGGCCCCGGTGCGACCGGCAACTCCTGCGGAGCGGCGTGCTGCCACCGCTCCCGCAGTCGATTCAGCTCCGGCAGCCCGGCATGCAAGCGCTCCGATGCGACGCCGAAGTCCACCAGCGCCGCGATTTCGTCCACGCCGGCCGCGCGCAGCGACTCCACCATCGCATCGCAGCCCTCAACCGTCCCGATCAGCGCACGCGAGTCGCAGTACCGCTCGTACGCCCGCTCGAAGACGTAGTCCAAGTCGTCGGTGTGCGCCGCATCCACATCCAGCTTCACGCCGAGACTGTTCGCCACCTGCCCGAACAGCGACAACGACGACCGCATGTACCGGCGCAACGGCTCGTACGCCTCCCGCCGGGCTTGCGCGGCATCCGGGCCCAGATAAGCGTGCACCAGCACCACAACCCGCCCGGCCGCCGGATCCAAACCGTGCGCATCCCGGGTTTTGCGATACAGCGCAATGTTCGCGGCGAGCTGGTCGACGGACTGACTCATCAGGTTCGTCACGATGCCGAGGTCCTGCTCGGCGGCGAGCTGGAACGACTCGGGTCGACCCACGACCGCGGTGAACATCGGCGGCGCTTCCTGCACCGGCCGCGGATAGATCCGAACCGGCACCTGCTCCCCGGCGCCGTTCCGACGCAGGACTTCGTCGCCGCGCCACAACTTGCGCACCTCGTCCAGGTGCTCGTACATGGCTTCGCGATGCCGCCCGAACCGCTCCGGCGCCAACACGAAATCGTTGGCGTGCCAGCCCGATGCGCACCCGATGCCGACCCGGCCGCCGGAAAGATTGTCCACCATGGACCATTCCTCAGCGACCCTGATCGGATCGTGCAGCGGCAGCACCACCGAACCGGCATTCAACCGGATCCGACTCGTCTGCTGGGCGAGCGCGGCCGCCAGCACGACCGGGTTGGGGAACAAGCCGCCGAACGAGTGGAAGTGCCGCTCCGGCAGCCACACCGAATGAAAACCCTGCTCGTCCGCAAACTTCGTGGCATCCACAAGGCACTGGTAGCCTTCGGCGGCCGCGGCTTCCGGATAGTCGCCGAAGAAGTACAAGCTGAAATCGGTGCCCGTCGTCTCGGGCTCAGCCTTCCGCACCGGCGCCGCGACCTGCACCGGGCGAGGTCCCCCGAAGAAACCGCCGGAGCGCAGATCGCGCAGCGATTCCTGCACCGCGTCCACCACAAACTCGACGTCGGCGTCCGAGTGGGCCGTCGAGAGGAAGAAGTTGCGCCACTCCCAGACGTACACGCTGCGGGAAAGGAGCTGGTGGTAGAGCAACTCCAGGTCGGCGCGGTGCTCGAAACGGAACAGCGAGCCGAAGTGCCCCACCCGCAGCGGGAACTCCTCCTCGACAAAGAACCGGTTCAACGTCTCCGCCAGTGCGTCGGTGCGCGCGTTCAACCGTTCCTGCAACCCCGGACCCTGCTCGGTCAGGTGGGTCAAGACCGCCCGGGCAGCCACCATCGACAGCGGATGCTGGATATACGTCCCACCGAAGAACGTCGTCTCGCGGGGCGGGCGGCTGTCGTCACCGTACTGCCAGAAGCCGCCGTCGATTCCGTCCATGATGTCCGCCCGACCCGCGACAGCACCGATCGGAAAGCCACTACCGAGCGCTTTACCGTACGTGGCGAGGTCCGGGACGACACCGAACATGCCGGCTGCCCCCCGGGGATGCGGCCGCAGCCCGGTCAGCATCTCATCGAACATCAACACCGCGCCGTGCCGCCGGGTGATCTCCCGCAGCGACCGCAGGAACTCGCCCGGACGCAGCGACGGACGCCTACTCTGGATCGGCTCCACCAGCACGGCAGCCAACCGGTCACCCAAAGCGTCGATCGCCGCCAAGCTCTCCGGCTTGTCATAGTCCAGCACGACCAGATCGGCGACCGCACCCGCCGGAATTCCGGTGGACACCGGCACGGTCACCCGCTCACCACCCGCCCCGACCGACCGGCCCAGCACATTGTCGGCATGCCCGTGGTACGAGCCGTGGAACATCACCACGGTGCTCCGGCCGGTCGCGGCGCGCGCCAACCGAATCGCCGCCGAGTTCGCCTCCGTCCCCGAATTCGCGAACGCCACCCGCTCCTGCCCGACCAGCTCCGCCAACAACAGCGCAGCCTCGCCGGTGTCGACACCCCGCGGTCCCAAGCGCAGACCGCGAGACAGATGCTCCCGAACCGCCTCGGTCACGAACTCCGGCTCGTGCCCGAACATCAACGTGCCGAAGCCCATGGTGATGTCGACGTACCGGTTACCGTCCACGTCCTCGAGCCACGAGCCCTGCGCCCGCTCGCCCGCGATCGGATACAACATCTCCTTGGTGCCGCTGCGGAACCCGACCACGGCCCGACTGTCGGCCAGCACCCGCCGATACCGCTGCGTGATCTCCTTCGACGCAGCGGTCCGCGCCACCAGCCGTCCCTGCAACTCCGCAACGTGCCGGCGCTGCTCCGCACTGCGATCCACCGCAGCCGCGACGACCACCCGCGGACCGTGCACGACAGGCTGTTCGCTGTCCGCCGCAACACTCCCGCTGTCGACGCCTCCACCGCCGCTCGGTGCGCCGCGGGAGATGTCCGGGGCGTCACCATCGCTTCGTCGTCCTAGGAGGCTAGGCATCATGGTGGCCGAGCTGCCCGACGTGGCCGAGCTGGCCGACACGGCCGAGCTAGCCGACACGGCCGAGCTAGCCGACACGGCCGAGCTAGCCGACACGGCCGAGCTAGCCGACACGGCCGGGCTAGCCGACGCAGCCGAGCTAGCCGACTTCGCCGGAATGTCAGACACCGCTGGCGGGGCGACGACGATCGGACTTTCCGAAAATGCCGGGCCAACAGAGGCCGCAGGGATAGCAGAGACCGCAGGGGTCGCACGGGCTGAAGGAGCAAAAGCAGGAGCAGAGGCCGGGGCCGAAGCTGGAACAGACGCCGGAGCCGGAGCCGGAGCCGGAACCGGTGCAGGAGCTGGGGCGGTGCGCGAGGCGAGGAGCGCGGCGAGCTGGTGTGGGGTGCCGCCGTCGTCGAAGAGTTCGCGCATGGTGATGCGTACACCGAATTCGGTTTCCAGCTCGCGCAGCACGTTGATCATGGTGAGGGAGTCGGCGCCGAGGTCGAGGAAGGCTGCTTCGGGTTGGACGTCGGCGAGGGTGCAGCCGAGCTGGCGCGCGGTCAGGTCGCGTACGCGGGCGACGATTTCGTCCGTCCTGCTGTCCGTCTGCACGGCCTTGGTCTCCTCGCTAGGGTCGGCGCTCAGTGCCGGGTTTTCGTCCAGTCGCACCGGTTCGGGTCCATCCCAGTGCTGCCGATGCTGGAATGGGTAGTGCGGCAGCGGGATCCGGCCGCCGCCGCAGTCGGCTAGGAGGGTGGCCCATTCCAGTTCGGTCCCGGCGACGTGGAGGTGGGCGATGGCTCGGTCCAAAGTGGTCAGTTCTGCACCGGGTCGTTGGGAGTTGATGCCCGGCAGGCCGAGGTTGGCTCGGACCAGTCCGGTCAGGGTGGCGTCGGGGCCGATCTCGAGCAGCGGGGCTGACAGGCTGCCGAGGGTGGTGAGGACCAGGTCGAAGCGGACGGGGTCGCGGGCGTGGCGGACCAGGTAGCCCGGGTCGATCTGGTGGCCGATCGGGAACACCGTGCCGTCCAGGCCGCTGACCAGGGGCGTACGCAAGGGGTGCAGGGTGACCGCCGCCGCGGCTTGCCGCAGTGGTTCGAGGATCGGGTCGAGCAGCGTCGAGTGGAAGGCGCGGTCGACGGTGAGCCGCCGCCAGCGCAACCCACGGTTGTCGGCTGCGGCGCAGGCCCGGTCGACGGCCGCCGCTGGGCCGCTGAGGACCCGGTTGGCGGGCCCGTTCACGGCGGCGACTTCGAGGCGGGGATGCTCGGCGAGCAGCGCCGCGACCTCGTCTTCCGCGGCGAGGACGGCGATCATGCCGCCCGGGGCGGTCCGGTGGCGCATCAGTCGGCCGCGCTCGTGCGTGAGGCGCAACCCGTCGGCCAGCGACAACGCTCCGGCCGCGTGCAGAGCGGCGAACTCGCCGACGCTGTGCCCGGCCGCGACGGCGGGCAGGACGCCGAGGGAACCCCAGAGAGCCGCGAGCGCGACTTGGTAGGCGTAGAGCGCCGGCTGGGCTACATCTGTGCCGTCGAGCGCACTGTCCAGTAGCGACTCGCCGCCGAGTTCCCGGTAGTGCTGCTCGCACTCGTCCAGGACGGCCCGGAATGCCGGGAAGCGCTGGTAGAGCGGCCGGCCGGCGCCGGGCCGAAGTGCGCCCTGCCCGGCGTATAGGAAGGCCGGGGCGGCAGCGGAGAGCACCGGGCCACCGGAGAGCACCGGGCTGGAGAGAGCCGGAGCGGGATCCGCAGCGAGGAAGGTGTCGAGTGCATCCGCCAGCGCTGCCGGAGTGGTGCCGAGCGCGACCAGCCGGTGCCGAAGGTGCGGGCGGCCCAGCGCCAGGGTGGTGGCGAGGTCGGCAAGGCCGAGGTCAGGGTCGGTCCGGAGCCGGTCACGGACGTCGGCAGCGAGCTGGCTCAGCGCTTCGGGATGCCGGGCGGACAGCGGCAGCAGGCCCGGTGCGGGCGCTGAACCGGCTGACACGGCGGCGCGGGCACCCGCTTCCTCCAGGACGACGTGCACGTTGGTGCCGCCTACGCCCAGCGAGGTGACGGCCGCGCGTCGGGGCGCGGCACCCGCGGGCCACGGACGAGCCGTGGTGGGCACATAGAACGGACTGCCGGCCAGGTTGAGTGCCGGATTCGGCCGCCGGAACCCGGTGAGCGGTGGGATGACCCTGTGCTGCAACACGAGCACCGCTTTGACGAGGCCGGCGAGGCCGGCGCAGGCGTCGAGGTGGCCGATGTTCGGTTTCGACGAGCCGAGGGCACAGAATTCGGTCGCGTCCGTGTGCTGCCGGAACGCTGCCTGGGCCGCGTCGAATTCGATCGGGTCGCCTTTGAGGGTGCCGGTGCCGTGCGTCTCGAGGTAGCCGACGGTCTCCGGGGACACGCCAGCCCGCTCGTACGCCAGCTGCAGCGCGGCCTGCTGTCCGGCAGCGCTCGGGGCGAGGTAGCTGCGTTTGGCATCGCCGTCGTTGTTGATGCCGCAGCCGAGGATCACCGCGTGCACGGTGTCGCGGTCGGCGAGTGCCCGGTCGAGCCGTTTCAGCACGACCGCGACGACGCCGTTGCCGCCAACCGTTCCGTCGGCGTCGGCGTCGAAGGCCCGGCATTCGCCGGACCGCGACAGGATGGAGCCTTTGACGTAGCGGTAGCCGAGCACCTGTGGAAGGTGCACCGCCGAGGCTCCGGCCACGGCGACGTCCGCGTCGCCGGTGAGCAGGGCCTGCCCGGCCAGGTGGACGGCGACGAGCCCGGTGGAGCAGCCGGTCTGCACGCCCATCGCGGGGCCGGTCAGTCCCAGCCGGTACGCCGCGCGGGTCGCCATGAAGTCCGGGTTGTTGCCGATGGAGATCTGCAGCCCGGCGACCGGGTCACCGTCGGGGGGTGTCAGGTTGTTCCGCAGGTAGTTGTGGAGCGGATAGAGGTGGTAGCCGGTTCCGGCGTAGACGCCGATGCGGATCTGCGGCGCGGGTCGGGCGTACCCGGCGTCTTCGAGGGCGTGGTGGCAGGTTTCGAGGAAGAGCCGGTGCTGCGGGTCGGTGATCCGCGCTTCCTGCGGGCTGATGCCGAAGAACTCGTGGTCGAATCCGCTGACGTCGCCCAGGACCGCGCTGGCGCCGACGAAGTCCGGTGCGGACCGGATGTCGGCGGGGATGCCGGCGGCGGCCAGCTCCCGGTCGCTGAAGCGGCGGACGCTCGACACACCATCGTGGATGTTCTGCCAGTACTGTGCGCTGGTGCTGGCGCCCGGCAGGTGGAAGGCCAGCCCGATCACGGCCAGTCGCTGGTCGGTCATGACACGGGCAGCGGCTCGGCGGGCCGTCGACGCCGGCGCAGGGCCAGGACGCCGAGGAAGATCAGGGCGAGAGCGACAGCCGTGCCGTGGAAGGTGGCGACGACGGCCAGCGGGCTGCTGCGTTCCAGGAGCGCGGCGCTGAGCACCATGCCCGTACCGAAGCCGATGTTCTCCACCATGGCGGAAAACCCGAAGACGTAGCCGCGATGCACGTCGGGGGCGGCTTGCAGGCGTGAGGTGTACGCGATTTCGGTGAATCCGTCGGCGATCCCCGCCACCACTGCGATGAGCACACCGAGAATGAGCGGCGGCGTGGTGAAGGCGAGGATGAAGGCGCCGGACATGAGGGCGGCGCCCAGGCCGAAGGCCCATTCGCTGACCGACCGGGCGCCGCGGCTCAGCCAGCGGGCGACGACGCGTTGGGCCACGATGTTCCCGACCGCCCACGAGGTCCAGAACTGGGCCATGAACGTGGCGGGGTGCGCCGGGTCGAGCGTGCTGGACAGCACCGGCAGGCCGACGTTGTGCGCTGCGGAGCCGAAGCCGTCGATCGCCCGCAGCGCGATCATCGCGAGCAGGATCGGGGTGCCGCGGAGAAAGCCGATCGCCAGCCGCTGCGCGGTGAGCAGACCGGGCGGGGTTTCGGCGTCGGGTGCGGGCGCCTCGCGAGTGGTCAGTGGGAGCCGAACGAGGTTGACGGCCGAGAACAGGAAGGTGGCGGCGTCGATGAGCAGCGCGGCGGTGAAGCCGAGGGTGGAGACGACCAGGCCGGCGGAGGCGAAGCCGGCGACCATGGCGATCGAGCGGCCGGTGACGAGCAGGGCGTTCGCGCGGATGCGCTGGTCGGGGCCGACGATGGCGGGGACGCTGCTGCGCAGGGCGACCGCGGAGAGGGTGCCGCAGGCGCCGGTGACGACCGCGACGCCGTACAGGAGGGAGCTTTGCAGGGCGACCGGCGCCGCGACCAGACCCGCGAGCGCAACGGCCTGGGTGAGGTCCGCACCGACCATGAGGCGCTTGCGGTCCAGGCGGGAGACGAGACCGCCGGCGAGCAGCCCGGCGACGAAACTGGTCGCGAGGCGCAGCGCCATGAACAGGCCGGTCTGCAGCGCGCTGCCGGTCAGGTGGAAGGCGAACAGGCTCAGCGCCACCATGCTGAGGAAGCTGCCGTACGACGACACGGCGTTGCCCACCGTCAAGAGCCGGAAGTTCCGCACAGCTGTCCCCCTCCCCCAGGCTCTATTGAGGACCCGTCCCCGGTCCGCAGGGACCCTACGAGAATGTCGATCTTCGCCGCAAGTATCGATGCGGAACTACGCAACTGCAGGTGAGAGGCCGGGCAGTGGTCGATGTACGGCCGGGCAACGAGCCGCCCCGACGGCGGACTTTCGGCGATCGCCCGGCCCGTTGGGCCTCAAGACGGCGGCTGGCCTGCCGATTGGCACTGTCGGCGGAGCTGAGTGACGAAGGGAGGCGCGGGTGTCCGAGCAGCGTACGGAAACTGCACAGCAGCTCGCCGACCTGTTGCGGACCGCTCGGCAGTCACTGGGCCTCGGATTCGCCTTCCTGACCCGGATGGACGGGACAACTCAGCACTTGGAGGCCGTCGACAGCGCCACCGGTGAGGGTTTTCGGCCGGGCATGAGCCAGCCGCAGGAGAACTCCTTCTGCCAGGCGATCATGGATGGGCGCCTGCCGCCGGTCATGGCGGACGTGACGACCTACCCGGAGGCCTTGAAGCTGCCCGGTGCCCAGATCCCCTGGCTGCGTAGCTTCGTCTCGGTGCCTGTGGTGCTCAGCGACGGCACCGTGTACGGCACGTTCTGCGCGGCCGGCTTCGACACCGATCCCGCGCTCGCGCCGCGCGACCGGGCGCTGATGGACGTGCTCTCGCACGCCGCTTCCATGATCATCGAGCCTGGGCTTCGCGAACACGCCCGACAGGCCGACATCACCGCCCGCCTGCGCCCGGTTCTGGACGGCGGCGGCCCGGTCGTCCTGTTGCAGCCCATCGTCGACCTGTCCACCCGCCGCCGGGTAGGCGCCGAGGCGCTGAGCCGGTTCCCACAGGAATGGGGCATGCCGCCCGACCGGGTCTTCGCCGAGGCCCACTCGATCGGCGAAGGCCACCACCTCGAGCTGCTGGCCCTGCGGCAGGCGGCGAACCACCTGTACCAGGTGTCCCACTACGTGACGATGAACGTCTCCCCGGCGACGCTGATGACTCCGGAGTGTGCTCAGCTGCTGCACGGCTTTCCGCTGGACCGCGTGGTGCTCGAACTCTCCGAGCACGAGGCCGTCGACGACTACGACGCGCTGAAGGCCGTCCTGGCCCCGCTGCGCGCCCGCGGCATGCGACTAGCTGTCGACGACGTCGGCGCCGGATTCTCGTCGCTACGGCACATCGTCGTCACCTCGCCGGACGTCATCAAGCTCGACCGCAGCATCGTCGCCGGCATCGGCGCCGACCCGGTGCTGAGCGTGGTCACCCAGTCGTTGGTCGAGCTGGCGCGCGCCATGGGCGCGGCTGTGGTCGCCGAGGGCATCGAAACCGAGGCCGACGCCGTGGCGCTCGCTGCCGCCGGCGTCGGACTCGGCCAGGGCTGGCTCTTCGGCAGGGCGACCACCCCGGAAGAGCTCCGCGAAGAGTACGGCGTGGCCGTCCGATCCTGAGCCGAGTCAGTCGGTGGCGAGCGCATGATGCTCGCGCCCAAGGGTCCTTCCCCAGCCAGCACGGCAGCCACCTCCACCCGCAGCTGACGCGAACCGGCTGTCAGGGTGACGCTGTCGCCGAGCTGAAGGTCCTCGTCCTGCGCCAGCACCGCGCCGAAGGCTGCCTTGCCCGGGCCGATCGCGGCCGTGGATCCTTGGGCGACATCGATCTTCGCAAGTTGCGGGAGTGCGGTGAGGGAGAGGTCGCTGGCGTTGACCGGGAAATCGTCCTCGGAGCCGTCGATCTGCACGGGCAGTTCCCGGTACGCCGTCACCTGCGCGAGTCGCGGGTCGGCCTTCGCTTTGGTCACGACGGCGGCGGGAAGCTGCACGCCGTCACTGCCGGCGAGAACGAAGTCAGCCGGTGCGCTCGTGACGAGTTCCCGGTCGGCGACGATGCGCGCCGAGGCCGCGATGACCGCCGCGCCGCCGATGAGGCTGACGCCGAGTGCTACGACCACGGACACCGCGGCGGCCCGCCGGGGTGCGCCGCCGACACCACCGACGGCGATGCGACCTACCGGACCAAACCTGCGCAGCGGCCAGCCCACCGCGGCGAGCAGCGGACGGACCAGCACCGGACCGAGCAGGATGAGCGTGACATAGGCCAGCGTGGCGGAGGCGACGATGCTGAGCAGCATCATCTCCATCTGATAGCCGCTCTCGCCCGGGACCGGCAAATGCACGATGACGTACGCCGCCAGCAGCGCGGAGACCAGGGCGAACAGCACCCCGAACGTGCCCCGGACCTTGCCGATGGTGCGGCCGCCCGGTGCGGTGTTCGCCGTCCGCAGCGCCTCCAGCGGGGCCACCCGGGCGGCGGTGACGGCGGGCGCGCACACGGCCACCACAGTGATGAGCATGGCGAGCAGGACGACGCCGAGAGCGGGCAGGAGCGGCATGCCGGGCGCTTCCACCTGGACACCGAAAGCGCGGACGATCGGCGGCAGGGCGTGACCGAACGCGAGCGCCGCCAGGACACCCACCACGCCGACGGCGAGCCCGGTCAGGGCGCCTTCGGCGGCGAGCGCCCGCCACACCGGTGCGCGGCCTGCACCGATGGCCCGCAGCAGGGCGAGCTGACGCATCCGTTGGGCGAACACGATCCGGAAGGTGGAGGCGGCGACCAGACCGGCGGCGCCCACGGCGAGCGCCACGAACATCGCGATGACCGCGAACAGCAGGCGTACGTCGTCGATGGCGCCGTCCGCCTCTTCCTGACGGATCGCGTCACCGGTCCGGATCGTTGCCTTGACCAGTGGCTCTTCCAGTGCGGGGCTGGAATCGACGACCCGTTGCAGTCCCGCGGTTGCCGCGGCGGCGTCGGCTCCCGGTGCGAGCCGCACGTCCACGCGCGTCACGTCGCCGTTGCGCCGAAGTCCCTGCACGATGCCCGCAGGGGCGTACGCGGCGTTGCCATAGTCCTGGTCGAGGTCCACGACGCCGGTGACCTTGACCGTGACCGGGTCAACCGGCTTACCGTCTTTGTCCCACTGCGAATAGAAGACTGCTGAGGCGCCCGGGGGCAGGCCGCCCCGGTTGGCGGTGCGCGGGGTCACGGCGATCTCGTTCGGCCGCGCCGGATAGGTGCCTTGGCTGATCCGTACGCGGGCCAGCGGGCCACTGCCGGGGTCGGCGGTCACGACGAGGTCATCGCCGTTCGCCTCGCCGTAGACGTCCATCCGCGGCGCCGCCTCGGCCACGCCGGGCACCGTACGGAACTGGGTGATCTGCTGCGTCGTCACCTTCGTCGGGGCGGGGAAGCCATCCGCCTGCGGCGGCCCCTCGCCGACGACGAGGCTCACCGCCGCGGGGGTGTCGACGCCCTCCTTGATGACCGTTCGCTCGGTGATCTGGTGGGCGAGCACGGTCGCGTAGACGACGAACGAGGCCACCAACACCGCAAGACCGGTCAACAACAACCGCGCCGGACGCCGCGCTACCCCAGCCAACTGGGTTCCCAGAACCTTCACCGGAGGGATCTTGAGGCACCCGGACGGTCCACACATCGGCTCGCGGTGCAGCACCGCGGCACGCGCCATCCGCCATTCGACAGAGGGCGGACGTCCACCGAAAGTCGCAGCGACCGCTGCCCGACGAGTCCCTCAGCCCTGGTGCGCCCAGTCACCCAGTGCCCAGTCGCGGACCTCCGGCATGTCCTCCAGGTGCTCCACCACGTACGCCGCGTGCCGCTCGAGTTGGCGCTCGCACCACGCCTTCAGCTCTGCGGCGCCGCGTGGCAACCGCTTCGCATTGTTGATGGCGTCGATCACGAGGTGATAGCGGGACGCCTTGTTGCGTACGGTCATGTCGAAGGGTGTGGTCGTGGTCCCTTGCTCGATAAAGCCGCGCACCCGGAACCGGTCGGCGTCCGGGCGACCGTGCACGAGCTGGTGGATGGCGCCCGGGTAGCCGTGGAAGGCAAAGACCACGTCGACGGTGTCGGTGAACAGCTCGGTGAACAGGGTCTCGCTCATGCCGTGCGGATGGTCCTTCGGCCGGGCCAGGGTCATCAGGTCGGCGACGTTGACCACCCGCACTTTGAAGCCGGGCAGTCGGTCGTGCAGGATCTGCGCCGCGGCGACCGTCTCCATGGTGACCACGTCACCCGCGCAGGCCAGCACGATGTCCGGGTCGCTGGTGCCGTCGTCGGTGCCCGCCCAGTCCCAGCTGCCCGCGCCCCGGGCGCAGTGCTCCATCGCCTGGTCCATCGACAGGTACTGCAACTGCGGCTGCTTGTCGATGACGATCAGGTTGATGTATGACCGGGATCGGAAGCAGTGGTCGGCGACCGACAGCAGGCAGTTCGCGTCCGGCGGCAGGTAGACGCGGGCCACGTCGCCGCGCTGGGTCAGCACGACCTGGATGAGGCCGGGGCCCTGATGGGAGAAACCGTTGTGGTCGTTGCGCCAGGCCGTCGAGGTGAGCAGCACGTTGAGGCTGGGCACCGGCGCCCGCCACGACAGCTGCGCGGCCTCCTGCAACCATTTGCCGTGCTGCACGGTCTGCGAGGCACTGACCATCGCGAACGCCTCGTAGGTGGCGAACAGCCCGTGCCGGCCGGTCAGCGTGTAACCCTCCAGCCAGCCGTGGCAGTTGTGCTCGGACAGCACCTCCATCACCCGGCCGGTCGGGCCGATCGCCACATCGTCCGGGGTCACCCGCTCGGCGAACGCCCGGTCGGACGCCTCGAAGACGGCACCGAGCCGATTGCTGGTCGTCTCGTCCGGACAGAACAGCCGGAACCGGTCCGGGTTGCGGGTGTAGATGTCGCGCATCAGCTCCCCGAGCCGCCGGGTCGACTCGGCGCGCGCCTCACCCGGCCGCAACACCGTCTCGGCGTAGGCACGAAAGTCGGGCAGGTCCAGCTCCCGGGTCAGCAGGCCACCGTTCGCCGCCGGCGCGGCACTCATCCGCAGCACGCCTTCCGGCGCCTGCGACCGCACCAACGCGGTGGGCGCGCCGGTCGCATCGAACAGCTCTTCCGGACGGTACGACCGCAGCCAGCCGTCCAGCAGCGCGAGGTGCTCGGGATTCTCGCGTACGCCGGACAGCGGCACCTGATGCGACCGCCACGTCCCGGTGACCTGAATGCCGTCCACCTGCGCCGGCCCGGTCCAGCCCTTGGGTGACCGCAGCACGATCATCGGCCACACCGGACGGCTTCGATCCCACTGACCCGCCCGGGCCGCAGCCTGGATTTCCCGAATCCGGCTCCACGCCTGCGCCAGCGCCGCCGCGAACCGCACGTGCATGCCGGGCAGGTCGTCGCCCTCCACCTCGATGACGTCGTACCCGTGCCCGCGCAGCAGCGCACGCACCTCGTTGGGATCCTTGCGGGCGAGCACCGTCGGCCCGGCGATCTTCGCGCCGTTGAGGTGCAGGATCGGCAGCACCGCGCCGTCCCGCTCCGGGTTCAGGAACGAAATGCCCTTCCACGAACCCTCCAGCGGGCCCGTCTCCGCCTCCCCGTCGCCCACGACTGCGACAGCCAACAGATCCGGGTTGTCCAGCACGGCCCCGAACGCGTGCACCAACACGTAACCCAGCTCGCCACCCTCGTGGATAGAGCCGGGCGTGGTCACCGACACGTGGCTGGGGATGCCGCCCGGGCTGGAGAACTGCCGGAACAGCCGCAGCATCCCGGCTTCGTCCTGCGATACCCGCGGATAGATCTCGCTGTAGGTCCCTTCCAGGTAGCCGGCGGCCACCAGCGCCGGGCCGCCATGCCCCGGACCGGCAAGATAGATCGCCTGCTGGCGGGTGTGTCGAATCAGCCGCGAGACGTGCGCATAAACCAGGGACAGGCCGGGGCTGGTGCCCCAGTGGCCCAGCAGCCGCGGCTTGATGTGCTCGGCCGCGAGCGGTTCCCGCAACAGCGGATTGCCCTGCAGATAGATCTGACCGATCGTCAGGTAGTTGGCCGCACGCCACCAGGCGTCGAGGCCGCCCAGCTCCGACTCGTCGGGCTCGGCCAGGGTTTGCAGCAGGTCCGGCATGACGGCAGTCACGGCGCTGTCCTTTCGCGGATGCTGTCTTCACCACGGCCGTGAGCCGGCCGCCTCCCCTCACCGTAGGGCCGTCCGGGGCCGCCGGCAGGACCTTCGACCCGTCCAGCGGTCGGACGGTCAGAGGTCGGCGCGGCGGCCGCGCAGGAAAGCGCGTTCGGTCTCGTTGCCGGCCAGCGCGATCGCCTCGTCGTACGCCGCTTGTGCCTCCGGTCGCCGACCGAGCCGCCGCAGCAGGTCGGCCCGGGTCGCGGGCAGCAGGTGATAGCCGGGCAACTCCACGTCTTCCAGCGCGGCCAGGGCCAGCGCCGGGCCGTGCACCTCCGCGATCGCGACGGCTCGGTTCAGGGCGACGATCGGGGTCGGCGATAGCGCGTACAGCTGGTCGTAGAGCGCGAGGACCTGCGCCCAGTCGGTGGCGTCCGAGTCGGTGTGCACCGCGTTGATCGCCGCCTGGATCTGGTACGGCCCCGGCTGGTTACGCCGCAGGCAGCGCCGGACCAGATCATGACCTTCGGCGATGAGCGTACGGTCCCACCGGCTTCGGTCCTGCTCAGGCAGCGGCACCAGCTCGCCGTGCGGGCCGACCCGGGCCGGGCGCCGCGCCTCGGTGAGCAGCAGCAGGGCGAGCAGCCCCAGCACCTCGGGCTCGTCGGGCATCAACGCGGCAAGCTCCCGGCCGAGCCGGATCGCCTCGGTGCACAGGTCGGTGCGGATCAGCGTGCCAGTGGTGGCCGCATAGCCCTCGTTGAACATGAGGTAGAGAACGGTCAGCACCGGTGGCAGCCGGTCCGGCAGCTCCGCCGCGCCCGGCACCCGGTAAGGGATGCCGGTGTCGCGGATCTTCTTCTTGGCGCGGACGATCCGCTGCGCCACGGTGGCCTCGGGCACCAGGTACGCCCGGGCGATCTCCGGCACGTCCAGCCCGCCCAGCAGCCGCAGCGTCAGTGCGGTCCGGGCGTCCGGGGCGAGCGCGGGATGGCAGCAGGTGAAGATGAGGCGAAGGTGGTCGTCCTGCACCGGTCCCACCTCCTGGGGTTCGTCCTGCTGGTGCAGCAGCAGCGCCTGGGCGTGCCGTGCCTCGCGGGTCGACTCGCGGCGGAGCCGGTCGACGGCCCGGTTGCGGGCGGTGGTCACGATCCAGGCGCCCGGGTTGGGGGGCGGGGTGTCCCACTTGTGCAGGGCGGTGGCGAAGGCGTCCTGGACTGCCTCCTCGGCGAGATGGATGTCGCCGAGGAGGCGGACCAGCGTGGCCACGCAGCGGCCGTATTCCGCCCGGTAGATGCTGTCGAGGTCCACGGTGGCCGGGACTCAGCTCTCCGGTTCGTCCTGGAAGGGCCGCACCTCGACGGGACCCTCACAGGCCTCGGCACACTTGGCCGCCCAGGCCAGCGCCTCGTCCAGGTCTGCGCAGCGCAGCACCCAGAAGCCGCCGAGCTGTTCCTTGGTCTCCGCGAACGGGCCGTCGGTCATGGTGGTCTTGCCGTTCTCGGCCCGCACGACGGTGGCGCTGTCCGGCGGCAGCAGCCCGCCACCGAACACCCAGGCGCCGGCCGCCTGCAACTCCTGGTTGACCTTCTCGACCTGGCCGTACATCCGCTGGATCACAGCCGGCTCGGGGTCGGGAACGCCTTCGACCATGTGTACGGCGAGCAGGTACTGCTTCATGATGGTTCCTCCGGTGGGTGATGGATGAAAACGTACGTCGGTTTCAGGCGGACAGGCGGCGCGCCACGGCAGGAATGACGATCGCCGCGGCTACCAGGTGGGTAAGCATCAGCAACGCCTTGGTGCCCGTGGTGGCGTCGGCCAGCACGTCCGGCACCAGGGACAGCACGGTCAGCACCACTGTCGTCCGGACGAAGGCGCGCCGAGCGTGCCGGACCGTCTTCTGCAGAACGGCGGCGAGGATCAGGCCGACCGCCGAGCACAGCGCGGTCATGACGGCGAAGCCCGCGATGGGGATCGGCGCGTCGCTCACGTGCAGGCTGATCCCGGCCGCCCGCCCGGCCGCGGCGACAGCAATGGTTGCCACGCAGGCGCCCGCGGTGGCGGCAATCCCGATCCCGGCCGACGCGACCAGGCTCGTGCGGCGGGCCGGGACGGCAGAGCGGGCCGGGACGGCAGAGCGGGCCGGGCTGGTCGCGGTGGTGGTCATGATGCCCTCCGGGTGAGTCCGCGGACCGGCACCGTGCCGGCCTCTCACCAGGGCTACGAACGGCCCGGACCGTAATCGACAGCTCCGCCGAAGATTTTCTGCGGAGTTTCTGCGGCGGCCGGCGAGGTGCACAACGCGGCATATGTCCGAAAGTTGCACCATTGGCGCGGGACGGCGGGAAGAATCACCGCTGTGCGCAGACGATGGGTGGTGGGTGGTCTCGCTGTGGTGAGCGTCGCGGCGGCGATGACCGCGTGGGTGATCGGTGAGGAGCCCGAGGGCGGCAAGTCCACGCCGGCCATGGTGGGCACCGACCGCGGCCCGGTCACGGTCAGCGTCGCCGCCACCGGGTCTCTGCAGGCGGCCACCACCCGCAGTCTCGCCTTCACCGTCGCCGGCACAGTGGACTCGGTCGCCGTGAAGGCCGGCACCAAAGTCAAGGCCGGCACGGTCCTCGCCGCGCTGGAGACCACCAACGCGGCGACAGCGGTCAACGAGGCGCAGACCAGTCTCGCCTCCGCCGAGACCCAGCTGACCGCGGCTGAGGCCGCCGCGGACAGCGCGACCCGCACGACAGCACCCACCCGGGCGCCCAGCACGACGCCCGCGACGCCGGTCCCGGCCACCATCGGGCCGGTCGCCGCCGGGCTGGGTGGCGCTGCGCTGGGTGGCGCGGGCCAACCCGTCACCGGCACCAACCGCGCGGCGGCTGTGGACGCCGTTCTCACCGCGCAGCAACGGGTCAACCGGGCGACGATCACCCTCGCGGAGGCCAAACTGGCGCTGGCCGGGGCGACGATCAAGGCTCCGATCGACGGGACCGTCATGTCGGTCGAGGGCGTGGTGGGCAACCAGGTGCGGCAGGGCACCACCTTCGTCACGCTGGCCGACACCGACCAGATGCAGATCACCGCCAACTTCCCGGAGGCCGACGCGGGCGCACTGGCGGTCGGGCAGCCGGCGACCGTGACCCTCGCCGACCGGGTCGGGCAGGAGTTCCCGGCCAAGGTGGCGCAGGTCGATCCGGTCGGCACCTCGGACGGCACCCTGGTCACGTACGGGGTGCTGCTCAGCTTCACGGCGGTGCCGTCCGGACTTCTCGTCGGGCAGACCGCTGCGGTGGAGGTGACCACCGGCGAGGTCGCCGATGCGCTACGCGTGCCGTCGACCGCGGTGCACGAGGCCGGTGACGGGGCGGGCTCCGTGCTCGTCCGCTCCGGCACCATGCAGGCGCAGCGGTCCGTGCAGGTCGGGTTGCGGGGCGACCAGTACACGGAGATCACCGGCGGGCTCACGGCCGGGGAGCTGGTCGTCCGGGCCTGGTAGCCGCACCGATTTTCCGAGTATCACGACGTCCCACCTGCCCCACCAGCGATCATGAGGTGTGCGCAGGCTCACCAGTCATCTTGTCAACCTCGTGCTGCTGGCGGTCCTCGTCGGCGCGGCGACGTGGTCGGTGTTCCTGGTGCGCGGCACGAGCAGCACGACGCCTGTCTCCGCGGCGAGCCGCACAGTCACCGCCACCAAGGGGACGGTGACGGCGACCGTGACGGCGGACGGCACCCTGGAGCCCGTCACCGGCGGCACGGCCGATTTCGCGACCGACGGCACGGTCACCACGATCTACGTCAAGGTCGGCGACCAGGTCGGCAAGGGTGACCTGCTCGCCAAGGTGGACCCGGCCGCCGCCCAGCGCGATCTCGCCCTGGCCCAGGCCGATCTGACGGCCGCGTACGACGCGGTGGACCGGGCCGAGGACGCCGGCACCGACACCACCACCGCCCAGAACGCCGTTGCCCAGGCCCTGCTTGCCGTGGACGAGGCGGAAGCGGCCGTGACCGGCACCAGCCTGACCGCGCCGATGGCGGGTACGGTCGTCGCGGTCAACGGCACAGTCGGCAGCGAGAGTTCCTCGTCCGCATCGAGTTCCGCCACCGGCGGAGCAGGCGGCGGAGCAAGCGGTGGGACCCAGACGGCCAGCGCCTCGTCGGGGTTCATCCAGCTCGCCGACCTGAGCAAGCTTCAGGTCACCGCGGACTTCAGCGAGGCCGATGCCACCAAGCTGCAGGCAGGTCAGGACGCGACGATCGAGTGGAGCGCGCTGACCGACGCCGAGGCGACCGGCAAGGTGCTGTCCATCGACCCGTCCGGCACGAGCAGCAGCGGCGTGGTCACCTATGGCGTGACCGTCAGCGTCGGCGCGCTGCCCGTCGGCGCCCGGCCCGGCCAGAGCGTCCAGGTCGCCGTGGTCACCGGCACCGCCGAGGACGTGGTCAGCGTCAGCTCGGCGGCGGTCACCCTGACCGGCAGCCGGTACACGGTCGGCGTTCCGAGAGCCGACGGGACCACGGAAACGCGGCAGGTCGAGGTGGGCGTCAAGGGCGCGGACGCGTACGAAATCGTCTCGGGTCTCACCGCGGGTGAGCGGGTCATCCTGCCCGCGACCAGCTCCACCTCGTCGACCAGCGGCAACTCCCGGCAGGGGCCGGCCGGCGGTGGTGGTTTCGGCACCGGCGGCGGTCCTGGCGGCAACGGGGGCCCGCCGTGAGCCGCCCGGTTCTCGACGTCCGGTCACTGACCAAGGTGTACGGCGAAGGCGAGACCACCGTGCACGCCCTGCGCGGGGTCAGCCTGACCGTGGCCCGGGGCGACTACGTGGCGATCATGGGCTCGTCGGGCTCCGGCAAGTCCACGTTGATGAACATCCTGGGCTGCCTCGACGTCCCGTCCGGCGGGCAGTACCTCCTCGACGGAGTGGACGTCAGCAGCCTGTCGGACCGGCAACTCGCCCTGGTCCGCAACCGCCTCATCGGCTTCGTCTTCCAGGCTTTCAACCTCATCCCCCGCACGACCGCCCGAGCCAACGTCGAGCTGCCCCTCGCGTACGCCGGGGTGCACGCGCGTGAGCGCCGCGAGCGGGCCATGCACGCCCTGGATCTGGTGGGCTTGTCCGCCCGTGCCGAGCATGAACCCAACCAGCTCTCCGGCGGCCAACAGCAACGGGTCGCTGTCGCCCGGGCGTTGGTCACCGAACCCGCCCTGGTGCTGGCCGACGAGCCCACCGGCAACCTGGACAGCCACTCCACCGAGGACATCCTCACCGTCTTCGACGAGTTGAACGCGGCCGGCCGCACCATCCTCATGATCACCCACGAGCCCGAGGTGGGCTCCCGCGCGGACCGGCTGATCCGGCTGCTCGATGGCGAAGTGCAGACGGACGAGCCGCAGCACCTGTCCGGGCGGCACGCGGTGGAGGCGGCCCGGTGAACTTCGTGGAGATCATCCGTTTCGCGCTGCGTGGCGTCGGCGCGAACAAGCTGCGTTCCGCGCTGACCATGCTGGGCATCCTCATCGGCGTCGCCGCGGTCATCCTGCTGGTCGCGGTCGGCAACGGCTCGGCGAAGGCGGTCAGCGACCGCATCGAGGCGCTGGGCACCAACACCCTGACGGTCATGAGCAGCACCCGCTCGGCCGCCGGCGGCGGGCTCACTGTGGATGTGGCCGAGGCCCTGGACGACCCGGCGCTCGCCCCCGACGTCAAGTCGGTGTCGCCGGTGGTCAGCGCCCAATCCACCCTCACGTACGGCAGCACCTCCCACGACGTCGGCTCCTTCATCGGCACCACGCCCAGCTACTTCACCGCCTCGAACACGCCGGTCGAGTCCGGTGCGACGTTCGGCGCCGAGGACGACAGCCAGGGCCGCCGGGTCGTGGTGATCGGCCAGACCGTCGCCGAGGAGCTGTTCGCCGACACCGATCCGATCGGCGAGCAGGTGACCGCCGGCGGTGCGCTCTTCACCGTGATCGGGGTCCTGGCCGAGGAAAGCGCGTCGATCGGCGCCTCGGACGCCAACGACGTCGCGATCGCCCCGATCACCGCGGTCCGGCAAACCCTCACCGGGTACGGCTCGCTCAGCTCGATCCTGGTCGAAGCGGAGAGCTCCGACGAGGTTGGCACCGTCGAGTCCGAAATCAGCACCATCCTCGACCAGCGGATGCCCACAACCAGCAGTGGCACCACCGCCTACCGGATCCGCAGCGCCGAGCAGCTGCTCGAAACGCAGACCGAAACCGCTGACACGTTCACCACCCTGCTCGGGGCGGTCGCCGCGATCAGCCTGCTCGTGGGCGGCATCGGCATCACCAACATCATGCTGGTCACCGTCACCGAACGCACCCGGGAGATCGGCATCCGCAAAGCCTTGGGCGCACCGCACCGGGTCATCCTCACCCAGTTCCTCATCGAGGCCACCCTGCTCAGCTTCCTCGGCGGCGGGCTGGGCGTGGCAGCCGCCCTGATCGGCAGCAACTTCACCATCGCCGGCGTGACACCGGTCGTCGTCCCGAGCTCGGTCGTGCTGGCCCTGGGCGTCTCCGTCGTCATCGGCCTGTTCTTCGGCGGGCTCCCCGCCGCCCGGGCCGCCCGGTTGCGCCCCATCGACGCGCTGCGCTACGAGTAGGAAACCACCATGAAGGACACCAAGGCATCCGACGACAACACCGAAGTGCTGCCGAAGGTCGACGACCCGGAGCGTACGGACGCCGCCAAGCCCGACCACGACGCGGAGCCTGACACCCACCCGGACGACGACCGCGCCGACGCTGACCTGCCCGCCGCCCTCGCCGCCGCCGCGCCCCGCCGCTGGTGGAACCGGACCACGCTGGTCCTGCTGGCCTTGGCCCTCCCCGCAGCCGGTTTCCTCGGTGGCGTCCTGACGCAGAAGAACTGGGGCGAGAGCACCGGTAGCACGACGGCGCGTACCAGCCCGAACGGTGGCCCGTCCTTCGGCGCCGGGCGTCAGGGTGGCAACCCATCGTTCGGCCCCGGATCCGGCCGTCCGAGCGGAGGCCTTCCCGGCGGAGGTCTTCCCGGCGGCGCCCCGGGCGCGGAGGCCGCAACAGCCACCGTCGGCACGCTGAAGTCGGCCGCCAACGGCACCCTCACGGTCCAGACCATGACGGGCGCCATGGTGACCGTCACCATCACCGATAGCACGAAGCTGCAGCAGACCATCACCGCCGACAAGCTCACCGCCGGTCAGGCAATCACCGTCCAAGGCACCACGGCCACCGATGGCACCGTCACCGCCGCCAGCGTGACGACGGGCTGACGACCCTACTCGGGCAGGGTGACGACGATCCGGCCGGAGCGCAGGAAGTTGTCGACCTCGAAGTCGGTCAGCTTCTCCCCGTTGTTCGCCCGCCACGGGAACATGCCGACGGGCTTCTTGACGTACCACCGGTTGAGGGTCTCGTCGTGGGCGGTGGTGCCGTTGGGCAGGTCAACGGACTTCACGGTGGCGGTCACAGTCTCAGCTCCTCTAAGGCGAACTGGGACGCCCGGCCGCGTGGAGAATCCGTTCCGCTGGCACCCGCCCCTCGGGCCCGACGGTAACGATCATGCGTGGTGTCCTTCGCCAATACCGTCGTGACGTCACCCGCACGGCGGAGCCGCGCCAAAACGACGCACAAGACGGGCGAGGCGGTCGGTGGGTTCGGGGTGCTGGCCGCAACGCTCGGTTGGCCGGTGACCTGACTCAGACTTCGATCCGGGACCCCATGATCACCGTACGGTCGCGGGGCAGCCCGAGGAACTCCGCGGCGTCCGCCGTGATGTACGACGTCGCGATGAACAGCCGTTTACGCCACTGCGCCATGGTCGGCGCGGAGCCCCGGGTGAGCTCGATTTTCGAGAGGTAGTACGACGCCTTGTCCAGCGAGATCGACCCTTCGGTCTGCGCCGGTTTGAGCAGCCGCAGCGCCGACGGCACGTCCGGGGTGTCCATGTAACCGAACCGGACGGTGACGTAGATGATGCCGTCGCCGGCGTACCCGAGGTCGTCGACCTGGATCCGGCGGGCGCCGCGCAGGTGGGGCACGGGGCTGGTCTCGACGGAGACGATCAGGATCTGCTGGTGCAGGGCGTGGTTGTGGTCGACGTTGGCGCGCAGCGCCAGCGGCGCGGTCTGCTTGCCGCGGTTGAGGAAGACGGCAGTGCCGGGCACTCGGGTCAGGGGTGGCTTCCGGTCGCGCAGCTGGTCGATGAAGGTCCGCAGCGAGCCTTCGGCACGGGCCCGTTCGCGGGTGACGAGTTGCCGCCCGCGTTGCCAGGTGGTCATGACGGTGAAGGCGGTGAGGCCGATGAGCAGCGGCAGCCAGGCGCCGTGCGCGATCTTGGTGAGGTTCGCGGCGAGGAACAGCAGGTCGAGGCTGATCAGGACACTCGCGCCGGCGACGATCAGCCATTTCGGTGCCCGCCAGCGTTTGCGCGCGAGATAGAAGAACAGCGTGGCGGTGATGGTGATGGTGGCGACCACGGCCATGCCGTAGGCGTAGGCGAGCGCGGCCGAGCTGCGGAAGGCGAAGACCAGGGTGAGCACCGAGATCATCAGCAGCCAGTTGATCCACGGCACGTAGATCTGCCCGATCTCGGACTCCGAGGTGTGCGCGATCCGGACGCGGGGCAGGTAGCCCAGCTGCGCGGCCTGGTTGGCGACCGAGTAGGCGCCGGTGATGACCGCCTGGGCGGCGATCACCGTGGCCGCAGTGGCGAGCAGCACCATCGGCAACCGCGCCCAGCCCGGCGCGAGCAGGAAGAACGGACTGCTGACCGCGGACCGGTCCTCGAGGATCAGGGCGCCCTGGCCCAGGTAGCTGAGCACGCAGGCGGGCAGCACCAGCAGCAACCAGCCCCGGGTGATCGCCCGCCGTCCGAAGTGGCCCATGTCGGCGTAGAGCGCTTCGGCGCCGGTCACCGCGAGCACGATCGCCGCGAGCGAGAAGAAGGCGATCGCGAAGTGCCCGGACAGGAAACCGATCGCGTACGTGGGCGACAGCGCGCGCAGAATCTGGGGGTGGTGGCCGATGCCGACGACCCCAAGGGTGCCGATGGCGACGAACCACGCGATCATGATCGGCCCGAACAGCCGCCCCACCGCGGCGGTGCCCCGGCGCTGGAAGCTGAACAGCAGGACGATGATCACCGCGGTGAGCGGTACGACCAGATCATGCAGCCCGGGCTGGACGATCTTGATGCCCTCCACGGCGGACAGCACCGAGATGGCTGGTGTGATCATGCTGTCGCCGAAGAACAGCGCCGCGCCGAACAGCCCGGCCAGGGCGAGCATCCCGGCGATCCGCCGCTTGTCGGCACCACCCCACCGACGCAACATCGCGATCAGCGCCATCACGCCACCCTCGCCGTCGTTGCTCACCCGCATGACGAGGCTGACGTACGTGAGGGTCACGATGATCATCACGGACCAGAAGATCAGCGAGACGACCCCGTAGACGTTGCCGGTGCTGACCGGCACGGGGTGCGGGTCCTCGGGGTTGAAGACGGTCTGCAGGGTGTAGATCGGGCTGGTGCCGATGTCGCCGAAGACGACGCCGAGCGCCCCGACGACCACGGCGGCCCGCACCGGCCCACCCGCGTGGTGTCCCGATCCGGCTTCGGACTCCGCGTCCACCACAGACCCCCCTCGCGCCGACGCTGGCAGGACCCGGCCGCCCCCGAGCGGCGGCACGGCATCGCACCTGACGCTAGACCCGACCGGACGCACCTGCGGCCGTTCGGTCAAGGTGGTCACGCGCGAGACGGACGCCGAAGGGCGGCAAGCGGCCTGGTCAGCGCACCTTGCTCCGCCGCCGGGCGGGACGATAGAAAACCGCGGCAAGGCCGGCCAGCAGGACGCCGACCGCACCCAGGCCGATCAGCACCCCGGTCGGCAGCCCGCCGGAATCGGCCGGCTGGTCGACCGGCCCCGCCACCGCTGACGGCGCGGCGGCGGGCAGTGCCGGGTCGGCCACGGTGAAGGAGTAGGAGCCCTGCACCGCGTGCCCGTCCACCGACACGATCCGGTAGGCCACGGTGTACGCGCCGTTCGCTGGAGCTCCCGTCAGGGTCACCGTGCCCTTGGCGCCGTCGACCACCGCGGCGGAGGTGGGCACGGCACGCTTCGCCGCGTCGCTGAGCACGATGGTGGTGAAGTCGGCGTTGAGCCGCTCGTTGAAGGTGAGCGTCACCGCGGCCGGCGCCTCGGCCAGGGTGCTCTGCTGCGCCGGATCCGCGCCGACCAACTGGGCATGGGCCCAGGCCGGCGAACCGGGCACGAGCACCGTACCCGCCGCGAGCACCGACACCAGGATCCGGCCCGCCAGAGGTGGCAGGCGTGCCGGGATCGCGACGAGGGACCGCCGGGTGGTGCTGTTTCGCATGATGTCCGTTCTGATCGTGGGGTCTGCGCTGCGTTTGTCGTACCGCACGCGGCGGAAGTTCCGACCGGGGCCGAGGTCACAGCTCCTGGCGGGCCGCAGCGGCGAGCATGGCGTTGTAGCGGGCCAACTCGTCCTCCTCCCCCGACGCTTCGGCGCGGTCGGCGGCCCGATCCACGCGGGCCTGCTCCCGCTCGTCGGCGCGGATCCACTGCCGGACCAGCAACAGCATGACGATCGCCGCCGGCAGCTCCCCGAACGCCCAGGCCAGGCTCGCACCCAACTGCTGGTCGGCAAGCAGCGACGCGGCCCACTCCGGATGCACAGCGGTGTACCAGTCAGCGGCGATGACCGTGGTGGACTGCAACAGCACGAAGCCGAAGAACGCATGCGCCACCATCGCCAGGAAGTGCACGATCGCCAGCAGCGCGGGATGGATCCGGCGGCGGCCCGGGTCGATGCCGATCAGCACCCAGAACAGCAGGTAACCGGCCAGCACGAAGTGCACGAGCATGACCAGGTGCCCCACGTGCGAGCGCATGAGCGTGCCCAGCAGGTCGCTCAGGTAGAGCCCGTACAGGCTCAGCACGTAGATCCCGAGCGCCACCAGCGGATGGCTGACCACCCGGAAGAACCCGCTGTGCAGGAGCACCACCAGCCACTGCCGCGCGCCGCGCACCTGCGGATCCGTCGGGCGGCGCAGGGCGCGCAACGCCAAGGTCACCGGGGCGCCACCCACCAACAGGATGGGTACGGCCATCGACAGCACCATGTGTTGCACCATGTGGACGCTGAACAGGACGTACGCGTACTTGGCCACGCCGAGGCAGGTGACGGCGCCGAGGAGCAGCAGCCCGGCCACCCAGGAGGCGGTACGCGCGGCGGGCCAGGGATGCCCCGCCTGACGCAACCGCAGAACCCCGACCAGATAGGCGGCAATGCCGACTACGACGAGCGTCAGGAAGAACATGTCCGGCAGCGGATCGCCCAACAGCCGGGCCGCGGTGACCGGGCCGGGCTGCGCGAACCCCAGCAGTTCCACCAGCGGATCCGGCTCGGCCACCGTCTCCGGCACCGGCGTCGGACTGCGCGACAGGGCAACGGACAACCCCATCGCAGCGCCGAGCACCACCAGCTCCCCGACGCACAGCCGCAGAAACGCCCCCGGCGCGCCGGCCCGCAACGCGGGCAGCGTCCGACGGCGGTGCACCCACCCGAGCCCGCCGACCACGAGCAGCGCGAGCGCTTTACCCCACACCAGCATTCCGTACGCGGAAGAGAAGAGGGCCGACCAGTCGCCGAGCCGAACCGCCGCGTTGATCGCCCCACTGATGGCCGTCGCGACGAAGCAGGCCAGGGCGAGCCGGCTGTACCGCTGGGCCGTGTCGGCGAAACGGTGCTGCCGGCGTACCTGAAGCAGGCCGGCGAGACCACCCACCCAGAGTGACGCCGCGAGGATATGCAGCGACAGGCTGGTGACCGCGACCTGATGGTCGCCGGCCCCGGCCGAATGCCCGGTGAACGCCGGCGGCAGCAGCGCCACCAGCGACAACCCTGCCACGACCGCCGCCAACCCCCGAGAAACCCCACCCCGGGTCATGAGCGCTATGAGGACGGCCAGAGCCGCCTGCAGCAGCAGCGCCTGACCCTGCGTGATCGACGCGGCGAAGCTCGCCACCGACTGCGCGCTGAGCTGAGGGACCGGCGTGCCGAGCACGTCGCTGACCGTCAACACCAGCGTCGCGGCGGCGCCCCCGGCCCACCCCAGCGCCAGCCACGTCGCCCGGCGCAGCAGCAGCCACCCGTGCGCCGCCACGGACGGTCCGTCGCCCGGCAGCAGAAACGCCGCCGTCACCGCCGTGCCGACCGTCAGAATGCCGAGCACAGTGGTCACCAACGTGACGGTCGGTAACCCCCACTCGGTGAACATCCCCGCGCCGGCGATCCCCGGCAGCGCCGCGTCATCCACTGCACCGCCACCCAGCAACGCCACGACCAGCACCACTGCGGCCGCACTCGTCGCCGCGGCCACCGTTTTCACCGCATTACGCATGCCCCCGCAGTCGCTCCGCGAGCCCCGCTGGTTCCCCAGCGTGACCTATCCCTCGCGGGCCACCGGACGCTTCCGCACCAGCACATAGATCAGCACTCCGGCCACGGCCACCAGCAGCGGCACCAGCCACACCCACACGCCGCGGCCGGGAGCGTGCTTCACCGTCGCCGGGCCGGTGTAGGTGAAGCTGACCTCGCCGTCCACCTCGTCACCGTCCGAGGCGATCGACTGGTAGCGCACCACATAGGTCCCGGACGCCGGCCACTGCTCCACTGTGACGGCGACCGGGAAGCCGGTGGCGTACAGCATGGGCTCCCACACGCCGTTCGTCAGCTGATACTCGCGCACCGGCTTGGTCAACGGCGCCGGCGTGCCATGCGACCAGCCCCCGTCGACCCGTTCCCCGGTCGGCGCCGTCACCGTGAACGTCGCGCTCGACGCTGGCTTCTCGGTGAACGTCAACGTCAACGACTCCACGGGCGCGGAAACCGTCGCGCCCTGCGCCGGCACGCTGACAGCAAGCCCGCCATGCGCCTGCGCCGTCACTGGCGGCAGCGCCATCACGGCGAGCAGCCCCACGAGGCCGGCAGACAACCATCGACGCCATCCGATGTTCACCCCCGCGAGGCTAGCCACTCCCACGCGCCTTGAACAGGATCAATTCAGCTCGATCTCCACCAGCGGGCTGCCGTCGATCCAACTCTGCGTGGTGCCGGCCCAACTCAGCTCCGGCACGATCTCCGCAAACACCCGTGCCCGCTCGTCGGGGTCGGTGACGAGGCGGCCGCGGACCCGCAGATCCAGCGCCTTGAGATGCAGGGTGAACTCGGGGTGGGCGACCAGGTTGGCGTACCAGTCCCGCCTGCCGGGGCTGCCGGTCAGCCAGAACGTGCCCGCCGCCCGATACCGCCAGGTCTCGATACGGCGCGGCACGCCGCTGCGGCGCCCGACCGTGGTGATCTCCACGGTCTGCTGCTCCTCCAGCGCCCGCCGCGCTGCGTCTGTCTCTGCCATCCGGCCATGCTGCAACCTCGACCGGGCTTCAGGTCAAGCCCCGCCCCGACACGGAAGGAGATCCGTGCCGGGGTCTTGCGCGTGGGACCTACCGATCGAACGATCCCGCCTTGACGTCCACGACGAACGTGGACCAGGTTGCAGGCGCGAAAGCCAGTGCCGGGCCGGCCGGATTCTTGGAGTCCCGAACTCCGACGACGCCGGGCAGGTTGTCGGCCACCTCAACACAGTCACCATTGGCACCGCTGCGGGTGCTCTTGCGCCAAGCAGCACCGGTAAAGTCACTCATTGTTGTTCATCTCCCCAATGATCACTGTGATCATCTTTTGTGATTCTCCCTTGGTCAGGGCTCGATCCGACAGGTCGGACCAGACTTCATCATATCGTTGGATCTCTTTGGGCTTGTCGAGATAGAGCGCGCCCGTCAGTGACTCAGAGTAGATCGTGGAGGGCTCCCCCTTCTCCGTGTCGCTCGAGGGAAAGTCAAGAATCGTGAACGCTCCGGACACCGAGGCGCGATGCGGGCCAATGGTGAGCGGGAGCACGCGGACGGACAGGTGTGGAAGCTCATTCGCCTTCAACAGATGCCAGAGCTGCTGTTGCATCGCGCCTGGAACCGTCGGGGACCGTCGCAGAGCGCCCTCGTCCACGATCACTTCGAGGCTCGGCGGAGGCGGGAAGTGTCGGGAAAGGAGACCCTGGCGCTCCGTTCTCATCGCGATCCGACTTTGCAGGTCAGGGTCGGTCATGTCCGGCTGATCAGCCAGGATGACCGCCTCCATATAGGCGCGCGCCTGCAGCAGGCCGGGAATGATCGAGGGCTCGAACTTGCGGAGCCGACTTGCCGCTCCTTCGAGGCCCACATACAGCTCGAACCAGTCGGGCACGGCGTCGCCGTAGGACTGCCACCAGCCCTTCGACTTCGTCTCTCTGGCGAGCCCGGCGAGAGCTTCTGTCATCTCGGGTGTGGCCTGGTAAGCCTGGCACAGCAGCCGGACGTCGGGACTGCGGACCGGGACGGCTCCCTTCTCGATCCGCCACACCTTCTGGAACGAGCACTCGAGGACATCGGCGGCGGCCTTCACCGTCAATCCGCTCTCCTCGCGGAGCTGGCGGAGATATCTCCCCAGTTGCCGCCGGGGAACCGTCGAGCCGGGCTCGCTGTCCACAGTCATCTTCCTCCCTCTGGCCTGCGCCGACCGCGCAACACGGAAGAGCTTTCCTTCCGCCCTGCAAACAATTCCGGTCGATCATGCGTCCAGGCAAGACCTAGACGGATTTCTTACCGCGGAATATTGCCTCCACGGTAGACCGGTCGGCAGGCTGACCGTAGACGCGACGGGAATGATCTTCTCCAGAATCCGTCATGATCTTTTAATAGAGGCGGGAGAAATGCTGGTAATCGCGGTACTGGCGGGACTCACGATCGGCTTTCTGGCCGGACTTCTGACGTTCCGCCTGAAACAGCAGTGGTGCGCGACTTGCGGCTCGGCGCTCACCTGCTCCGACCGGGCCTGCAACCCACTCGCGACATCAGGACGGAGGAGCCATGATTAGCCATCCGACGTTGCCGCAACGCGTACCCGGTGCAACGCTGCCTAAGTTCGGCGTGGCTCCACCTGCGGCTGCTCCGCCTGCGGCTGCTCCGCCTGCGGCTGCTCCGCCTGCGGCTGCTCCGCCAAGGTTTGTCGGCCAGGCGACGGTCCCCTCGCCCGACTTTGCGCACGCCAGCGAGCTCACGACGGAAGACCTTGCCCGCCTCTGCGACCTGATCCGGCGGTGGTGAACATGGACGGGACAGCCCACACACCACCACAACCCGGCGAGGTGTACGCCCTACCCGAAGAGAACTACCGATACGGCATCGGGCCCGTACTCGTCCACATTGTTTCGGTCAACGCTCTCCTGCCCTACCACGATGAACCGTGGTGGCAGGTAACCGCGGACTTCACCCCCGGCACCCCCGAAAGATTCTCCCCCGACTGGCGCCCCGTCGAATTCTATCTACGCGCCGAAGGACTGGCCTCCGCCCGCATTCGCTGGCCGCTGTAGCCCCAGGCGGTCGCGCACACAGAGCGAGATCCTCAATCTCCGCGAGTCTTGGCCGCATTCACCGTAGTCGAGCCAGGGTCTTCGAGAAGCATCGTGCGGAGAACCTCGCGATCGACGGTGGCATTGCGACGTAGGCGACCTCGCCCATCCGCATCGAGATCACGGGGCCGAATCACCACGAGGCGAAGCCCGTGGGCGGGGATCTCCGCGGCACGCCGAGCGTCATACAAGGCTCTTTGCTTGCCGCGGTGGACCCCGCTCACCGTCAGCCTGTCGGGCTTGTCGAAGTGCGGCACCGGCTGGTCATGTTGCCGTTCACGGTACTCAACGACAATCCCATGACCAGCCCAGTAGGCGTCAACGGGCAGCTTCGCCTGTCGTCCCGTGGGTGCCGGATCGCCGAGCAGCCACTCGAACCGGTGCTGGCGCGCCGCCTCTTCGCCCAGCACAGCGTCGCAAAGATCGATGACGTAGGCCTCGTCGCTATCGCTTCTGCTCACGCCGCCGCACTATGCCATCATCCCCGGCTCAGGCGGGGGCTGCAGTGCTCAGCCGAGACGATGCGTCGCGGCCCTCAATCCGCCGAGCTGAGACCCAACCCTGCCGGCAGCAAAAGTGCGGGGAAGTGTCGCCGTCCCTTTGACCATCAGGTCTGGGTGAACCGATCGGACGGCGACATGGGCACGTTGTTCTACACCGACGGCCCGGATGAGTTCTTTCTCGTCGACCCAGCAGCTGGTCAACCCGGTGAACGAGGACTTCGCGGCAGCCGTCATCCAGTGGCACCGGCACGGCCACAGGACCAACGGGCAATCCGCTCCAGCAGCCCTCAGCCCGTTCAGCGCAGCCCAGTGAGCTCGGCAAACGTGGCCGGGTGCAGTGTCCCCGGGGCGCGGAACCGTAGGGCTGGTGGTCGCCCCCAGCCACCCCGACCCCCACCCTTTCGGGGTGCCGGTGCGGCGGTTCCGTAGGCCCCGTGTGCTCCAATGTCGAAGTCACCTCTCCCGGTGAGCGAAGGGCGTCGTACGAACCTTCGAAACCGGGAAAGGAGGTGATGAGGTGCCTCACGAAGGGAACGAGTACGACCCGGACGACCCGAACGGGCAGCAGGACTACACCTGGCTGCTGCTCGCGTTGGCGGTGCTGAGTACGTACTGCGACCTCGTGGGCGTCTTCCGAGGCTAGGGACTGCCATCCCCAGCGCCCGGAAGCGCACCAGCAGGAACGGGCCCTCGCCGCGCGACGCTTGGCAAGCAGAAGCGGCGGGGGTTCCGTCATTTCCCCAGGTCAACGCACTCCGGAGAGCCTGCGACCTGCGGCGATGGGGCCTTATGTCGCGTGCGCTCAGGCACCACCGTAGGTCGAGGGTACGACAGATTCGCGGAATCGTGTTCACCGCAATCTTCACGAGCTACGACTCGTTCGCCGTGCACCCCCTGGCGGCGCATCGCACAGTTCGACGACTTCCTGGACGGCGTCATCGTCTTGCATTCCACCGCAGATGCCCTTGCACCCTCGCCTCGCGCGCCATTGACCTGATCAGCGCTCGGCTATCACCCCGCTCGTGCCACTCACCGATGCAGTCGTCGAAGCGGAGCTCGTTCCGGCCGGGCTTGAGTTCCTGGAAAGGATCACCGAAGAGGTCAGCCTGCCGCTGCCGTCCCCACCGCCCTACCGTTCACCGGCCAGTTGCGGACCAGAGCACGGAAGGTTCGACTCGGACGAGGCGACCGACGTCGACGACCCCGAGATGCCAGCGAAGGTCAACGCCGACTGGCTGCACATGGCAACCGAATACGGCGTCCTCGACAGTCGTCGGGAGTGCCTTCTCAGCGTCGACTACAGCGATCCTGACGAGGTTTCACCCGAATACGCCTGGGTCAAGGTCCGACTGTCGGACCAATGGGATCCGGCCGGAAGCAACTCAACCGCCCTGCGCAGCGGTTTCGGAGGGGTTTCACCGATCGGTTCGTGCCGGAGTTCTCGATGCTCTCCGTCGACCACAAGGCGATGATGAACACCACCGTCTGGGGCAACGGAACCGTCAGCACCATCGTCATCCGACCCGATCGTCTCCCGCTCGCCATCGATTGACGCTTCATCGTCACCGACACTCAGCGAGTCGCCTTGTCTCCAACGACAACCTGAACCGCATCGTCCGCCACTCTAAGCGAGGCAGCCGTGCTCAGAAGACCACGGCCGACTCAGCTGTCCTGGCAGTGGAAACGTGAGAACCGGCGCCACTAGCAGATCCTGACCCCCGCTGGCGCTGCCGGTCATCCGCCACGCCCACTCGCCCTGCGTGCAAACGATCATGAGGTCGCTCGAAGCGCGAGCGCGCGGATCTGCCGAAAGTAGTGCGCCGACGGCTCTGTTGGAGGCAGGAGCCAGCAAGGGCTGCGCGCACGTCGTTTTCCCGGTTTGGCCGCGGAGATACAGCTCTTCTTAAGAAATCCGGCGGATCGGATAGCTGTGCGGTAGACTGCCGCAAAATCGCGATTCCCGGAAGGCTCGATCGAAGGTGACGCTAGCTAACATCTCCAAGTCGGAAATGCAGCGGGTCCTACATTGCGCCGCCACCGACGTTGACCGGCTCCGCACCGCCCTCTCTGAGGCCGCATCTGAAGAATACGCGAATATGCTGAGCGGCAAGTATGCTCTAAATACCATCAGCGCCGTGCGAGAGTTCCGACTGTATCTCATCATCAAGCACGCCTACCCAAATGCCGTCCCCGCAGCCGAAGCTGTCGCTTTCATATTTAGGATGTCCGCGTCTCAAGGGCGGGTACTGCTGTCTACGGTCTTGAAGAAGTATCGGGAGGAGCTGCGGCCGAACACGCGCTCGGCGACGAAGACCTTGATCGGAGATGTATCCGTCAGTGATGATGGGGCTGTTTTGCCCATACCCACGGGATACCTGGTTGAAGCGATGAACGACGAGATCTCCGAACTGGGTGAAAACCTGCGTAAGGTTTCCCTTGTTCCAGGAACAGCCTCGATCTACAAGATCCCCAAGGATACATATACAGCGCTCATGGCCCTGTCATAGTTGGAGCAGATATGGCGAAGATGGTGACCGCAGACCTTCTAAG
Source organism: Actinoplanes sp. NPDC051859 (assembly GCF_044452725.1). NCBI lineage: Bacteria > Bacillati > Actinomycetota > Actinomycetes > Micromonosporales > Micromonosporaceae > Actinoplanes > Actinoplanes sp. NPDC051859. The sequence continues at coordinate 119,067 of NZ_JBITBX010000011.1, read as the reverse complement.
TGCGTCATCCTTGATCGCCACCTGCATCGGCGTGCTTTACACAACCTGGTATTTGGAATTTAGCAAAGCTCTAGAACTGGACAACATACTTACTAGCACCGAGAAGAAGCGGCACCGAAAACTTCTTAAAAGACTACTCTTCGTTCGCGCCATTCCACTGGCCTTCGCGACAGCGCTTTTTGCTGCCGCGCTAGCTGCACCCGCTTGGCAGGTCGTTTCTGGAGTGTCTCCAGGGAAGCCCTACGATCCTGTTTTGGCCTGCTTCGGCGTAGTCTCTGTGGTCGTCTTGATCATCACCGCTTCGATCATTTGGCTATGCGTCCGCCTTGTCAACTCCTGGCGCAAATTGGGCTGATGAGAAGCGAAGACAATAGCCATCACATGACACTCAACTGCCGCGATCTGCGTGCCGGTTGCCGACGAACCGCCGCTCGGGTCATTGATTCGGGTCGAGTCCGAAGGTACCCGTACGTGCTCGGCGAGAGCCCTCGTCGTCGAGCCACTCGACGGTGAGGAGCATGCCGCGGTAGCGGAACAGGCCGCGCTGACAGTCCTCCAGCTCTTCGAGCACGGTGTCCGCGTCCTCCACGAAGTCGTCGAATCCGCCATTGTTCAGGACGAGGTAGCCGGTGACTTGCTCGCGCGGCGCTGACCAGCGGCGCCACCAGAGGTGACCACCGAGTTGCCACCAGCACGCGTCAAAGCGTAGGTAGAGAATGCCGAACGGCTCGCCTTGATTCGCGAGCGCGCCGGCCCGCTCGCGATAAGGGTCGAATCGAGGATCCCGGTCGGCGTGGCCGGGCGGCGGATTGAACGGCACATGCCCATGATCCCCTACACGGATCTGCTGTTTGATCGTGCGCGCCCGGCTTGCCGCCCACACTCACGCTGCGTGTGCTCGTCTCAGGCCCACGCGAGCTTCGGCCGAGTTGAGTGCGTCCGACTGGTGAGGACTATCGCCCTGCGGTGGAGAAGGTCATGCAGAATTCGTTGTCGGCCGGATCAAGCAGTACGACCCAGCCGGCGCCATCGGGTGTGCGGTGGTCGCTCGAGACCCTGGCGCCGAGCGCCAGCAGCCGATCGACCTCGGCGTCTCGGTCGCGATCGCCTGGCTGAAGGCAGACGTGCACACGGTTCTTCACCGTCTTGGCCTCGGGAACAGATTGAAAATACAACCGAGGTCCATCGGGTGCCTCGATGGCTACCTCGGCGGCGCCCGGCGTGTACTCCGGAGGTACGGCCGAGCCGATCACCTCGCTCCAGAACTGCGCCAAGGAGTACGGATCGGAGCAGTCGAATGAGACATTGCGAATGAAGGATGTCACGAGCGCTCATCGTAGGTGTTGCTGCTGCGCGGAGCACTCTGCCGTGCGCCCAACTGCCGCTTCGGGCGTGCTGGCGTTCATGATCGCTGGTGACGCATGGTGGTGTATGGCTGCCTTGCGAACTGCCTAAGTCCTTTACCTGGACGTTACGACGCGCCGCCGATCATCGCTCCCGACCAGTTGGTGGTCCTTCGAGAGGAGACGGGACCATGTCGACGGAACCGGGGCGCAGGCTTGCCGCGCTCGATGCTCTCCGCCTGTTCGCCGCGCTAGCCGTCGGGCTGTTCCATCTGACGGCCATCTGGGCGCTGGACGGACACCGGCCAGCCTCCGATCTTCTGCCGGAACTCAGCCGGTACGCCGTCTATGGGATCCTCGGGGTTCAGCTCTTCTTCATGATCAGCGGGTTTGTGATCTGCATGAGCGGCTGGGGCCGGAGCCTCGGCGAGTTCTTCGCCTCCCGAGCAGCGCGGCTCTATCCGACCTACTGGGCGTGCGTCGTGGTGTCGGCAATCGTCATCGTGCTCCTGCCGGTCAGCGGCATCATGCCTTTCGCCCCGCCCGTGACGCTCGGCGGCGTCGCCATCAACCTCACCATGCTCCAAGAGCCGCTCGGCGCGCCGTCAGTGGATCCGGTGTACTGGACCCTCTGGGTCGAGCTTCGCTTCTACCTGCTGTTTGCGGCCTTCGTGGTGGTGCCCGGCACCACCTACCGACGCACGGTGATCTTCTGCGTCACCTGGCTCACCGCGGCGACGATCACCCCGGCGGTCAACAGCCCGCTGTTTTCCCTGGTCACCCTCGGCGCAGCCGCGCCGTATTTCGTCGCCGGGGTCACCATGTTCCTGATGCGCCGGTACGGCAGTTCGCCGCTGCTATGGGCAATCATCGCCTTCTCGTGGCTGATCAACATGTATCACCTGAGCCTTGGACCGGTGGTCCAGCCGGGCTGGGAGGTCGCGATCTGGCCGGCGCTGCTCATCGTGACTCTGGCGTACGGCGTCCTGCTCCTGATCGCACTGGGCTACACCGACTGGCTGACCTGGCGGTGGTTGACGGTGGCGGGAGCGCTGACGTTCCCTTTCTACCTGCTGCACCGCCGCGTCGGTTACGTGCTGGTCCAGTACGGTTACCTCCACAGCGGGCTGCCCGCCGTCGTAGTCGTCTTCGGCGCGATCGCGGTGCTGCTCGGCGTCTCCTGGCTGGTGTACCGGCTCGTCGAGGTGCCCTTCAGTCCACGGTTACGCGACGCCGTGCGGCGCGGTCTGGCGGCGGCGCGGTCCGCAGCTCCCGTCCCTGCGCCGGCTCCCCGCCCCGCTAGCCCGGACCGTCACAGCGAGTCGGTGTTGTGGCCCGGAAAGGAGGCAGCGGGCGTAGCCAGCAACGCAACTTCCCCGAATCCTCCGCTGCTAGATCGCTGAGGCGGGGCATGGTGTCCTCTCAGGCAGGGATCATCACCCACCACGCCCCCGACCCCTACTGCGACTGGGGCCGACCCCAACCCTGCCTCCAGGTAGGTATCGCCGCCGTTCCCCCGAGGGACATGATCCGCGGGCAACCTAGCGGCCGAACGCACTAATCTTCCGCGAACCGATCGCTACGCACCGTAGTGGCCGGCCACGCGACGGTCGCTTCCTGACACCGGGTCGACGAGCCGCGCTGGGCTACCGTGCACGCGTGCCCAAGTCTGTGGATCTGTCGACTCCGGCTTCGCGCCGGGAAGCGCTCCGGATGGTGGACGTCGGCGACCCTCGTCCCTACCACGCGATGCTGCGGGAGATATTCGACCTTGAAAGGGGCTGGCGTGAAGGTCCGGACAACGGCGAGAGCGACGAGTACGAGCAGATCTACCTGACTGCCTACTTGCTGTTCCTGATCGGTGATCCCGCCGACTCGCTCCGCCTGTACGCGGCGAAGTTCTGCACCGGTGACATGGACCTGGGCATCGGTTTCGATGCCCAGGCAGTCTTCGGAGCGGGTCGGGACGAAACGCTGCGATGGCTCTCGGACAACGGGCACACCGACGTACACGCACGCCTTTCCGAATGGCTGTCGCATGCGGAGGACCCGACGATCGAAGACTGGGTTCAGCACGTACACGACTACTTCTACTCAGCGGACGACGTCCTGCTGCTCGACGCGCTTTGACTTCAGCTGCCCGGCGTACCGCAGCCGTTGGGGCGGCTCGATCTGCGCATGCTTTTCTGCCGCCGATATTGCGCCGCCGGTATCCGCAGAGTAGGTGAGAAGTCCGGGCGCTGAAGGACCCGCCGACGCGGGTCGTTCAGGCTTAGTATCTTTCTCCTTACAGTGCGTTCATGCCGAAATTCCGCCAGGTGCATGTGTGGCCGGACACCGGCTTCGCAGAGCGGCGCTGGAACGACGACCCCGACGTGGACGCCTTCGCCCGGATCAGTAGAGGCATCTGCGAGGCGTACAGCCAGGCATTGCCGGGACTGACGCTGGACGCACGGGCCTCGATCATGCGGCTGAACGCCGACCCCGGCGCGTCGCGGCGTCCGCCGCCGGCGCTCGACGCGCCGCTCGAGGACATGGTGGAAGTCAGCGCCCGGTTTCTCGGCTCTCAGGAGAATGGATGGGTCGCAGTGCCGACCGGTTTCGCGATGTTGCCCGCCGACCAAGCGCGCCGGCTGAGCCTTCGCGTGGTGCACCACGGGATGCTGGAGCTGGCCCGGGCGCTCGGCTGGGATCCGGTCGTGCTCGCCGGCGCGTTACATCACGTCGAGGCGAGGGCACTTCGCTACTGGTCGGAAGGCCCGTGGAAGTCGGCGCCGGATCGACGACATCGGGCTCGCGCCGTGGCCGGCATTTCTGACGACGGGTTCGGACACGTCCATGTCGAGGTGGTCACCGCTGCTGGCGACCTGATTGTGCGCACCGAACACTTCGATGCCGCCTACCACGGTGATGACCTGGTACGGGCGTGCAAAACGCTGCGCTGGAAGGGCTCAGCGCGGGTCAGCATGGATCCGTACGGTTTTACATGGACTGATCAGCATCGGCGGACTGTGATCGACCTCGACGGTGGACATTCCGGAGCGCCGCGGGGTCAGGTAGTGGCGGACTGGCGCGGGAAGTGATTCATGCCGCGTCGATGCCGGCGGGGAGCCAGGTCTCGACACCTTCGACATGGCGCGGTGCCCGTCGCATACGCCGTCACACCGGGTAGACGCGGTACTGCAGCTCTTCGTCATACCGGAGACCGGTGACTGCCGTGATGATCGACCAGAGGAAGTCTTCGTCCGGGCCCCAGGACGGCAGGGCAATATCGGCCTCGACCAGCAGTGGCGTTCCTTCGTCCTCGACGGCCACGCCGTCGGCGTAGACGCAATGCCGGGTGCGTTCCCCGTTCGTGAACAGCGTGAAGCCGTATGTGCTCGAAACACTGCTGAAGAAGACCACCAAAGCGTCGGCCGGGTCGGTCGGCTCCCAGCCCATGACCACATCCATCATCGGGTTCCAGACCTGCACCCAGCCATCCGACTCGGCGGCATAGAGGGCGTCGGGCTTGAGGGCGCTGGTAGCCTCGTCGGCTCCGACCAGTTCGCCGCTGAACTCTGTGCTGGCGAGGTCGTCCACAGCCTCGTCCACCGTCACGTCCCGGCGGAAGAGCACCGAGGTGTTCCAACCCATGATCAAGACCTTTCCTTGTACGGCGGGGCCGCCGCCCATTGTTCAGTGCGGCACGGCAGGGCAACGTGGGAGGGCTATCTCGTGAGATGCCCCGACGACTTGCTCGCAAGAAGACCCCCTACCTGCGGCCCTTTTTTCTGACGGCCGACATATCCAACTCGGGTGCGGCGGATTGGAGCAACTCCCTGCTCATCAGGCACTCCGGCGGACTCCCGTCACCGGTGGCCGCGAGATCGGGAAAGGCGGCGCCGGGCGTCCTAACCTGAGGGGCATGTCCTACGTCGCCACCCGTGACGGACGCCGGAATCGCAGCGCCGCACACCGGGCCCCAGCTGTCCCTGACCGGATCGACGACCTGCACGGAGGCAGCCTCGGCGTGCTGGAAGTGCCGCGCCACATGGCCTGCGGGCATGCCAGTCGACGCCAATACGACCTGGAAGATCCCGCTCAACTGCGGCACGCCTACGAACGGGTGCTGTGCGAGGCGGCCAGCTGCGGCGAGGTAACAGATCTGATCAACCCGGCGGTGCTGCGCCGGGTATGGCGAGACCTGCACCTGCCGTCCCGGGTTCGTGAGGCGTGGGAGACACGGCATCCGAGTTTGCGCCGCACGGTGAAGCGTTTCGGGAAGGGAACCGTGAGCGGCGAGGATGCTGTCACCACCCGCACCCCGGGCGGCCGACCTCCCGCTCGCGGCTTCGCCCGCCGTGGCCGGACCCCGGTCACCAGAATCACTACCCGGCAGAGTCCAGGCATCGCGAACATCACGACATGACCTTCGAGCGTGGCACGGATGAGGCCGGGAGCCAGCGTCGGGTACCGGTCCGACCGATGACCTTGATGTGGCGCGCTCCGTCATATCGGGCGGCGAAAGCGTCGCGATCGCAGGCAACGCTCCAGCCGAGTGGGGATTGGCCTCGCCCCGTCTCATGAGCCAGCCCGAAATCGACCCGGACCGGTATCGCCCGTCCATAGGTCGTGCGTGGACCCCGCTGGCATGCCATGCCCACCGAAGGTTCAGACTCGTCAGGCAATGGTACGGGTGCGGGCCGGGTCGAGCCGGCTCAGGATCATTCCGGCGGCCAGGGCGAGGGGGAACATGACGACCCCGTAGACGGCCGCCGGGACGGCCAGTTCCTCGTTGCCGAGGACGCTGACGGCGATCGCGATGGCCAGGGTGCTGTTGTGCACGCCGACCTCGAAGGCGGTCGCGATGGCCTGCCGGGGGCCGACGCCGAGCGCGCGCGGCGCGAGATAGCCGATGGCGAGGCTGCAGACGCAGAACAGGGTGGCCGCGAGGCCGACGTCGGCGAGGTAGCGGCCGATGTTCTCGCGCTCCGCGGCCAGCGCCCCGATCGTCACCGCGGCCAGGGCGACCGCGGACGCGATCCGCACCGGCTTGTCGGCGCGGGCGGCGAACCCGGGCGCGAACCGACGCACCGTCATCCCGATGGACACCGGCACCAGGACAATCGCGAACACCTGCACGGTCTTGGCGAACTGCAGGCCGATGTCGCCCGCCCCGGCCGGATCGAAGGAGGCCACCGACAGATTGACCAGGACCGGCAGCGTGAGCACGGCGATCAGCGAGTTGACCGCGGTGAGGGTGATGTTCAGGGCGACGTCGCCGCGGAAGAGATGGCTGAACAGGTTCGCGGAGGTGCCGCCGGGTGAGGCCGCGAGCAGCATCATGCCGACAGCCAGCAGCGGGTCGAGATCGAGCGCCACGACGATCCCGAAACAGATCAGCGGCAGCACCAGCACCTGTGCGGCGAGCGCCACCCCGACCGGCCGGGGCTGGCTGCCGATGCGGCGGAAGTCGTCGACGGTGAGCGACAGGCCCAGACCGAACATGATGACGGCGAGCGCGACCGGAAGCCCGGCGGTCAACAGCACGGAATCCACACTGTCCCCTTTCGATGGACGCGGCGACGTGAACCGCGGACACAGTGACGGGGACCACTCTGCGGCCGGGTTGCCGAGATGATCGCACCGATATCCGGTCACGTCGATGGGCCGGTCCGGCAGTCCTCCGTTTCCCGGCGTCCGGGCCGATCCGACCAGCAGTTCCGCTATCCGCAGGCTCGAGGGTGGCTACCGTCGCATCGGACGGTTGGTGAACGGATGGGATGCTGGGCGAGCCTGCGAAAGGCTCGCCCAGCACCCGTGATTCACCAGGTGCCGCTCTTGGAGGTTTTGGCGCCGCTGTTCTTGATGGCGTCGATGAGGTCGTCCACCAGGTCGAAGGCGAACAGGGTCGCCGTGGCCTCGATGAACAGGGTCATCGCCACCGGGTTGAAGACGAAGGTTTGCAGGACGTTGAAGCCGGTCGACGCGCCGAAGTTCACCGCCGCGCCGGCTGCGCTGGTGGCAGCGGCCTGAGCGCCGGTAGCTGCCGCCGATCCCGCAGTCGCGCCCGCGTTGCCGGCCTCGCCGGCGGCTTTGGCGCCTTCGGCTGCGGCTTTCTGCCATTCGGCGCCGGTGGGCATGCGGGGGTTGATGTTGCCGGTGCCGAACCAGCCTTGGGCGAAGCCGTAGCTGGCGAGGCCGAACACGAGGCCGGTGACGAGGCCGGCGAGGGCTGACTGCCAGGTGCGTTCCCAGATGTCGCCCGCTGAGCCTTGCCCGCCCGCCCAGCCGGCGGCGAAGCCGGTGGCGGCGCCCAGCAGGAGGCCGCTGACCGCACCGGCGAGCAGGTGGGTGATGAGGGCTTTCGCGCCGAAGGCAGCCGCGAAGCCGGCGCCGGCCAAAGCTCCGCCGAGGGCCGCTGCCCCGGCGAGGGCCGCCCCGAGCAGGATGCCCAAGGCGATGTCTCCGCCGGCTTGGGCTGCGGCGATGCCGCCGACCACCGCCCCGGCTGCCATGGCGGCGAAGACGCCGATCATCGCGCCGAGGCCGATGAGGCCGACGCCGAACGTGACGACGGTGAGGACCACGACTGCCACCACGGCGAGGATGGCGAGGGCGATCTGCCACCAGGCGCGCCCGGCGGGGTCGCGCAGGGTGACCGGGTCGTTGGCGGCGTACGCGTACCGGTTGAGTCCCGCCGGATGCCAAAGGTCCGGCGCGACGGTGTCCGGCACCAGGTATCTGCCGAGCGTCGGGTCGTAGGGGCGGGCCGGGGACAGGTAGAGGCCGAATTCTTCGACCAGGTCGTACCCGTCGTAGGTGGCTCGGGGGCGGTCTCCCGCGCCGATGGTCAGGATGCGGCCGTGCGGGTCGTACGTGATCTGTTGCAGGATGGTGCCGCCGCCGGTGGTGACGAGGGTGACGGACCCGCGGTGGTCGGTGTGCCAGTGGGCGACGGGGCTGCCCGGTGCGAGTTGGCCGATCCGGGTGCGCCCGTCGGTGACGAACAGGACGAGTTGTCCGTCGCGGAGTTCCACCAGGTCGTCGAGGAGTGTTACGCGTTTGGTGACGCCGCCGGTGGTGGTTTCGCGGATGGCCTGTTCGTCGAAGGCCCCGTAGGACAACGCCACGGTGGTGGTGGCGCTGACGATGTGGCCGAGGCGGTCGCGGCCGTCGTAGGTGAATGCTCCGGCCGGGCTGCTGGTTTGCCGGCCGGACGCGTCGTAGGCGTAGCTGCCCGGCCCGGCGGTGGTGACGGCGGTCGGTGGTGCGCCGTTTTCGCCGTAGAAGAACGTGCCGACGTCGGAGCGGGAGGTGATGTTGCCGGCCGGGTCGTAGGTGTAGTCGATCGCGGTGCCGCCCGCGGGTTCGGCGCGGATCAGCTGGTAAAGGTCGTCGTGGGTGTACGCCCAGCCAGTGGCGGCGGTGACGTGGCCGGACAGGTCCCGGATGAGGTCCTGCCGGTGGAGGACCGCCCCGGCGGCGTCGCGGATTTCGGTGGAGACGAGCCGGGACAGCAGGTCGAATTGCCGAAGGGTGCGGACGCCGCCGGCGTACACCGTGCGGATCGGGCTGCCGGCCGGGTCGTAGTCGATGGTGTCGACGACGCCGGAGATGGAGCGCAGGAAGCCGCGGCGGTCGTACCCGTAGGTGAGCACGGGGCCTGGCACGTCGCCGGCTGCGCCCGGGTAGCCGATGGAGGCGACCCGGCCGAGGCGGTCGGTACGGCGCCGTACGGTGAAGGCCTGGCCGTTGGTGAGCACCACCCGCCGCGTGTCGACTTCGCCGCGTACGTCGTAGTCGAAGCTGATCGATCCGCGGGCGTCGTCGACGCCGGCGAGGCGGCCCAGCCGACGTCCGGGTGCTCCTCCCCCGCCCACGTCGGCGCTGTCGAGGTAGCGGTACTGGACGTCGGGCTGTCCGGTGGCCCGGGTGCGAACGACCCGGTTCAGCACGTCGTAGTCCTGTTCGGCGAGCTGGCCGGCGGCGTTGCGGCGTTGGATGAGGTTGCCCGCCGCGTCGTGGACGAACAGGACCGTGCCGGCGGACGGGTCGTCCACCCGGATCCGGTGGCCGAGGAGGTCGTAGTGGACGGTGGAGGTGCGGCCCTGCGGGTCGGTCATTGTGGTCGGCTGGTCGCGCAAGTCGTACATGTAGCTGGTGGTGATCTCGATGGCTCCGGCGCGCGTCACCACCTTGCCCACCCGCCCGGCCGCGTCCAGGTGGAAGCTGGTCGGGGTGTTCTCGTGCGGGCCGCCGGCCCGGGTGTCCTCCTCGTCGAACAGGTCGGAGCGGCCGGGCAGGTGTACGCCCAGCCGGAAACCACCGTCGGGCAGGTCGACCCGGGTGGGCCGGCCGAGCGCGTCGTAGCTGGTCGCGGTGTGGGGTAGCGCCGGCGTGGGCCGCTGCGGGTCGGGTCCGGCGGGGCTGCGGTACGGCAGGTAGGCCCGGGCGGACAGCCCGCGCGCGTTGCGGGCGATCGCTTCGCCGACCACCCACGTCCCGTCGTCGTCGAGTCGGGCGACCCCGACGTCGTGCCCGTCAGAGTCGAGGAACCGTCGCGTGGTGACCCGGTCGGTGCGATCGGCAGCCGGGAACTCGTCGGTCTCCACCGCGGGTCCCGCGGCGCCGAGCAGGTAGCGGTAGGTGACGGTCGGGGCGGTCGGTTCGTCGCCGGGTCGGAATTCGGCGGCCAGGCGCCCGAGCGCGTCGTACTCGTTGCGCCGGGTCCCGCCGTTGCCGTCGCCGAGGGTGGCGAGGCGCAGGGCGCGCCGGTTCACCTCGGCAGCGATGTCGTTGCCGCGCGCGTCGATCCGGCGGACCGGGAAGAGGCGCTCGGCGTCGAGGTGCAGGGTGACCGGGTTGCCGCGCGGGTCGAGGCAGACCAGCGTGCCACCGGTGCTGCGGTCGTAGCGGCGGGCGTACACCCACCAGCCGTCCTCGCCGGGGCGGCGGTGGTAGCCCAGCGCAGCCGGGTCGATCGCGCCGCCGTAGATGTCGGCGACCTGGTCGTCGCGCAGGGCGAGCCGTTCCTCCGAGGTGACCAGCCCGGCAGCGACGACGCCTTCGGGCAGGCCGGTGAAGGCCGGGCCGTCGTAACGCAGGACCCGGGCGTCGACCACGATCCCGTCGCGGTCCGTCTGGGTGATCCGCGCCGGCTTGTCGACAATCCAGGACACCGGGTCTGTTGCGTACGCCGTCAGCGTCCGCAATTCGGCCGTGGCCCCGGGATCGGCGGCGAGTTCGTTGCGTTGCTGCTGTTCGGTGATGTTGCCGTACGCGTCCCAGGCGACCGTGGTCGTGATCGTGCTGCGCCAGGCGGTGGGGGCGCCGTCGAGGTGGTCCTCGCGGCGTTCGACGAGCCGAGGCGACACCGTGGGGCCGGCAAGGTGTGCCGTCCAGGTTTGGCGCACCTCGAACAGTGGGTCGTCCACGTCCGGGTCGGCGTCCGCCTCGTACCCGGCGGAGCGGATCACCCGGCCGCGTAACACCTGAGCGGATAACCGTTCAGCGTCGGTGGGTGGCCGGTCCACCCGTTCCGGAGTACGGCCGAGGTGAAACTCGGTGCGCTTGAGCAGCGACGCGACCGTGGCGTCGCCCTCTTCGACCTCGTCCACCCGGGCGAAGCCGAGGAAACGGCGCAGGGCCGGATCCCAGTGCCCGTCGTGATAGCGGAACCGGCTGATCCGGTCGGCGCCGGCCGGGTCGGTCTGCGCGACCCGGCGCACCACCGGCACGGGGAACGGCAACGACGTCGTCCACGTACGGCCCTGCGCCGCGTCCCGCTGCGACTCCTCGGTCGACGTGCCGTAGTCGATCGCCGTCTGGTGGCCGAGGCCGTCGTCGACCCGGTGCAGCAGGTACGGCTTCGCGTCCAGGTCGAGGTGGTAGGCCGCCGGGCGGCTGCCGTGCCGGGTGGCGAGCAGCAGCCCGGTGCAGCCGATGCCGCGCAGATCGACGGGTTCGACCCGTTCCGCGGTGAGCCCCGGGACCGGCCCGATCGTCCGTTCTTCCTCGAAGGTGGTGCCGCCGCGGTTGGTCCAGATGCGGACGACGTCGGTGTCGACGTACACGAGGTCGGCGCAGCCGTCGCCGTCCACGTCGGTGAGGAACAACCGTTCGGTGCGGTAACCGGCGGGCAGAATCGGGCTGTTCGCCATGGTCCGGGGTGCACCCCAACGGTCGTTGCCGAGGTTGGGCCAGTAGCGCACCTGGCCGTTGCGGACCTCCACCAGGTCGACCGGCCCGGCACCTGTCATCGGGGCGACGTGCATGTCCGGGCTGCGCAGATCCACCCCGGCCAGCGGGTCGGAGCCGCTGACGACGCGACGGCCGACCGACCGCCAGTCCTCGCCACCACCGTCGCTGGTCGCGGTGGTGAGCAGCCCATCGGCCACGCTGATCAGGTCGGCGGCGCCGTCGCCGTCCAGGTCGAGCAGTCGGACGCCCGGGTCCATCGGGGTGAACGTCGGGGCGTACGGGCTGACCACCGGTGCACCGAGCACGCCCGCGCCGTCGACCGGGTAGCGGTGGCGGCGGCCCGCGCCGACCCCGACGAGGTCGACGCGACCGCGGCCGGTCAGGTCGGCGGCGAAAAGTGCGGTGCCCGCGGGCAAGCCGGGCAGGCCCGCGCGGCCGAGCGGGCGCGGCGGGTCGAACTGCAGGGCGCCTCGGTTGCGGGCGACCGTGGGGACGCCGCCGAGGATCACCGCGTCCGGCAGCCCGTCGCCGGTGAGGTCGGCGACCGTGCCCTCCGGCCGGGCCAGCGCGGCGGCAAGTGCCGTTCCGGTGGCCCGCAGGCCGAATGCCGAGGTGGTGTAGTCGAACGCCAGCCGTGGGAACGTCTCGACCTCGCCGGCCGGGCCGTGCCCGGACAGGGTGATGCCGGCGAGCAGGCTGTGCCCGGTGGGTTGCCCGGCCGTGTAATCCAAGGTGTAGCGCCGCAGCAGAGACGGCGTCTGGCCGGGAGCGTGTAGTTCCACAGTCGTGCAGCGCCGCAGCAGCGACCGCAGGAAGCCGGACCGCCCGTCCAGCACCGGATCGGGTCGGGTCTCGTAGCCGAAGTCCAACCGGTAGGCAGCCCAGGCCACGGACGTCAGGAGTCCGTCGTCCCAGGTGTAGCCGATCTCGTCCCCGGACGGGCGGATCGACCGTTCGACCAGCCACCCGGTCACCCGGATCGGGTCGGCCGGGTCGGCGATGCGGGCCGCCGCGGTGCTACCGAGGACGTGCCGAATCCCGGAGCGGTCGGTGAGGGTGAAACCGTCGCCGTCGCGGTGGATGCGCCAACCCAGGCCGTCGGTCTCCGGCACGAACCGGCCCGGCTCCCCCGGCACCTCGACGAGGCGGCCGGCGCCGGCCAACCGGTAGGCGCCATCGGTGTGCTCCACCCGTACGGTGCCGAGCGACCAGCCCAGCCCGAACTCAGCGTGACCGAACGCCGTGCTGTATTGCAGCGTCAGCTGCGGGGTGTGGCCGTCGACGCCGTGCGGCAGGTCCAGCGGCACCGCATAGCCACCGCCCCCGGTGTTCAGATCCGGCGTGAAGCTGCCGCCGATCCCCCCGACCGCACCCCCGCCCTTCGGCAGGGCCAGCACGTCGGGTCCGGCGCCGTTCACGCCACACCGCGCGGGGTGAAGTCGTACTCGATGAACAGCAGGATGTTCTCGACGGTGGCCCGGTCGGCGGGGTTGGCCGTCGTGGCGATGCCCCACTCCCCGCCCACCGCGCCGGTGGTCAATGCGGCGAGCGCGGGGTCGCTGGACGGCACGCGGCCGGTCGCGTCCGGGGTGACCGTGGCGGTTGCCCCACCGGGTGCGGTGATGGTCAGCGGCACCGAACCCGCACCGAGCAGTTGCAGCGAGATTCCGCGCACCTTCGGGTCGAGGTGTTGATGCGGCAGATGCTCCGGGCCGACGGTGATGGTGGCCGTGCCCGCGTTCTGCCACAGATAGAACCGGTCCGGGAAGTCGTTGCCCAGGCTGAACGACGTGCTCGCGCGCAGCGCTTCGGCAGGCACCGGCCGGGCCGCGATCTCGGTGGCGAGCGCCCGGTCGAACTGCGCCTCGTAGTGGAACGTCACCTGCACGTCCACGATGAACCGGAAGTCCACGTCGTTGATCTCCGGCGGGAACCGCAGCACCCAACCCGACGCCATCCCGACGCCCTCGAACACGCTCAGCAGCTCGGGGCGCGGACGGAACATCATCGCGTCGTTCCGCGTGTACGCACTCAGCAACATCGTGTCGATGTCCTGCAGCCGCCACTTCGTGTCCCCGGCCAACGACCGGTACTGCGAGACGCCGCTGTTGGTCAACGTGCCGCGCAACCCGCCGGACGGCACCAGCCCGATCAGGTTCACCTCGACCGCCTGCACCCGGTGGTTGTACGAGCCCGGGTAGCTGCGCTCCAGATCGGACAACAACGTGTCGAACTGGATCTCCCCGGTGCGCCGGAAGCCGGTCGCGAACGCGTACGGGTAATGCTCGGCGAGCGACACACTGTGGCTGGCCCGAAGCATCTTGTGCGTGGTCCGGGTGATCCGGTCGTAGGTGAAGTAGTCGATGTCGGCGAGCAACTGGTCGGAACCGAGCATCCCGTTCACCACACCAGCCGAGTAGTCGGACCGGATCCGGTCCACCACCGCGTCGAAGTCGAACTCGTACGCCCGCTCCATCATCCGCGCGATCCGCGTCGCCCAGTACAGGTACCGCTGCGCCTGCTGCTGCATGAAGTCGGCCAACGCGCGCCACACTTCGGGCGTGAGCACGCTCGCCTCGAACGCCGCGGCGAGCTGCTGGGCCTGCTGGCGGCGCAACGTGGCGGCCTGCGACGACAACACGGCCGCCTGCGAGCGGGCCTGCGACAGCGCGACCTGGTTGGCGGCCTGCGTCGCGGCGATGCCCAGCTCGTTCGCGGTCTGCTGCATGCGCAGCAGCTCGTAGTCGCGGCTGATCTGGCCGAGCCGCTTGCGGTCGGCGGCGATCACCTCGTGGATGTCCCGGCCGTCGCCGGGGATCGGGTTGTTGAGCTCCCAGTCGTTCTGCGAGCTGTACCAGGCCATCTCGGTTTCGAGCCGGATCTGCTCGTTCGACATGGTGTTGAACGCCGACCGGGCCGCGTCCGCGTTGGCCTTGCGGGTGTTCGCCAACTGCTGCGCGGTGTTCGCCAGGGTGACCTCGGCCTGCGCGGCGACGGCCTGCTGCTTCGCCACCGCCTCGTCGGCGGCGGACGCGGCGGCAGCCTGGTTGAGCTGCATCCGGGTCAGCTTGCCGGAGTCGTAGCGCTCCATGAACTGAATGAAGTCCCGCTCGGCGGCCTGCGCCTGCTGCCCCAGGAACCGGGCCGCATTCTGCAGATAGTCGAACGTGAACGGCGGCACGAACGCGGCCGGCACCCCGAACCAGTCCAGATGTGCGACGAGCTGCTGCACCTTCGCCGCGATGTCCAGCACGACCGCGCCCAGCCCGGGATCCAGCCCGTCCGGCAACGTCGCCGGGTCGGCCAACAACGTCGCCACGCGCCCGCCGGTGGCGGTCAGCGCCGCGTGCGAGAACACCGCCGCGTCACCCTTGCTGCCATCGGCCGCGACGATGCCACCGTACGCGGCCAGCGCCTTCGCGAACTCGTCGGACTTGTACAGGCTGTCGCCCTCACCGAGATGCGTCTGCGCAATCCGCAGCCACAGCGCCGGCGCCTCCAACTCGGCGTTCAGGTACGGGTAGTCGGCGGCCCGATAGAGCCAGGTCCGGGCGGCGGTCCAATCGCCCTGCCCCGCGTACGCCTCGGCCAGCCCGACCGGAATGACGTAGTAGAACAGGTGCGCCAGCTGCACCGACAGATCGGCGGCGGTGAACACGCAAGCCCGCAGGTCGAAGTGCGACTTGGCGGTGAGGCGGGCCTCGTACCCGGCCGACAACAGCGACTCGACGGCCGGCGTCTGCGACTTCTGCCAGCTGACCGTGCGGATCCCGGCGCCGAGCACCACACCGGCGCTGTAGGTGACGGCCCGGTCGGCCTGCTCGATCGTGCTGTCCAGCGGGCGGCTGGACCAGGCCGTGGCGACCAGCGGATCCCGCAGAATCAGCTGCGCGCCCTGCCCGAGGGTCTGCTGCACACCGCTGCTGCTGGCCTTCTGGTCCAGCTCCTTGATCTCTACGGCACCTCGTTCCAGCGTCGCGGTCAACCCGTTGGTGCGCCCGCTGTTTCCGGCCCGGCCCAGGGACTTCACGACGTCCAGAGCAATGCCGGCCGTACCGGCGGCGACCCGGGACCGCTCGTCGGTCTGTTTGAAAGCACCCTCGGCCTTCGCCACGTCGCCGCGAGCGGCACTGACGATGGCGAGGTTGTGCGCGGCCTGCGCAGCGCCGAGCGAGTCCTCGGCGCCCTGGAAGCCCTCCATCGCCACGCCCAGCATCCGCTCGGCGCGGTCCAGGTTGCCGAGCTGCACGTATGCAGCACCGGCGTTGAGTTGCAGCCCGGCGCGGGCGGCCCGATCATCGCCGGCCAACTCGGCGGCGTTGCTGAAGTGTTTGACGGCAAGCTCGTAATTGCCGTTATCGAAGGCGTACTGCCCGAGCGCCGCAGCGTCCGAGAACGTGCGGGCCTTGTCGTCGCCCGCGTGCGGCACCGCCTGGGCGCCCGCGGCGAAATCGCGGATCGACCCGGCGTCCAGTCCGGCCTGGATCACCGGCGGTTCGACCACCCCGGGCACGAGGTCGGCGAGCAGGGTCGCGCTGGCCCGGACCATTTCCTTGAGGTGCGACAAGTCGTGGGGTGCGGCGTACCGGTCGCCAAGGCCGCGCGGGCCGCCGGGCGACAGCAGTCGGAAGATCCGGTTCCGGACGTTCTGATAGACGAACACGGCTTCCCGGTAGTTTCCGGCCAGCACGAGCGCGTGCGCCCGAGCGGTCTCGGCACGCACCTCCTCGAGCACCCCCGTTCGCGGCGAGCTGGCGGTCAGGACGGTCTCGGCGTAACTGGTGGCGAGCGTCGGGTGGGCCGAATAGAGCATGGTCGCAGCAGCGATGGTCATGAGAGCTCCCGGACGATGGTGAATCCACGACAAGTGCGAGAACTCGGTTTACCTCCAGGTAGTCGCCTCGTGACCTGTTGTGTCGGAGATCCTGCACCTGAGCGCGGCACAGAACGGCAGGTACCGGCGATCCGGGCGACAAACACGCCGACCGTTGCTGTCCGGAATGCGTCTCGACGAAGATCGGCAAGTCCCGGCGGTCGACCGCTAGACCCGACCATGCTGATTCCGGCCCACCACCACGTTCCCGTTAGGAGCCGGTAATGCGCATCCTGGCCGCCCTCACCGCCGCCGCTGCAGCCACCGCCATCGTCGCCACCGCATCGCCCGCGAACGCGAATCTGCTCTTCTACGGCGCCGACGACCTCAATTACGACACCGCACATCTGCGCTGGGAATTCAGCACCCCGGGTGGCGCCTATTCGGGCGGCATCAAACAGACCGCCGATCCCGTGCACCGCCAACTCGGCTGGCTCAAAGAAAGCGCCGCGGGCAGCACCGGCTGGGGTTCACTGGGCCGCACCGCGAAGGTGGCGCCACCGACGCCGACCGGCACCAAGTGCACCCTGCGCCTGTCTTTGCGGACGGAAACCGTGGGGCGGACCAGCACCGCGAATGTCGAGGTGATCAACCCCACCACCTGGACCTACCTGGCCCTCAACAAGGTGACGGTCGGCAACAACTGGGCCGACGTCCAGACCACCGACTGGTACAACGGCCCGGAAACCGTCTACTTCCGCGTTTCCCTCTTCGGTGACTCCACCACCAAGGTCCTCCTCATCGACGACCTCTACTGGAAATGCGCGAGCTGATCAGGAAAACGGAGAACGGGGAGCGCCGGTGGGCGCTCCCCGTTCTCCTGCGGTCATTCGGAACTCAGTAGCAGCCGCGCCGGAAGTAGATCTCGGTGCGGCACTGGCCGTGCGCCATGAAGGTGCGCATGCACTTGCAGGTGCCGGGCTGCTGGTACATCCAGCACTCGTTGTCCGGCGCGCACCCGGCCGCAGCCTGCGTCCGCGGAACCGCCATACCGAGCATCTTGTCCGCCAGCTTTGCAAACATTGTCATCAGTCCTTTTCGGTGGCACTCGTTGTTGACGTCGCCAACGCTAAAGACGGCACATACAAATGCCGGCACAGATCACCTACAGGCCGCGGGGTATCTTGAGCCGTCGCAGTTCCGGTGGCGCTGGAGAGAACGTGCACTTTGGGGTACTCGGCCCGTTATCGGTCATCGGGTCGACGGGAGAGCCGATTGTCATCGTGCCGCCCCAGCAACGAACGATCCTGCGCGTCCTGCTCGCCCGGGCCAATCACGCCGTTCCGGCCGACACCCTCGCGACCGCACTGTGGGAGGAGGGTTCAGGGCAGCGGTCAGCGGGCGCCCTGCGCGTCCTCATTCACCACGTTCGCCGCGCCATCGGCGCCGACCGGATCGTCCGGGACCCGGATGGCTACGTCCTGAGCCTGGCACCCGGGGAAGGCGATGCCCAGGAGTTCATTCGCCTCGTCGAGCACGCCGGCGCACTCACCCTCGCGCGGAAATTCGACGAAACACGCCGTACGTTGCGCCAGGCGCTGAACCTCTGGCGGGGTCCCGCCTTCGAGGACGACGACTCCTGCGACCTCGTCCGCACCGCCGCCGCGCGCCTCAACGACCGGCGGATGACCGCCTACGAAGACCTCTTCGACCTGGAAATCGACCACGGTCGGCACCGGGAAATCTGCGCGGAGCTGCTGGCGATCGTCCGGGACCATCCCCTTCAGGAACAATTCGTGGCCCAGGCCATGACGGCGCTGGCGGGCAGCGGCCGCGAAGCCGAAGCGCTGATGCTGTACGACCGCACCCGCCGGCTCCTCGGCGAAGAACTAGGCGTCGACCCCGGCATCCGCCTGCGCGAGCTGCACCGCCACCTGCTCACACCAACACCTCCAGCACCGAATCCCGCTCCTGCTCCTGTCCCTGTCCCTGTCCCTGTCCCTGCTCCTGCTCCTGCTCCTGCTCCTGCTCCTGTCCCTGCTCCTGCTCCTGCCGTTGTTTCCGCTCCCGTCTCTGCCCCTGCTCACGCCGTGCCTGCGCAACTTCCGCCGCTCCCGGCGCACTTCACCGCACGTCAGCAGGAAGTGGAGATGCTGTGCGATCGGCTCCGTGCCGACACCAATGGCCCGGCTCTGGCCGGCATCGCGGGGATGGGCGGCATCGGCAAGACCACCCTCGCGGTCAAGGTGGGGCACCGACTCGCTGCCGAGTTCCCGGACGGCCAACTCTTCGTGGACCTGGCGGGCAGCGCGCCGGAACCGGCCGACCCCGGACGGGTCCTGGGTGCGTTCCTGCGGGCGCTCGGCATGACCGCGGCCGCCATCCCGGACGGCACCGAGGAACGAGCGGCGCTCTTCCGGACCCGGCTAGCGAACCGCCGGGTCCTCGTGGTGCTCGACAACGCGGCAAGCGCGACACAGATCCGCCCGCTCCTACCCGCCGGCGGCGGCAGCGCCGCTCTTGTCACCTCCCGCTCCCGGGTAGCAGCCCTGGACGGATTCCATTGGACAGACCTCGGGTTGCTCTCGCGGGCGGACGGCACCCGCTTGTTGCAGGCAGTTGCCGGCGCCGACCACGACGGGGCCGACGAGGCCGCGGAGGTCGTGGCGCTCTGCGGCCGCCTGCCGCTCGCCATCCGGATCGCCGGCGCTCGACTGGTTGGCCGTCCGCATTGGACTTTCGCTCGGCTGGCCGGGGCACTCCAGGCCGAACAGAGTCGCCTCGACGAACTGGCGGTCGACGACCTTGCCGTACGCGGCTCGCTGCACCTGAGCTACCAGGCCCTGCCCGCCGATGCCGCCCGGCTGTTCCGCCGCCTCGGCCTGCTCGACAGTGGCGACTGGAACGCCTGGGTCGCCGCGACGCTGCTCGACACCTCGGTGGCGACCGCCGAGCGCCTGGTCGATCAGCTCATCGACGCGCAACTGCTCTCGGTGACCGGCACCGGACCCGGGCCGCACTTCCGCTACCGGCTCCACGACCTGGTCCGGATCTATGCCCGGGAGCAGGCGTACGAGGCGGAGCTGGAAACCGACCGCGACACCGCGCTGGCCCGTGTCTGGGCGGCACTGGTGGAAATCGCTACCGAAGCCGACCGGCGCTCGCCGCTGCGCATCCTCGCCGCCGTGTCCACTCTCACCGGCGCCGCAGCGCCGGTTCACCCGTGGATCGACGAGCTGTTGCCCGATCCGGCGGCCTGGTTCGACGCCGAACTGACCATGGTGATCTGGGCCGCACGCGCCGCCTCCACCGACTCGTGCAGTGCGCCGGCCTGGCAGGTCCCGGCGGCGTCGCTGCTCGCCTTCCAACCGCGCGGCCTCTTCCAGGAGTGGCGAGAGACGCATCAGCTCGGGCTGTCAGCGGCCCGCATGGCCGGCGACAGCCGCGGCCAGGCGGTGCTGCACCGCAACCTCGCCCACCTGGAGATCTTCGGCGGCGGCGGGGATTGCCACCGGGGCGCGGCCGAAGCGGAGCAAGCCCTGGCGTTGTTCCGGTCCACCGGCGATCGGCTCGGCGAGGTCGACGCCCTGTTCCTCCGGTCCGCGGCTCATCTGCGCCTGGGCGAGCTGGCAAAGGCACTTCCCGATGCGCAGGAGGCGCTCCGTCTCGCCCGCGCCACGGGTGACCGGCGCGCTGAGGCGAACCTGTTGCATCACGTGGGCTGGGTGCACCGGATGAGCGGTGACCTGTATACGGCGCTGAGCCACTTGGACGAAGGTGTCCGGCTGGCCGACGAGGGCAACTACCTTCGGCTCCGGATCTGGTTGTCGCTCGCGGTCGGCATCGTGCACCGGGAGCGAAACGACCTCGCGGCGGCGGAACTTCACCTCCGCCAAGCCCTCGACGCGGCCCGCACGGCCCGCACCGAAGGCGACATCGCCAGCATCCTCAACAACCTCGCGGCGCTGCAACGCCGCCGCGGCAATATCGCCGGAGCCCAGACAACGGCCGAAGAAGGACTGCAGGCCAGCCGAGCAGTCGGACTGGCTTTTGCCGAGGGCGACGCGCTGATCACCCTCGGCGAGATCGCCAACGACGCGGGGGACGGCGAGCGCGCGTACGCCCTGCTGGCTGACGGGCGCGACCGCATGGTGCGGCTCGCGTCCGCGTACGGTTCGGCACGAGCCTGGAAGGCACTCGGTACCGCCGAGGACCTCAACGGCCGACCTGGCGCCGCCCGGGCCGCCCGTCACGAGGCGCGGAGCCTCTATCTGAAGGCTGGCAACGCGGCGGAAGCGGAAGCTCTCGACGCCCTCCTGGACGAATAGCTGCCCGACAGCACGGCTCGGGGACCCGCAGAGCAGGCCCCCGAGCACGTGTCACAGGCGTCGTGGCGGCAGGTGGACCAGGACGACTCCGAGCACCCGGTTAGCCGGGACGAAGCCGAACTGCCGGGAATCGAGGCTGCGCCGCCGGTTGTCGCCCGCGACCACCAGCGTTCCCGGCGGTACGACGCGCTCCGACGATGCCGGCACCGAATCCGGCGGCGTCCGGTCACCGCCCCTCGCCACCACCCGTTTGACCAGGTAGTACCGGTCGTCCAGGGCGGCAGCACCCAACGGCGGGCGGTCCCATCTCCCGTCGTCGTCCGGCAGTTCCAACACGATCAGGGCGCCGCGCCGCAACCGGGCGCTGCTCCTCCGCCGGATCAACACCCGGTCACCCGCGAACAGGGTGGGCTCCATGCTGCGACCGGTCACGTCGACGACCACCAGGCCACGCCGCAGCACCCCGGCTGCCACGGCCACCACACCGAGCGAGAGCAGCACGCCCCTCACCGCGCCTCCTGCCGCTGCTGGGCCAGGTACGGGCTGGCCTGGAGCTGGAACAGTCGCGCGTACCGGCCACCGGCGGCCAGGAGACCAGCATGATCGCCCTGCTCGACGACCCGCCCCTGGTCCAGCACGACGATGTGGTCGGCGGCCCGTACCGCGCCGAGCCGATGCGAGATCAACAAGCTGGTCCGTCCGTGCCGCAACTGGCGCAGCCGCTCGTGCAACTCGTGCTCCGCCGCGGGGTCGAGACCCGAGCTCGGCTCGTCCAGGATCATCAGCTCCCGGTCCCCGCGGAACATTGCGCGGGCGACGGCGAGTCGCTGCCACTGGCCGCCGGAGAGCTGCACTCCGACGTCGTCCGGGGCGTCGGAGTCGCCCGCGAACACCCGGCTGAGCAGGGTGTCGTAGCCGTGCGGCAGCCGGGTGATCACGCCGTCGACGCCGGCCTGCTGGGCAGCCCGCCGGATCCCCGGCGTGTCGTCCAGGGCGCTGACGTTGCCGATCGCGATGTTCTCGGCCGCCGACAGGTCGTACTCCATGTAGTCCTGGAAGACGACGGTGATGCGGTTCCGCAGTTCCTCCGGCGGCAGGGTACGGATGTCCACACCGTCCCAGGTGATCGCACCGCGCGTGGGTTCGTAGAGTCGGCAGAGCAGCTTGACGAGGGTGCTCTTGCCCGCCCCGTTCGCACCGACCAGCGCCAGCGATCGCCCCGTGGGAATCGTGAACGTGACGCCCCGTAGCACCCACGGACCGGTGTCGGCGTACCGGAACCAGACGTCCCGCAGTTGAATGCCGCTGCCCGCCAACGCTGCGGTGGGCAGTGCCGGCCCGGCTACGACTTCGGCCATCGGTTCCCTCAACACCGCGAGGTAGTGCCGGTACAGCAACGCCTGCCGATGCGTCATGGCGAGTCCCGACGCCAGATCACTGCCGATGGAGCCCAGAGCACCCACCGAGATGAGCAGCAGCGAGACGTCGCCCATAGACAGCCCCGTACCGGTCGACCGGATCCCCCACATGATGGCTGCGGCAGCCGGAACCGCGACCAGAAGTGCCGCCGCGGCCTGGAGAACGAGGTCCTTGCGGTCCATCCGCCGGTATTGCCGATCCACCACCTGGCGATCGGCCAGCATCCGGTGGCGCAGAAAGTCGCCGAGCCCGAACAGCCGGATCTCCTTGGCCGCTTGCAGATCCACGAGCAAGCCACCAAAGAAGATCTCCCGTCGCTCTGCCGGGCTCACCGTCCACAGCAGGGCAGCGCGTCCTCTCGACATCGCGAGATGACACAGGACCACCGGTACGCACGCCAGGAGCAGCCCGCCGGCCAGGAGCGGACTCAGTGCCGCCAGCGCCGCAAGCACACCGACCGCACTGATCACGCAGCGCGCCACTGACAGGAAAGAGTCGGTGACGGCGGCCGGGGTGTCACCACCAGACTGGCGAGCGAGCCGGACCCGGTCGTGAAACGCCGGATCCTCGAGGCGAGCCAGCCCGACCGGCTTGGTGACGGCCCGATACAACTCGTCGGAGGCCCGGCAGCTCAACCGCCGCTCGATCTCCCGCCCGACGTAGTGCTGAAGCAGCGGCACGCAGGCGGCGGTCAGTGCAGCACCCGCCAGGACGGCGCCCGCGATGAGCGCCGCTGCACGTTGGCCGGCGGCAAGTTCGTCGAATACCCGCTTGGTGGTCAGCGCGGTCGTCAGCGGCACCAGCCCGGCGACGATCGCCAGCAACAGTTGAAGGACGAGCCTGCCGGGGGTGGTCCGCAGGGCGAAAACCAAGGCGGCCAGTACGGCCGTCCCCACCCGGATCTCCAGGTCGGGACGGCCGCCACGGCTTGTCATGCGGCAGCACCGACGTGCACCGGCTCGGCAGCTGGCAGGCCGAGCGCGGCGATCCGGCCCCGGTCGCCCATCGTGCAGATGGACGGGTAGGCCTGCACGGCGAACGCCGCCACGATCGGCGCGGCCCGGGAGGCCACCACGACCTGGGCCACCGACGCCAGCATGCGAGCGTCGTCAGCGGTCGTCTCCTCGTCACCGACCAGCACGGCGACCACACCGGTCCGGCCGGCAGCGTGCGCGGCGGCGACCCGGGCAAACTTCGGCAGCATCTCCCGACAGGGTTCGCACCCTGGCGTGAAGAAGCCGATGAGAGTGCCGGCGCCCAGATCGGCGGCCGTGAGGGTTGCGGCATCGACCGTACTAGCCGCAAAGTCCGAGACTGTTTCCCCCGCCGCCTTGATCGCCGGGCCCTGGTCCGGGTTCAGCAGTTGGGCGTGCTCCCGCAACCGACGCAGAGCGCCGTAGGTGAGCACGAGATTGAGCACCAGCAAGGCCGACACGGCGCACAACAACACAGGTACGAACACAGTTTCTCCTTCATGGGGTTACCCGGATGGCACGGACGGCCGCACCGAGGGCTTCGAAACGGACGATGCAGAGGCAGAGCAGAATCCCGGCGACGGCGGTCGGCACCGTCAGGGGCAGAGGCGGCGCGACCGCTCCACCGATCGCTAGCGCGACCAGCCCGGCGTTGCGGACCGCGTGCAGCCCCGACACCATGGCCGTCGGTTCGCCGAAACAGGCGCACGGGACATCGCGATCCGCGAGCAGCAGAACGCCACCCAGCAGACCGACGGACAGCGCCACGGCGAGCCATCCGCCCACCGGTCGCCACGGGGGAACGGCGAGTGCCACCGGCACCGCAGTTTCCACAGCCACCAGCGCGGTGACGGCGATCCCGGCTCGGACACCGGTCAACCCGGTAGCTGCTTGCACGAGACTCAGCGCGGCCTGGCGCTGCACCCGGCCCCGCGCCTTGTTCCATGCGGCGACGGAGAAGGTCAATCCCACCGCGACCAGACAGGCCGTCGCGACGTGGCCGATCACCTGGCACCCGCCGGGACGAGCGGGTCGCGCCGGAGGATCGCTCGATGGAGTTCCACCAGTTCCACGCCCGGCTCCAGCCCCAGCTGGTCCAGCAGCACCGCGCGGACCCGCTGGAACGTCGCGATGGCACCGGCGGCGTCACCACACCGGTAGCGCGCCTCCATCAGGTGCCGCCAGGCCCGCTCGCGGTACGGATGCTCGGAAAGGAACCGGCGCAGGGCAGGCACCGCCAATGCCGTCTGTCCCACAGCGATCAGCGCGGAGGCCCAGTCCTCGAAGACGGCTAGGCGTTCCTCGTCCAGGATCGTGAACAGGTTGTCCAAGGCGAACGCCCGCGGCACGTCCTCGCCCGCCCGCCCGTCCCACAGCGCCAGCGCACGCCCGAGCGCATCCACCCCCAAGTCGAGCGACCCCGCGGCAAGCGCCGCCCGGCCGCGCGCCACCAGCTCGGCGAAATCGTGCGCGTCGAACTCGCCAGGCAGCACGCGAATCTCATAGGCCCCGGGTCGGGCGAGGATGCGCTCGCCGCCGATCGCCTGCCGCAAACCAGCCACGTACGTTCGCAGGTTCGCGGCGGCGGACTTCGGCTCCGCTTCCCACCAGATCAGGTCGGCGAGCCGACTCATCGACACGGGACGGTTCGCGTTGAGCAGCAGCACCGCCAGCAGTGCCCGCTGCTTCGGCCCGCCGCAGTGCAGCCGTTCCGGGCCGCGGGTCGCCGTCACGCGGCCGAGAATGCGGAACCGCAGGGCTGCATCCGTATCTCGCAATGCCATGCCACCTCCTTTGTTGCTGACGGAGGCAACCCTGCCAACCCGGCATTGGCTCAGCGTTGGCTCGGCGTTACTCGGGTAGGCAACACCTGGCTCGTGCCGTAGTGGTCATGCTCAACTGCCGGCGCCGATGTCGAAGAGGTTGCCTTCGGGATCGGTCAGGGTGGTCCACACCGCGCCGTACTCGGCGAAGTCGGCGACCGGCTTTGCGCCCAGGGCCGTCGCCCCGGGCGACGGCGGCCGGCGCGTCCGGCGTGTGCAGGCCCAGGTGGATGCTGTTCTTGCCCGGTGTCCGGTCGCTCACCTGGATGAACATCAGCACGGGCTGGGCGCCGGTCGAGCGCCCGACACTGGCGAAGTGTGCCGATGCTCCGTCGTCCAGGTCCAGGTGCCGCCCTTCGGAGCAGCTGGAAGTGCAACTACCGCACTACGAATCGCCGGCGGGCCAGGTGAAGCCGGCAAGGAGGCGTTCGGCGCCGAGGGCCGGGGTGAGGGTGCCGTCCGCGACCGCGCGTTCCACGTCGGGGGCGAGGGCTCGCACGGCCGGGTCGGTCCGCAGGCGGTCGAGCAGTTCGGCCCGGACCATCGACCAGACCCAGCCGATCTGCTGACGCCGGCGGCGCTCGGCAAGCGCCCCGGAGGCGGCGAGGGTGTCCTGGTGGTGGCAGATCTGGCGCCAGACCTCGTCGAGGTTGGTTTCTTCGAGGGCACTGCAGGTGACCACCGGCGGCTGCCAGCCGTCCTCCTGGACGTGCAGCAGGCGCAGCGCCCCGGCGAGGTCGCGGGCGGCGCGGCGGGCGTCCGCCTCGTGCGGGCCGTCTGCTTTGTTGACGGCGATGACGTCGGCGAGTTCCAGGACGCCCTTCTTGATGCCCTGCAACTGGTCGCCGGTACGGGCGAGCGTGAGCAGCAGGAACGAGTCGACCATCTCGGCAACCGTGGTCTCGGACTGGCCCACTCCCACGGTCTCGACCAGGACCACGTCGTAGCCGGCCGCCTCGACCACCACGATCGCCTCCCGGGTGGCTTTCGCGACACCGCCCAGGGTGCCGGCGGTGGGCGACGGGCGGATGAAGGCGTGGTCGTCGACGGCGAGCCGGGCCATCCGGGTCTTGTCGCCGAGGATGCTGCCACCGGAGCGGGTGGAGGACGGGTCGACGGCGAGGACGGCAACCTTGTGCCCCTCGGCGGTGAGACGGCTGCCCAGCG
The DNA here is from genome assembly GCF_044452725.1 of Actinoplanes sp. NPDC051859. NCBI lineage: Bacteria > Bacillati > Actinomycetota > Actinomycetes > Micromonosporales > Micromonosporaceae > Actinoplanes > Actinoplanes sp. NPDC051859. The sequence continues at coordinate 93,015 of NZ_JBITBX010000011.1, read as the reverse complement.
CGTCGATGAAGGTGGACTTGCCCGCACCGGGAACGCCGGTGATGCCGACCCGGCGGGCGCCGCCCGCGTGCGGGGTCAACTCGGTCAGCAGGCGTTGGGCCGCCGCGCGGTGGTCGGGCCGGGTGGACTCGACCAGCGTGATGGCCCGGGCGATCCAGGCCCGGGCACCCGCGCGTACGCCGTCGGCGCACGTCTGGACGTCGAAGGTCGCCATCGGCCGCGGCTCAGGCGTGGCCGAGTTGCCGGGACAGCTGGCCGAGCAGGTCCAGCGCGGCGTCAGCGATGACCGTGCCCGGCGGGAAGATGGCCGCCGCACCGGCTGCGCGCAGTGCGTCGAAGTCCTGGGGCGGGATCACCCCGCCGACGATGATCATGATGTCGTCGCGGCCCAGCGCGGCCAGTTCGTCGCGCAGGTCGGGCACCAGGGTGAGGTGCCCGGCGGCCAGGCTGGAGACGCCGACGATGTGGACGTCCGCCTCGACCGCCTGCCGGGCAACCTCGCCCGGGGTCTGGAACAGCGGGCCGACGTCGACGTCGAAGCCGAGGTCGGCGAACGCGGTGGCGATCACCTTCTGGCCGCGGTCGTGCCCGTCCTGGCCCATCTTGGCGACCAGGATGCGGGGCTGGCGGCCCTCGGCGACGCCGAACTCCGCGGTGGCCGTGCGGACCTTCTCGATCGAGGACACCGCTCCCGCTTCCTTCCGGTAGACCCCGGAGATGGTACGGATCTGCGCGGAGTGTCGGCCGTACACCTTCTCGAGGGCGTCGGAGATCTCCCCGACGGTGGCCTTGGCGCGGGCGGCGTCCACGGCCAACGCCAGCAGGTTGCCGTCGAGGCCGGGGCCCCGGGTGCCGTCGAGCGCGGCGCCCGCCGCGCGGGTGAGGGCGTCCAGTTTGGCCGTACAGTCGGCTTCGTCGCGGTCGGCGCGCAGTTGCCGCAGCCGGTCGATCTGCTGGGCACGGACGGCCCGGTTGTCGACCTTGAGCACGTCGATCGGCTCGTCGGCGTCGGGCCGGTATTTGTTGACGCCGATGACCGGCTGGCGGCCGGAGTCGATGCGGGCCTGGGTGCGGGCCGCGGCCTCTTCGACGCGCAGTTTGGGGATGCCCTCGTCGATGGCACGGGCCATGCCGCCGGCGGCCTCGACTTCGGTGATGTGCTGCCAGGCGCGGGCGGCCAGGTCGTGGGTCAGTCGCTCCACATAGGCGCTGCCTCCCCACGGGTCGATCATCCGGGTGGTGCCGGACTCCTGCTGCAGGACCAGCTGGGTGTTGCGGGCGATGCGAGCCGAGAAGTCGGTCGGCAGTGCGAGGGCCTCGTCGAGGGCGTTCGTGTGCAGCGACTGGGTGTGGCCCTGGGTGGCGGCCATCGCCTCCACGCAGGTGCGGACCACGTTGTTGAAGACGTCTTGGGCGGTCAGCGACCAGCCGGAGGTCTGCGAGTGCGCGCGCAGGCTCAGCGATTTGGGGTTCTTGGGCTCGAAGTCGCGCACCAGCCGGGCCCAGAGCAGCCGGGCGGCGCGCAGCTTGGCGACCTCCATGAAGAAGTTCATGCCGATGGCCCAGAAGAACGACAACCGCGGCGCGAACGCGTCGATGTCCAGCCCGGCGGCGCGACCCGCGCGCAGATATTCCACGCCGTCCGCCAGGGTGTACGCCAGTTCGAGATCGGCGGTGGCACCGGCTTCCTGGATGTGGTAGCCGGAGATCGAGATGGAGTTGAACTTCGGCATCTTCGCCGAGGTGAACGAGAAGATGTCGGAGATGATCTGCATCGACGGCTGCGGCGGGTAGATGTAGGTGTTGCGGACCATGAACTCTTTGAGAATGTCGTTCTGGATGGTCCCGGCGAGCTGTTCCGGCGCCACCCCCTGCTCCTCGGCCGCGACGATGTAGAGCGCCAGGATCGGCAGCACGGCGCCGTTCATGGTCATCGACACGCTCATCTTGTCCAGCGGGATGCCGTCGAAGAGCCGCCGCATGTCGTAGATGGAGTCGATCGCCACTCCGGCCATGCCCACGTCGCCGCCGACCCGGGGGTGGTCGGAGTCGTAGCCACGGTGGGTCGGCAGGTCGAACGCGACCGACAGGCCCTTCTGCCCGGCGGCCAGGTTGCGCCGGTAGAAGGCATTCGACGCGTCGGCGGTGGAGAAGCCCGCGTACTGGCGGATCGTCCACGGCTGGGTGGTGTACATGGTCGGGTACGGCCCACGCAGATAGGGCGCCACACCCGGGTAGGTGCCGAGGAAGTCCAGGCCGGACAGGTCCGCCGCCGTGTAGAGCGGCGGCACCACGATGCCTTCTGGGGTGGTCCAGTTCAGCGCTTCCGGGTCGCCCCCGGTCTCCGTGCGGACCGCTTCGCGCCACTGCCCGAGGTCGGGCCCGGCCGGTGGGGCGCCGAGCTCGACGCCGCTGAAGTCGGGAATCACGACGCCACCCCCAGGTCGGTCAATGTGGTCTCCAGCACGCCAACGGCGTCGCAGCCAGCGAAGACGTAGCCGTCCACACCGTCGTACTCCCCGCGCCCGGCCAGCCAGACCCGGCGGGCACCGGCCTCGGTCAGCGCTGCCGCAACCGCTGCGGCCGATGCCGCGTACGTCTTGTCCGACGAGCACAGACAGGCGACCTGAGCGCCGCTGGCGGCGAACTCGGCAGCCAGGCGGGCCGGGTCGTCGGCGCCGACCGCAGGCCGCACGGACGCGATCCCACCGGCGGCGAAAAGGTTCGCGGCGAATCCGGCGCGGGCGTTGTGCACCGCGGGCGGGCCCAGCGTAGCCAGGAACACCGTCGGCCGGGTGCCGTTCGCGGCCTCATGGGCATCGGCGCGGTCCCGCAGGGTTTCATACTGTTCGGCGTACCGGTGCTGGGGCAGGCCACCGCTCGGGACCTCGGGCTGCGGCTCGCGGACCGGCAGGCGTTCCTCCAGGTTCGGGAACTCGCTGACGCCGGTCAGCGGGGTACGCCGGTGGGCCAGGTCGTCGGCGCGGCGTTCCCAGGTGGCGGCGAGCCGGTCGGCGATCAGACCGCTGTCCAGCGCCGCAGCCATCCCGCCCGCCCGCTCGATCTCGGTGAACCAGGCCCAGGCAGCCTGGGCCAGGTCCTCAGTGACCCGCTCGACATACCAGGACCCGCCAGCGGGGTCGGCGACCCGGCCGACCGAGGACTCGTCCAGCAGCAGCGACTGAGTGTTGCGGGCGATCCGCCGGGCGAAGCCGTCCGGCAGCCCCAGGCGGTGGTCGAACGGCTGCACGGTAACTGCACCCGCGCCGCCGACGCCCGCGCCGAAACAGGCGAGGGTGGTCCGCAGCATGTTCACCCAGGGGTCACGGGCGGTCATCATCGCTGTGGACGTCACCGCGTGCTGCCGCTGGGCGCCTGCCTCGGGAGCCCCGCTGACCTCGGCGACCCGGGCCCAGAGCCGGCGGGCGGCGCGCAGCTTGGCGATCGTGGCGAACTGGTCGGCGGTGGCCGCATATCGGAACTCGAGCTGGCCCAGGGCGGCGGGGATGCTCAGTCCGGCGGCGGTGAGCTCCCGCAGGTACGCCACGCCGGTAGCCAGTGCACAGCCCAGCTCCTGCGCGTCGGAGCCGCCCGCGTCGTGGTAACTGGTCGCGTCGACGGTCATCGCGCGCAGGCCGGGGAACTCGCTGACACAGCGGTCAGCCCATTCTGCGAGGGGCCACTCCCCGTGCTGTCCGGTGCGGGCCCGATAGCCCAGGGGGTCGACGCCCAGGTTGCCGCGGACCTGGTCGACGGGCACCTTACGGTCGGCCACCAGCGCAAACCAGGCCGGCACGGCATCCACCGCAGCCGCGCCCGCGTCCAGCACCACGGCGGCGAGGTCCAGGTAGACGCCGTCCAGCGCGGTCGCGAGGCCCGTCACCGGGAGGCCGGCGGCGCCGAGCACCAGCCACAACGAGGTGACGCCGTTCTCCAGGTCGGCCCGGACGGCTTCGTTGGTCAGCGTCGGGCTCGGGTTCGCGTGCCGCTGCCGCAGATCCCAGCCCGCCGGCACCGCGCCGGCCGCCTGCGCGCCTCGCGTGAACGGGAACAGCCCGGGTGGCCCGGGGAACGGGGTGGGGTCGTCAGCCGTGTACAGCGGCGCCAAGGTGACGTCGAAGCCCTGGTCAGCCAGCAGATCCTCGGCGGCTTCGGCCGGAGTGTCCTCATCGGCACGCCCGGCCTTGCGCAGGACTCCGAGGGCAAGCTTGCGCCACTGCTCATGTGTGGCAGCGGGGAAGTCTGCGGCAAGGCGAAGCTTCTCTGACGGCACCGTCATGACGGGATGGTAAATGCGTGGCGGCGGGAGCGCCCCCGGGATGTGACAACATCAACTGGTTGGGGCGGACCGGACGGCGAGGAGACGCATGACCATGACCGATTCCCCGGTGCTCGCGCGGATCACCGGCCGGCTCGGGCACCTCGTGCTGAATCGCCCGCGGGCCATCAATGCGCTGACCGCCGAGATGGTCGGCATCCTGCGGCGCACGCTCACCGAATGGGCGGATGACGCGCAGGTCCGGACCGTGCTGATCACCGGAGCGGGTGAGCGCGGCCTGTGCGCCGGCGGCGACCTGCGGGCCATGCACGCCGACGCGGTGTCGGGCGGCACCGGTTCGCTGGACTTCTGGGCCGACGAGTATCGGCTGAACGCGCAGCTGGCGGCGTACCCGAAACCGGTCGTGGCCTGGATGGACGGCCTGGTGATGGGCGGCGGGATCGGGGTTTCCGCGCACGCGGGCGTGCGCGTGGTCACCGACCGCTCGCGGCTCGCGATGCCGGAGGTCGGCATCGGGTTTCACCCCGACGTGGGCGGATCGTGGCTGCTGGCGCACGCGCCTGGGCAACTCGGCACCCACCTGGCGTTGACCGGCACGACGATCGGGCCGGCCGACGCGATCACCGCCGGGCTGGCCGACCACTTCGTGTCGCACGACCGGCTTGCCGCGCTGACTGACTCACTCGTGCACACCGAGGCAGCGGCGGCGGTCGCGGCGTTGGCGACGGACCCGCCCGGCGGCGATTTCGATACCGCCCGCGCGTGGATCGACGAGTGTTACGCGGCGGACAGCGTCGCGACGATCGTCGAACGGCTGACCGCACACGGTGATCCGGCGGCCCAGGCAGCGGCCAAGGAAATCGAAGGCAAGTCGCCCACCTCGCTGGCCGTCAGTCTGCGTTCGGTGCGCACGGCCGCCGCGCTGCCGGACCTGCAGGCCGCGCTGGCGCAGGAGTATCGGCTGTCGGCGGCCCTGCTCCGGCTGCCGGACCTGGCCGAGGGCATCCGCGCGCAGATCATCGACAAGGACCGGCGTCCCCGCTGGCAACCGGCCACGCTCGCCGAGGTGCCGGACAGCCTGGTCGACTCCTGCTTTCAGAGCCGGGAGCGGTGATAGAGCGTCGCCCAGACAACCTTGCCGGTGCAGGTCGGCATGGAGCCCCACGCGGCCGCGCATTTGTGCACCAGGTAGAGGCCGCGACCGTGTTCCGCCCGGGTGCTCTCCGGCGGATCCAGCTGGGGCAGCTGCGGGTCGCCGTCGCTGACGGATACATGAAGGCCGCTGCCGCGGCGGGATACCGTGACCGTCAGGTCGGTGCGGGCGTGGGTGACCGCGTTGGCCGTCAGCTCCGAGACGACCAGCCGGGCCGGATGCAGGACGCGGGTGAGACCCCAGCTCACGCAGGCCTGCTCGACCAGGTCACGGGCAGTGCGCGCCGCGGTCAACTCCGGTGGGAGTGAGACCTGCATCAGGTCAAGCCGGGGCGACTGGTCGGCCAGAGCCGCATGCGCCTCCGGCATGGACGCGTACATCGGCAGGTAGCGATAGGCGCCTACCCGTCGCAGTCGCCGGTGCAACGGGGCGGTGGTCGGCAGGCTGAGCGCCAACAGCACCGCCGGGCGCAGCCGCATGGCGACCCGGCGCTCGGTCAGCCACAGCGGCATGCTGTCGCCGAGCGGATCGCCCAGATCGTGCAGGTTGACGATCACGGCCCGGGGTTGCTCGGCGTGGCATTTCCGGATGGCCGTGGAGAGCTCCGCGGCCATCCGCCTTTCCCAGCGGCCGTGGACGGCCAGTTCGGTCACGGCCGTGCCGACGTCGCTGGTTACCGCCACGTGTGCGGACGCGGGCCGGCGGACAGCGGTGGCGAACAGATACGGAGGACGGTCTTTCACAGCAGCCTCCTGCGCTGAGGCTTCACCCGGTCCCGATCGGACAGGACCGTCCGGGACCGGAACTTACGCTGCAAAGTGTCATCCTTTTCGTTGCCGTGGGTCAATATTTAGCTTTGTCCTGTCAAGCCGCCTTGCCTGCGACTATCCGCCGCACGCTGTCAGAGTTCCGACAGAAAGTCACGCTAGGCGGACAAGCCTTCGTAATACGGCTTCATCGCGGGGTAGTAGTCGTCAAAGCTCGGCAGCGGCTGCCCGGCTCGCGAGGCAACCAGGTTGTCCAGGTAGTACTCCCAGCCCGGGCCCATGTCGCCCACCGCGTCGGTGGTGTCGAGGTGCTGCACCAGCTCCAGGTCGGTCTGCTCCCCCGCCGCGGCGAGCCGCAGCTCGATGCGCTGGATGCCGGAGCCCTCGGTCATCACCAGCAGCAGTCGGCGCGGTGGTTCACATGCCTCGATGCGGACGTCGAACCAGGGGGCCGACTCCTCGAAGGCCATCTGCATCTTGATGATGGCGCCCGGCGCAGCATCGCCCTCCCACGCGCCGAACCAGCGCGCGGTGCGGTCCGACTCGGTGACGCTGGCCCAGACATCCTCGATGGGCGCCCGGAAGCTGCGGCTCACGATGAGCTCGACGCCGGCCGCGGCCGCCTGCAGCCGGCCGGTGGGTGGGTTGGTCATGCGCTGTTCTCCTGTCGGTGTGCCGCAGCGCCGCGGGTGCGGTGCTCACGACGGGTGCGATAAACCTCGGTCTCGAGGGCATCAAGACGCCGTTCCCAGCCGGCCGCCGGGCTTTCCGTTGTCGGCTGGCTCTCCGTGTTCGGCTGGCTCTCCGTGGTCGGCTGGCTCTCCGTGGTCGGCAGGCTTTCCGTGGTCGGCTGGCTTTCCTGGGCGGCTCGGCGGAACGGGTCCAGCCAGGCGGTCAGCTCGGCGAACGGGGTCGGATCCAGCGTGTAGACCCGGTGGCGGCCCTCGGCGGTGTCCCGGACCAGCCCGGCTTCGCGCAGCACACGCAGGTGCCGGCTCACGGCGGGACGACTGATCGGGAAGCGGTCGGCGAGCTCCCCGGCGGCCCGAGGGTGCTCGCGGAGCAGCTCCAGGATCTCCCGCCGCACCGGGTCGGCGATCGCCGCAGCCACCTCATCCACCCCGAAAGCGTAACCACTGTGTTACGCGTTAGGCAAACGTACGGCCGCCGAGATCCAGCCCCGGCGGCCGTACGAGCGGTCAGGCGAGGTCCAAACCGGCCCGGACGATGCTGTCGGTGTCGATGCCGTGGTGCTGGTACACCGCGTTCAGCGCGCCGGACTGGCCGAAGGCGCTCACGCCGAGATGCTGGGCTGGACGGCGGTGCACACCGGCCAGGAACGCCAGTGTGTGCGGGTGACCGTCCAGCACGGTGAGCAGCGGCGCGGCCCGGTCAGCCGGGAAGACAGCGTCGAGAATCCAGCTCTCGGCGGTGCCGTGCCCGGCGCGGGCCTGCATGGCCGAGAACAACAGGCCAGGGCTGGTCACACAGACCACGTCGGCCGGCACGCCCTGCGCGTCGAGCCGGTCAGCCGCGGCCAACGCCTCGGGCAGCATCGCGCCCATCGCGGCGATGGTCACCGCGGGTGCCTGCGCGGCCCGGCGCAACAGATAACCCCCGGCCACGACCTGACGGCGACGTCGCTCCCGAGCGGCGGGGTCGGTCGGCACCGCAGCGAGGCCCTGGTCGACCGGACGCGACGACAGCCGCAGGTACGCGGAACTGCCGCCGGCCTTGCCCAGCCGGGACAACGCCGCGAGCAGGGTCCACTCCAAATCGACCGTGAACGCGGGCTCGTAGCTGATGCAGCCGGGCTGTTCGAGGCCGATCGACGGAGTCTTGATGGACTGGTGCGCGCCGCCCTCGGCCGCCAGCGTGACACCCGCCGGGGTGCCCACCAGGATCGACTGGCCGCCGGCGTACATGCCGAAGGACCACGGTTCGAGGGCGCGTTCCACGAAGGGGTCGTAGACCACGCCGATCGGCAGCAGCGGCTGACCCCAGCGGCTCCAGGTGGCACCCAGCTCACCGAGCAGCCCGACCAGGTTGCCCTCGGCGATGCCCAGCTCGATGTGCTGGCCGGTGGGCCGCTCGCGCCAGTGCAGGATCGTCTCGGGGTCGTCGTCGAACCAGTTTCGCCGGTCGTCGGCCGCCCACACGCCGACCTTGTTGATCCAGCCGCCCAGGTTCGTCGACGAGGCCACGTCGGGCGCGGCTGTCACCACGCGGCGGGCCACGGCCGGGGCCTGGCGGGTCAGGTCGAGCAGCGCCCGGCCCAGCCCCGCCTGGGTCGACGAGGTGCCGGTCGGGGTACGCCCCAGGTCGGTGGGCACGTCCGGGGCGGGCTGGGCCGCCAGCGGCGTACGGTGCAAGCGCTCCGAGACCTCCGCGCAGAGCTGCCCGGCCGCCGAGTCGTCGGTGAAGCGGGCCCACGGCGTCTCCACCGACATGCCCACCCGCGCGGCGAACTCGCGCAGCTGTGCCTCGGTCAGCATCGAGGAGTGGTTCTGCGGGTGGCCCTCGGTGGCTAGTCCGTGCCCCTTCACCGTGTACGCGAAGATCACCGTCGGCCGGGTGTCGTCGATCGCGTCGAGCGTGTCACCCAGCGTGCGCAAGTCGTGGCCGCCCAGGTTGCGCAGCGCCGCCGTCAGCGTGCCGTCGTTCAGGGTGCCGACGAGCGACCGCAGGGCGTCCGCGTCCGGGCCCTCGCCCGGCAGCCGCAGCCGCAACTGCTCCGGATCGCAGCGCAACAGCCGCTGGAACTCCGCGTTGGACATCTCGTCGATGCGCCGGCGCAGGGCGTCACCGCCGGGCCGTTCGAAGAGTTCGGTCAGCAGACGGCCGTACTTGGCGGTCAGCACCTGCCAGCCGGCGGCGGCGAACATGGCCTGCAGCCGGGTCGCGGCCACGTGCGGGATGACCCGGTCCAGCGACTGCCGGTTCAGGTCGACGATCCAGCAGACCTCGCCGAGGTCGGTGACCATCGGGTCGAGGATCGCCTCCCAGCAGGCACCCTCGTCCAGCTCGGCGTCGCCGACCAGCGAATACTGCCGGCCGGTGCCGGTCGCGGCGCCGGAGCTGTTGACATAGCGGCGGGCCAGCGCGCCCCAGATCGGGGCGGTGGCGCCGATGCCGACCGAGCCGGTCGAATAGTCGACCGGGTCGGGGTCCTTGGACCGGCTCGGGTAGCTCTGCAGCCCGCCGAACGCCCGCAGCGTCGTCAGGTAGCGCTCGTCGAGGCTGCCCAGCAGGTAGTTGATCGCGTGCAGCACCGGCGAGGCGTGCGGCTTCACCGACACCCGGTCGGCGCTGCGGAGGTGGTCGAACCACAGCGCCGTCATGATGGTCGCCATCGACGCGCTGGACGCCTGGTGCCCGCCGACCTTGAGGCCGTCCGTGTTGGGCCGCACCCGGTTGGCGTGGTCGATCATCGCCGTCGCAAGCCAGAGCACCCGCTGCTCCACCTCGCGCAGCACGGCCCAGCGGTCCGTTCCGGCCTCGTGCAGCCGGTGCTGATCGACCGTGGTCATGGTGCCTCCTGGTGGAACTCAGAGATCTGCGAGCAGGACCGCGGGCTGCTCCACGCAGTCCGCGACGTACCGCAGGAAACCACCCGCCGCGCCGCCGTCGCAGACCCGGTGGTCGAAACTGAGCGAGAGCTGGGTGACCTTGCGGACGGCGAGCTGCCCGTTAACGACCCACGGCTTGTCGACGATACGGCCGACGCCGAGGATACCGGCCTCCGGGTGGTTGATGATCGCGTTCGAGCCGTCGACGCCGAACACCCCGTAGTTGTTCAAGGTGAAGGTGCCGCCGGTCATCGCCGCCGGTGGGAGCGTTCCCGCGCGGGCCAGGCCGGACAGCCGGCTCAGCTCCGCGCCGAGCTGCACCGCGTTCAGCAGGTGCGCGCCCTGCACGACGGGCACGACCAGGCCACGGTCGGTCTGGGCGGCAAAACCCAGATTCACATACGGCAGCCGCACGATCTCCTGCGCCGCGACGTCCACGGTGGAGTTCAGCTCGGGGAATTTGCGCAACGCCGCGACGGTGATCCGGGCCAGCAGCGCAAGCAGGCCCACGCCGCGGCTCGCGAGGGCGTTCTTCGCCTCGATGAGCGCGGTGGCGTCGACGTCGACCCAGGTGGCCGCGTCCGGGATCTCGCTGCGACTGCGCGACAGCTTATCGGCGACCAGCCGCCGCACCCCGCGCAGCGGAATCCGCACGATCTCCGCGGTAACCGGCACGGCCGCGAACTGGGTCGCCGACGCGGCGCCAGCCGGCTGAGCGGCGACGGCGGGCTGGCCGGCGACGGCGGGCTGGCCGGCGACGGCGGGCTGGCCGGCCGCGGCGATGGCGCTCTCGACGTCACGGCGCCGGATGACGCCGTGCCCGGCGCCGGGCAGGATCGTGGCGAGGTCCAGCCCGTGCTCGCGGGCAAGTTTGCGAACCAGCGGCGAGATGACCCGCGCCGCCGCCGAATCACGGCCGGAGGTCGCGCCTGACGCGGCCGCAGCCGACGCGGCAAGAGATGCAGCCTGCACGGTCGCCGCAGAAGAAGCTGCCTGCATGGTGGCCGCAGGGGAAGCGGCCTGCATGGTGGCGGCAACGGGCGTGGCCTGCGTGGGCGAGCCAGCAGCAACGGACACGGCAGCGTTGGCGCGGCCACGGCGGGCGCGGCGGCGCGAGACCGGGCCGTGGCCGGTGCCGTAGCCGATCAGAACGTTGCCCGAGCCGGCGCGCTCCTCGGTGCGGTACTGCTCGACGGCGGCCTCCGACGGCCCCGCCGCACCGCCGGACACCGTGATCAGCGGCTCGCCCACGGCCAGCACCGAACCGGCATCGGCGTGCAGGATCGCGACCGTGCCCGCGTACGGGACCGGCACCTCGACCATGGCCTTGGCGGTCTCCACCTCGGCGACGACCTGGTCCACGGTGACCGTGTCACCGACGGCGACCTTCCACTGGACGACCTCGGCCTCGGTCAGGCCCTCGCCCAGGTCGGGCAGGCGGAAGACCTGGTCGGCGCTCACTGGGCGGTCCCGGTGTGGCGCAGGTCGGGCTCGTCGTCGAACTGCAGGCGGTCGACGGCATCCAGGATCCGGTCGACGTTCGGCAGGTGCGAGTGCTCGATCTTCGGCGGCGGGTACGGGATGTCGTACCCGGTGACCCGCAGGACCGGCGCGGCCAGCGAGTGGAAGCACCGCTCCTGCACGCGCGCGGCGATCTCGGCGGCGACACCGGCGAAGCCCTGCGCCTCCTGAACGACCACGCAACGGCCCGTTCTGCGTACGGAACGCATCAGGGTCTCGTCGTCGAACGGCACGACCGAGCGCAGGTCGACCACTTCCAGGCTGATCCCCTCGGCCGCGGCGGCCTCGGCCGCTTGCAGTGCCAGCGGCACGGTCGGGCCGTAGGCAGCCAGGGTGACGTCCGTCCCGGGGCGCAGGACCGCCGCCGCGCCGATCGTGCCGACCGACCGCTTCGTGAGGTCGACCTTCGCCTTGCTCCAGTAGAGCCGCTTGGGCTCCATGAAGACGACCGGGTCCGGGTCGGCGATCGCGTCGCGCAGCAGCCAGTACGCGTCCTCGACGGTGGCCGGGGTGACGACCTTGAGGCCCGGCGTGTGCGCGTAGTAAGCCTCGCTGGAGTCGCAGTGGTGTTCGACGCCGCCGATGCCGCCGGCGAACGGCACGCGGATGACCATCGGCATGGTCAGCGCGCCGCGGGTCCGGTTGCGCATCTTCGCGACGTGCGAGGCGATCTGCTCGAACGCCGGGTAGGCGAACGCGTCGAACTGCATCTCCACGACCGGCTTGAAGCCGCCCATCGCGAGACCGACGGCCAGCCCGACGATGCCGGACTCGGCCAGCGGGGTGTCGAAGCAGCGTTCCTCGCCAAACTTGCGGGTCAGCCCGTCGGTGATCCGGAAGACGCCGCCCAGCGCGCCGACGTCCTCGCCGAAGACCAGCACGCGCTCGTCGTCGCTCATCGCGTCGCACAGCGCGGCGTTCAGCGCCTGCGCCATGGTCATCTCGGTCGCGTTGCTCATCACGCCTGCCCCTCTTCCAGCTCGGCGACGAGCTGGGCGCGCTGCTCGGCCAGCTGCGCGGTCGGCTCGGCGAACACGTGGTCGAACATGCTGCGCGGATCGACCTCGACGTCAGCGTTCAGCGCGGTCCGGGTCCGGGCGGCGAAAGCCTCGGCCTCGGTCTCGGCGGTCTGCACGGCCTCGTCGTCGAGCAGACCCCGGTTCTTCAGGTACGTCTGCAGCCGGGCCAGCGGGTCCGCGGCGGTCCACCTGGTGACCTCGGCCTCGTCCCGGTAGCGGGTCGCGTCGTCGGCGTTGGTGTGCGCCTCGATCCGGTAGGTGTGTGCCTCCACCAGGAACGGGCCCTGGCCGGAGCGGGCGTGCTCGACGGCCTTCTCCAGCACGGACAGCACCGCGACCAGGTCGTTGCCGTCGACCTGCTCGGAGGGGACGCCGTACCCGACGCCCTTGTAGGCCAGTGCGGGTGCCGCGCTCTGCCGGGCCAGTGGCACCGAGATGGCGTACCCGTTGTTCTGGACGAAGAAGACGACCGGGGCCTTGCGCACCGCGGCGAAGTTCAGCGCCTCGTGGAAGTCGCCCTCGCTGGTGCCGCCGTCGCCGATGAGCGCCATCGTGACGCTGTCCTCGCCCTTGCGGCGCATCGCCTCGGCCAGGCCGACCGCGTGGATCGTCTGGGTGGCCAGCGGCGTGCACTGCGGGGCCGTACGCGTCGCCGCGGGGTCGTAGCCGCAGTGCCAGTCGCCGCGCAGCAGGGTCAGCACCTCGGCCGGGTCCAGACCGCGCGCGACCAGGGCGACGCTGTCCCGGTACGTGGGGAACAGCCAGTCCTCCTCGCGCAGTGCGAGCACCGCGGCGATTTGGCAGGCCTCCTGCCCGCGGCTCGACGGGTAGACCGCGAGCCGGCCCTGCCGGGTCAGCGCGGTGGCCTGGGTGTCGAACCGGCGCCCGAGCACCATCCGCCGGTACGCCTCGACCAGCCGGTCGTCGGCGGGCCGCGCGTGACCCGCGGGCACCCCGGTCTCGGTGCCGTCCTCGGCGACGAACCGTACGGGTTCGGCCGAGGGCAACAGGTCCTCAAGCTGCATGGCGACGCTCGCTCTCTTCAAGGACGTCTGGTCGCATCAGCGTGAGTTCGAGGCACTGTACGGTCAAGAGCGCCGGATGATCGGCGACAGATTGCCGACCACGAGCGGGAAGGACGACCGAATGTCCTCGGACAGTGCTGCTGCGGACGGTCCGGCTGGACGTTCTGCCGGACCCCTCGACGCTACCGACACGGCGCTGCTGGCGGAGCTGCAACGCGACGGCCGGATCTCCATCCGGGCGCTGGCCGAGCGCATGCACATCTCCCGCTCGAACGCGTACACCCGGCTGTCGCGGATGGTGGAGGACGGCACGATCCGGGGCTTCACCGCCGAGGTGAACCCGCGCAGCATCGGGCTGGGCACCACCGCGTACGTGGCGATCACCATCGACCAGACCGCGTGGCGGGTGATCGCTGCCGGACTCCGCGAGATTCCGTACGTCGAGCATTTCGCGTTGGTCGGCGGTGACCATGACGTCCTCGCTCTGGTCCGCGCTCCGGACAACACGGCCTTGCGGGACGTCGTGCTGGATCGAATTCAGGACATTCCCGGCGTACGCACCACGCGCACCTGGCTCGTCTTCGAGGAACAAACCGGCCGGGGCGTCCCGTACGGCGAGTCGGCGGGATGATCACCACAAGCCACCGTTACCCATCGTGAATACGCTTCACGATCCGCCGAACTTGGCCGGGGTTGGCATTCTCCGCAGGTCGGGTACTATTCGCGGCACTCACCGGTGACAATCTTCATCGCCATGAATAACCACGGTGAGTAATCGCAGGTAGAACGGTAGGGATCACGGTGCGCTCACTCGCAGGCCGCTATCAGGTGCACGAGGCCGTCGGTCGAGGCGGCAGCGCGATGGTGCACCGCGGCTGGGACAAGACGCTCAAGCGCACCGTGGCGATCAAGCTCTTCACCCCGAGCCGCCCCACCGACGACGAACCCTCCGCCGACGTCCTGCGCGAAGCCCGCGCCGCCGCCGGACTCAGCCACCCCCACGTCGCCCGGGTCTACGACTACGGCGAGGCCACCGAAGGCGGCGAACGGCACCCCTACCTGGTGATGGAATTCCTCGAGGGCGACACCCTGGCTGATCACCTCAAGGAATCCGGCGCCCTCGAATGGCAGCGCGCCGCCGAGATCTGCGCCGGCATCTCCGCCGCCCTGGCCGCAGCACACGCCCGCAACCTGGTGCACCGCGACATCAAGCCGCGCAACGTCATGCTCACCCCCAACGGCGTCAAAGTCCTCGACTTCGGCATCGCCGCCATGGCCGGGCAGAACAGCTTCGACAGCCACGGCCGCCTCTGGGGCACCCCCGCCAACCTCGCCCCCGAGCAGCTCCAAGGCGCCCCGACCTTCCCCGCCGCAGACGTCTACGCGATGGGCCTCCTGCTCTTCGAATGCCTCACCGGCACGCGCGCCTGGCCCGGCACCACCGTGGGCGAGATCCTCGCCGCCCGCCACGACAACCAGACGCCCCGCCTGCCCCACATCGACGGACTCCCCAACGAGGTCATCCGCCTCTACGAAGAGTGCACCGCCGAAAACCCCGACCACCGCCCGACGGCAGCCACCGCCGCCCAGATCCTGCGGCACGCCGTGGGCCGCTCCCCCAGCCTGCGCCCCGCCTTCATCGACCTCGCCCGCGACACCGATGACACGACCGTCATCGTCGGCCAGGTCAGCCAGCTCCGTACCCGCATCCGGCGCCCCCGCCGCCGCGCCGCCGTGACGGCCTCCATCGCAGTCGCCGCCGCGGTCGTCAGCGTCCTCAGCCTCCAACTCGCCAACGGCGGCTCCGCCCCACACGGCCGCCAGGCCGACGCCGCCATCGACGGCGGCGGCGGCGCGGTCGTCGCGGTACCACGCACCCCCGGCCCGCCGGCCACCAAGCCCCCGGCCTCGACTTCCCCCGCCCGGGACATCCCGGTCTCTCCTGGCCGCACGGTCGTCGCCGTCGACGCACCGCTCACCGCGTACCCGCCGATGCTCACCTACCCGCCGATTCCGGTCACCACGACCGCCCCGCCGATGCACTGGCCCACGGTCGCCCCGACAACGACCAAGCCCACCAAACCCACAAACACCCCGACCAACCCGGCGCCGACCACCACCACGACGACGCCGACCACCAAGCCCACCACCACCGCCCCGACGGTCACCCCGACCACGGACCCGACGACGCCCACCCCCACGGCGACGACCACCACCCCCACCGAGCCGACGCCGACCACCACCGCCCCCACCACCACGGAGACGACGGTCCTCGCCGAGAACACCCCCTGAGCGCGCTCCGGCCGGTAGCTGACCGGCCGACCTGTTCCTCAACGGGTGGCGGGTGGGGCCGGGGGCGGCCCGGCCGCTGACAGTTACTTCTTGGCGGTCTCACGCTCGCATTTCGGCATCAAGTCCAGGCCGCGGGTGATGGAGTCCTGGTCGTTGGCGGGACCGCCGAGCGAGATGCCGACGCCGTCCGCACCGATCTCGACCTCCTTGATGCCGTTGGCCTTCAGGCAGGTGACGACCGCCCGGGCGAAGTCCTTGGCCGCGGGATTCGCCGGGTCGCGTTCCCACGCTGGCAACGGCAGATATTTCGGTTCGCAGATCGCATTGGCCTTTTCGTTCTTGGTGACGTCAACACCCTGCACACCGGAGCCGCGCTTGGTCATGTCCACGCCGTGCTCCTGCATGCACTTCGTGTACGGCTCCAGCATCACCTCGTAGTCTTTCGACGTCATGTCGATCCGTTCCCGGGGCCGGGTGTCGGCTGTGGAAGCGGACGGGGCGGGCGTGCTGCCGGGGCTGGCCAGGGTCGCCACCTGCGGCGCCTCGTTCTTGGCCGGCTCGGAGCTGCAGGCCGATCCGAACGCCAGGGTTGCCGCCACCACTGCGCAGAGCAGTACCCGTCGCTGAGCCATTTCTTGGTCCTTCCACTGTCGACGTGCTGTCGCGGACAGCCTCGGCGACCGATGTGTGGAACCTGTCAGGTTGCGGCGAGTTCGCGGTAGTAGAAGTACATCGGCTCGGTGGCGCCCGGTTCGAGATTGGTGAAACCGTGCGCCTCGTAGAAGCGCCGGGCGTCGACGTCTTCACCGTCGACATTGATCTCGAGGACGTCGGCGCCGCGGTCCAGGGACAGCTGGCAGGCGGCCTCCAGCAGGGCGTGGCCGTAACGGCGGCCGCGCAGCTCCGGGCGTACGTACAGTTCGTCGAGCAGGGCGACCGGGCCGTCGTACCAGAGGTTGGGCCGGAAGGAGATGACCGCGACGCCGGCGGCCGGCTCGCCGGTCAGCAGGACCGCCAGCCGGCCGCCGGCGATCAGCTCGGGCAGGCGCTGGGCGATCACTTCGGGACCCGGCGTGGGCGTGTCGAACTCGCGGTTGAAAGCGTCCAGCATGTCGGCCACGACGGTGGTTTCCGCGGCGGGCATCGGGCGTACGGAATGGTCCATCGGCCCACCGTCGCGCCGCAACCGACCGGCCGCAACCGGATTCGCGGTGTTTCCGTCCCGAGGCGTGTCGGCCGCATACGAACGGCGGTCTCTCGCGGTCGCCGCCGACGACCAGGTCCTGGATCTGATCGGCACCCTGCCACCGGCCAAACGCCAACCCAACCTGCCCGGGCCAAGGGCCACGGGCAGGCGCTGCACTGGTTCGCGTCCTGACCAGCTCGGATACTCGATCGCACGGAGAGGATCCGTGCTCTACGGTTCACCAGATGGAACCCTCCGACGAGACCGCCTTTGCGCCGTTCATTGACGGAGACCGGCTGCGGCGACTGCCCGCCAAGCGCACCCGACGGCACACCGTCCTCGGCTACCTCGTCGAGACGTCGTTCGCGCAGGGCACCACCTATGACGAGACTGCCGTGAACACCATCCTGCTGCGCTGGTGTACGGGCAGCGAGGTGGACCATGTGGCTGTCCGGCGCTATCTCATCGATCATCAACTGCTGTTCCGGAGCGGCGGCGTCTACGCCCGCAGCGGCGACCTGCTGCCCTCCCCCGGGGCCGCGCAACGCTACCTGGACGCCATCGGTCTGGACTAGGGTGCGTCCTGCCCACCGGAGCCAGATCAGCGCGGCCAGGTACGGCCGGCGGAGGGCGCGCGAGACATGATCGGATAGCGTGTCGGCGTGCCGAGCCATCCCCCTGTTCCCGAGTCGGCGGGCGGTTCCGTGCTGGTGGCGGGGCGGTACCGGCTGGTCGAACAGATCGGCGCCGGCGGCATGGGCGTGGTGTGGCGCGGTCAGGACGAACTACTGCGGCGGCAGGTCGCGGTGAAGGAGCTGCGGCACGGCTGGGGCAGCTCCGACCAGACGGTGGCCGTGGAGCGTGAGCGCAGCCTGCGGGAGGCGCGGGCCGCTGCCGCCCTGCATCACCCGAACATCGTGTCGGTGTTCGACATCGTCGAGCACGACGGCCGGCCGTGGATCGTGATGGAGCTGGTGGCCGGTCGCTCGTTGAAGGAGCTGATCGCCGCCGAGGGCCCGTTGCCGGCGGCGCGGGTGGTGGAGGTCGGCCTGCAACTGCTGTCGGCGCTGACCGCCGCGCACGGGGCGGGTATCACGCATCGCGACGTCAAGCCGGCGAACGTGCTTGTCTCGCCGGACGGGCGGGTCCGGTTGACCGACTTCGGCCTGGCCACGACGCCGGACTCCGAGACGCTCACCGAGTCCGGCATGGTCCTCGGTACGCCCGGCTACCTCGCCCCCGAACAGGCCAAGGGATTGCCGCCCGGGCCGCCGGCGGACATTTTCGGGTTCGGGGCGACCCTGTACTACGCGGTCGAGGGACTGGGGCCGTTCCAGCGGGACGCGTACCTGCCGATGCTGATGGCGTACGCGAAGCACGACGTCCGGCAGCCGCAACGGGCCGGCGCGCTGGCCCCGGCCCTGATGCGGCTGCTCACCGCCGACCCCGCTCAGCGCCCGACCGCGGAGCAGGCCCGCGACCTGCTCCTGGGTAAGACGGTCCGACGCCCGGTGCTCACCAGGCGCCGTCTGCTCGTGGCGGGTGCAGTGGTGAGCGCGGCGTCCGTGGCCGGTGCGGTCGGCGTGTGGTCGCGAACAGAGAAGTCCTCGGGAGTGCGGCGACCGGTCGGAGTCGGTGCGGCCGCCTGGCGTCGCGACAACATCAGGTCGGCGTTCGCGGCCGGGACTGCCCTGTTCGGGGGTGACGCCGACAAGGTGTGGACCATCGACCCGGCCACCGGCCGGGACGGATGGACGCTCCGGGCAACTAAGTCACCCAGCGTGTCCGACGTCGGCGACGGCCGGTTGCTGGTCACGGAATTCGCGGGTCCCGCGGGGTATCGGATCCTCGATGCGGCGACCGGGCGGCAGCGGGCGGAGTCTCCGCGCGGCGTGGTCGGCGTGGTGCCCGGCCTGGTCTTGGCTGAGGAGCAGGAGCAGAAGCTGACGGGGGTGGATCCGCTCACGGGCAAGGACCTGTGGACGGCCGCGAACCGCTTCTCGCCCGGTGGTTTCCACAGCGCGGAGGGAATCTTCTGCTACTTCGGCGATCAGGTCCTGTACGGTCTCGATCGCTCGACCGGGAAACCGCGGTGGACTACCCGCCTGGCAAAAAGCGGAAGGGTCGCGGTGCCGCAACACAGCCCTTCCGCGCTGCGCCCGAGCAGCGCACTGTGGGGTGCCGGACGCCTGGTTCACGCCGCCGTCGCCGAGGGGCGGAAATTTACGCTGCATTGCGTGGACGTCACTACCGGTAAGCGGATGTGGGCGGTCGAGCTGTTGGATGTCGCCACGGACGAGGACGAGGCGGCGGTGGAGGTGCTCCAGGTCGACACTGTCGGCGGCCTGTCCGTGGCGACGATCCGGGACGGCCGGGTCTCACCCACCTATTCCGGCCTGGTCGCGGTGGCCGACGGCGCCATCCGCTGGCGTCGCCCACTGCTCAACCCCAACGTCGTCGTGACCGATGGTGGACGGCTCTTCGCCGCGTCGTACGACTCCGTGCTGCACGAACTCGACCCGACGACCGGGCAGACCGTCTGGTCGACGGCGACGTCCGGCGCGGCGGACCTGTTCGCCGCCGCCGACACCGTCGTCGCGCAGATCGGTTGGAGCCTGATCGGCTATCCGCTGGTAAAGATCTAGGGTCCGCCGAACGAATTCTGGCGGTGATCGAAGAAATCGACCCTTGTCAAAGCCTGTTACCGACACGTAAATAGATGGTTAGCACTATGAGAATTTTTCGCGTCATGCGGCCTGGAAGGGACCCCCGCCCATGCACCGACGCCCCTCGCGCCTCGGCGCGGCACTGACCGCCTCACTGTTGCTGACCATCGCCATCGCGGTCAATCCCGCAACCAGCGCGCCCGCCGAAGCCGCCGCCCCCGTCCTGAACACCGATTACTGCCTCGGTGAGTGCAGCGACATCCTGCCGCCAGGGCAGAACGGCGACGCCGACCTCGTGCAGATCCTCGCCCACCAGACGGTCGGGTACATGCCACCGCATTCGAGTGACCAGCTCGGACGGTACGCGGATCTGGTGCACCACACCGGCCTGTCCAACGAACAAATCTCGAACTTCTTCAACGACGGCTCGTTCGGCGTCGCCGCCGGCGACGTTGACAAGAGTTACCAGCCCCGCGCCGACGTCACCGTGGTCCGTGACAAGGCGCTCGGCATTCCACACGTCACCGGCACCACCCGGGACGGCACGATGTTCGGCGCGGGGTACGTCGGCGCGGAGGACCGCCTGTTCCTGATGGACCTGATGCGGCGCCTGGGACGCGGGCAGGTGACGCCGTTCGCGGGTGGCAACCCGGCCAACCGCAGCCTGGAGCAGAGTGTGTGGCGGACCTCGCCGTACACGGAGGCGGATCTCGAGGCGCAGATCGCGGCGCTGCGGGCGTCCGGACCACGCGGCGCGCAGCTGTACGCGGATGTGCAGTCGTACATCGCCGGGATCAACAAGTACATCGCCGACTGCATGGGCAAGCGGGACTGCCCCGGCGAGTACGTGGTCACCGGACACCTCGACCCGATCACCAACAAGGGTGGCCCGGAGCCGTTCAAGCTGACCGACCTGGTGGCGGTCGCCGGGGTCATCGGCGGCCTGTTCGGTGGTGGCGGGGGCGGCGAGATGCAGTCGGCGCTGGTCCGGATCGCCGCGCGCGCCAAGTACGGCGACGTGGCCGGGGACGCGGTGTGGACGGCGTTCCGCACGCAGAACGATCCGGAGACCGTCACGACCGTGCACAACGGGCAGACGTTCCCGTACACGCAGGACAACCGGAACGCGCCGGGTGTGGCGATGCCGGATGCGGGCACGGTCAAGGGCGAACCGCTGGTCTACGACCCGACCGGCTCGGCGACGTCGAAGAAGGCGGTCGGCAAGAGCCCCATCGCGGAGTCCCTCGGCAAGCTGACGATCAACGGGCACCGGGGCATGTCCAACGCCGCCGTGATATCGGGCGCGCACTCGACGACCGGGCACCCCATCGCTGTGTTCGGGCCGCAGACCGGCTACTTCGCGCCGCAGCTGCTCATGCTGCAGGAGTTGCAGGGGCCGGGCATCAGCACCCGGGGTGCCGCCTTCGCCGGACTCAACCTCTACACACTGCTCGGCCGCGGGCCGGACTACGCGTGGAGCGCGACCTCAGCGAGCCAGGACATCACCGACACGTTCGCCGCTGAACTGTGCGAGCCCGGCGGCCAGACGCCGACCACCGCGTCGACGCACTACGTCTACCACGGCCAGTGCCTGCCGATGGAGGCGTTGTCCCGGTCGAACGCCTGGTCGCCGAGCGTCGCGGACCCCACGCCGGAGGGGTCGTACCGGTTGACCATTCTGCGCACGAACTACGGCCTGGTGAGCTCGCGCGGCCTGGTCGAGGGCAAGCCGGTCGCATTCACCAGCCTGCGCGCTTCGTACCGGCACGAGGCCGACTCGGCGCTCGGGTTCCAGATGTTCAACGAGCCCGAGGCGATGGGTACGCCGGACGGCTTCAAGGCCGCGGCGGCGCAGATCCCGTTCGCGTTCAACTGGTTCTACGTCAACTCGGCCGACACGGCGTACTTCAACTCCGGGGCGCACCCGGTGCGGGCCGCCGGCGCGGATCCGAACCTACCGACCCGGGCGCAGCCCGCGTACGAGTGGTCCGGCTGGAATCCGGGCACGAATGTCGCCACGTATGAGCCACCGGCGAGTCATGCGCAGGCGGTCAACCAGGACTACTACGTGAACTGGAACAACAAGCAGGCACCGGGCACTTCGGCGGCGGACGGCAACTTCAGTTTCGGCGCGGTGCACCGGGGTGACCTGCTGGACCGGCCGATCAAGGAGGCTGTGACTGCCGGGCGTAAGTTCGACCGGGCCGGCCTGCTCAATGTGGTGGAGACCGCGGCGATCACCGATCTGCGCGGCATCGAGGTGCTGGACGATCTGCTGCGGGTGATCGACTCGGCAGCGGTCACCGATCCGGGGCAGGCCGCCGCGGTCGCGAAGCTGCGTGCTTGGCTGCAGAGCGGCGCGAAGCGGGTCGAGAACGCACCGGGCAGCAAGGCCTACCGCGACGCCGAGGCGATCCGGATCCTCGATGCGTGGTGGCCGCTGCTGGTGCAGGCGCAGTTCAAGGGCCCGCTGGGCGACGACCTCTATCAGGCGGTTGTCGGCGCACTGCAGGTCGACGAGTCGCCGTCCGCAGGGCAGGCGCACAAGGGTTCCGCATTCCAGTCCGGCTGGTGGGGCTACGTGGAGAAGGACCTACGGGCGGTACTCGGTGACAGCGTGGCCGCATGGCCGACGACGTACTGCGGGAACGGTTCGCTCAGCGCATGCCGTACGGCCCTGCTGACCAGCTTGACCGCGGCGTTGGCGGTGCCGACCACGACGACGTACCCCGGCGACTCGCACTGCGTCGCCGGCGACCAGTGGTGCGCTGACGCGATTGTGCAGTCCCCGCTGGGCGGCATCACCCACAAGATCACCAGTTGGCAGAACCGGCCCACCTACCAGCAGGTGGTGTCGTTCCAGGCGAAGCGCGGTGACGACGTCAGCAATCTGGCGGCGGGCCGGGCGGTGACCGCGTCGAGCAGCCAGCTCGGACATCCGGCATCGAACGCCGTCGACGGCGATCGCGCGTCGCGCTGGTCGAGTCGGTGGTCCGACAATCAGTGGCTGCGCATCGATCTGGGCAGCAGCCGGGCGGTCAGCCGCATGATCGTCCGCTGGGAAGAGGCGTACGCGACCGCGTACACCATCGAGGTTTCGTCCGATGGCAGCAGCTGGACCCAGGTCAAGGCGGTGACCGGCGGCAATGGCGGCGTCGACAACGTCACCTTCGCCCCGACACAGGCCCGGTACGTGCGCCTGACCGGTCAGGCGCGGGCGACGTCCTACGGCTACTCGACCTACGAAGTAGAGCTGTACGCGCACTAGAGCAGCGAGGGACCCGCGTCCGTCTCAGGGCACTGAGCGGATGCGGGTCACCAGCACCGAGCCGAGGACAGTCACCGCGGCCACCGTCAGATACAGCGCCGGATAGCCGCCCAGATAGGCCACGACAGGGAAGGCCAGGGCCGGGCCGAGCACCTGCGGGGCCGAGTTGGCAATGTTGATGATGCCGAGGTCGCGGGCGCGGTCCCGGGCGGCCGGCAGGACCTGGGTGATCAACGCTTGATCCACCGAGAGGTAGACGCCGAAGCCCAGCCCGAGCACGGCGGCGGCGGTGAGCGCGCCAGGCCAGGTCGGCCAAAGCGCCAGCAATGCCGCCGCAGCGGCCATCACATAGCCGGACAGGATCACCGACGGCTTGCGCCGTCCGGTGCGGTCCGACACCACTCCCCCAGCCACGACGGTCAGCAGCGTGCCGGCGGTGTAGACCAGGATGAGCAGCAGCAGCCCCGCCTCCGCATTCGGGTGGTGCACCCGGTCACGCAGGAAGTAGAGCAGATACAGCGTCGCCATCGCATTGCCCAGCTGGACGAGGAACCGGGTCGCCCACGCCCAGGCGAAATCCGGGGCGACGCGCGGGTCGAACCGGAACGCGGTTACCACCGCACGGGCGGACAGCCGTGGCGCGTCGGCCGGCGACACCGGCGGATCGCGGGTCAACAACACGAACGGGAGCACGGCGAGCACGACCACCGCCCCGGTCAGCAGATAGCCCGAGAGGGTGCCGGTCACCACGACGGAGACCAGCAGGACGCCAACCACCACCCCGACCGATTGGGCGAGACCCACCCAGCCGGACACCCGCCCGCGCTGGCCCACCGGCGTACGGTCGGGAACGATCGCGGTGATCCCGGCCTGGAGCATGTTCAGCCCGGCCTGCGCGAGGCACCAGCACAGGGTCAGCCCGAGCAGCGTGTGCTGCCCGGCGAGCAGAAAGAGCCCCGCGAGGCCGGTCAGCGCCCCGATCGCCGTCCACGTGTGCCGCCGCCCGGTGCGCAGGGTGGTGGCGTCGGACAACGCCCCGGCGAGCGGGCCCGCCACGACGGCGACAAACGCGCCGACGCCGGTGATGATGCCCAGTGCCGTGGTCTTGTCCACCCCGGCAACCTGCTCGGCCTGGTTCGGCAGCAACACCTGCAGCGGCGCGTAGTAGCCGATCCACAGGCCGAGGTTGGCGATCGACAGCAACGCCATCCAGCGACCCCGCACCCGTGGCGGTCCGGCCGCGGGAGCGTACGCGGTCACCGCTGTCCGGCGAGAACGGCGCGCAACCAGTCGTAGGAGTCCTTCGCGGTCCGCTGCTGGTTCGCGTAGTCGACGTGGACCAGGCCGAAGCGCTGGCTGTAGCCCTCGGCCCATTCGAAATTGTCCAGCAGCGACCAGACGAAATAGCCGCGGATGTCGACACCGGCACTGACTGCCTCGTGCAGGGCGCGGAGGTGCCCGTCGAGGTAATCGATCCGGTCGGTGTCCCGGATCCGGCCGTCCGCGTCGATCGAATCCGAGGTGGAGCAGCCGTTCTCGGTGATGTAGATGGGCGGCAGCACGTCGGCGTAGTGCTCGTGCAGGCCGGTCAGCAGTTCGCGCAGGCCGTCCGGGACGACGGGCCAGCCGAACGCGGTCCGCGGCACGTCCGCGATGTCGGTGGTCACGAACGGCAGCGGCGAGTCGTCCGGCGCTGCCGCGACCCGGGTCGGGTGGTAGTAGTTGATGCCCAGCGCGTCCATCGGCGTGGCGATGACGTCCAGGTCGCCGTCGCGTACGACGCCGGTGTCGGTGAGGGCCGCGGCGAACGGCGGATATTCCCCGCGCAGCACCGGGTCGAGGAAGAGCCGGTTGTGGAAGCCGTCGTAGACCGCGGCGGCCACCTGGTCGTCGGCGCTGTCGCTCGCGGGCCACACCGGCGTGCAGTTGTTGGTGATCATCACTTCGGTGGCGCCACGCTCGCGCAACGCCCGGACCGCCCAGCCGTGGCCGAGTAGCTGGTGGTGCGCCACCGGCAGGGCGTCCAGCAGCAGGGCACGGCCGGGAGCATGGGTGCCGAACGCATACCCCTCGGCCATGTGCACGACCGGCTCGTTGAGGGTGATCCAGCGTCGGACGCGGTCGCCGAGCCGGTCACCCACCGCGGCGGCGTACTCGGCGAAGCGTTCGGCGGTGTCCCGGCTGAGCCATCCGCCGGCATCCTCGAGGGGCTGCGGCAGATCCCAGTGATACAGCGTCGGCACCGGCGCGATGCCCCGCACGAGCAGCCCGTCGACGAGCCGGTCGTAGAAGTCGAGGCCTTTGTCGTTGATCGGGCCCGTACCGGCGGGTTGCACGCGCGGCCAGGCGATCGAGAACCGGTACGCCCCCACACCCAGGTCGGCGATGAGGTCCGCGTCCTGCGCCCAGCGGTGGTAGTGGTCGCAGGCCACATCACCGGTGTCGCCCTCATGGGTTCGGCCCGGCGTATGGCTGAACGTGTCCCAGATGGAGGGTCCGCGCCCGTCTTCTTGGACGGCACCCTCGATCTGGTACGACGCGGTGGACACGCCCCACAGGAAGTTCGGGGGGAATTTCGGCAGGGCAACCACGGGTTCCGGCCTCCTCGAAAAGCGAGTGGGGCTCAGATTAGCGAACCTGGCCGCGCGCACAAGAGCATCGAGCCCACTGAATCACTCCGCGGCCAGATTCGCGGCGATCGGCCGGCGTGCAGCCCGCCGAGCCGGCAACACGGATGCGGCGAACGCGGCGACCACAGCCACGCCTAGGAGCACACCGAGTCGGTCCCACGGCAGCACGAGCGGCAGTCCGGCGCCGGAGCTCGCGACGGACGCCAGGCCCGACTTGGTGATCGCAATACTCGCGACAATGCCCACGACGGTGCCGGTCAGTGCAAGAACCAGCGACTCGACGGCGAGGGTGCCACGCAGCTGACGGCGGGTGATGCCGATTGCGCGCAGCAGCGTGTTCTCCCGGGTCCGCTCCACCACCGACAGCGTCAGCGTGTTGGCGACGCCGATCAGCGCTACGAGCACGGCCAGAGCCAGCAGCGCAGTGACCATGATGAGACCCTGGTCTAGCCGGGCATTGAGATGGGCTGTGTATCCCGCGCGGTCGTACACGGTCACCGTGGGGAAGTCGCGGGCGACCCGATCGAATGCGGCCCGGGCAGCGGCAGCGGAAACGCCCGGCGCCGGATCGGCCTGCACCTCGGACAGCCACGGATCCCGCTTGCTGAAGAGCGTTTGAAAATCCGCCGGGGCCAGCCACACTGTCCGGTCCAGCCGATAGTCCGCGTCGTCGCGAACGCGCGGCACCGAGGCCACCACGGCGAACGGCCGCCCGCCCACCGTGATGGTGCCGCCGGGGGCGACGCCCGATTCCCGGGTCACCACCGCGGTGCCGGGAGCAAGGGCGGAGAACGACCCTTCGTAGTCCGGATACCCGCGTTCCAGAATTGCCGGATACCCCACCTGAACACTGAGATCGCTGCTCGTGTCGATCGCGGTGAACACCGGGGAGAGCGCGCCCAGTTCGGGCTGCTCGCGGAGCGCCGCGGCCAACCCGGTCGGCAGTGTCGAGCCGGTGCCGTCCACCGCCAGGAAATGCGCACCGAACCGCTCGGCGGCTTTCCGCTCGGCCGGCGCCTTGGCACTCTCGATGATCATCGTGACCGACGCGACCAGGGTCACGCCGATCACCAGGGCGTTGGTGGTGGCGGCGATCCGGCGCGGATTGCGGACGGCGTTGCGTAGGGCGAGGGACACGGTCGCGCCGCCCATCCGTGCGGCGGGCCAGCCGAGCAGTCGGACCAGAACCGGGACCAGGACCGGGCTGAGCAGCACAAACCCGACGACGGCCAGCACCGCACCCGCAGCGACCAATTCGACCTGGCGGGCGGTCACCGCGGCGATCAGCGCCCCGGCGCCGCCGGCCATGGTGACCACGCCGAAGCCACGTCGCACCCGACCCGTCCGGCGAGCGTCCTGCACCTCGGAGTCGGACAGTGCTGCCACCGGCGCCACGGCCGTACCCCGGCGGGCAGGCATCAGCGCCGCTAGCACGGTCACGCCCGTACCGACGGCGAACGCGATCGCCACGGTGGTGGGCGTGACGACGAGGTCGCCAGTCAGGCCCGCGCCTGACGCCGCGAACGCCGCCCGTAGGCCGTACGCGAGACCGACGCCGGTCACGACGCCGGCCAGCGATCCGGCCAGACCAACGACCGCGGCCTCGGTCAGCAGGGAGCGGTAAATCTGCAGCCGGGTCGCGCCGATCAACCGCAGCAGCGCCGTCTCCCGGGTGCGCTGCGCCAGCATGATGGTGAACGTATTCGCGATGACGAACGCGGCGACACCTACGACGATCACGCTGAAGCCCACCAGGATGGCCCGAAATGTCCCGGCATCCCCCAGCGCGGCTTCCTGGGCCGTCCTGATCAGCGCTTCCTGGGTCTGCACGTCGCCGTCGACCGCGGCGCGGATCCGATCGGCCAGTTCGGCGTGGGTAACGCCGTCATCGGCGGAGACCACGACCCGGTCCGGCCGGTCTTGATCGGCCAGCGTCAGCACATCGCTGAGCACCAGACCGGCGACGGCGCCGCGGGCCTCGACTGCGGCCTTGCTCGCCGAGACCAACCCCACCAGCCGGTACGGCCGAGCCGCTGCTGTGCCACCACCCATGCGGATCTCGTCGCCCACCCGGAACGACTCCCGGCGGGCGGTATCGGCGTCCAGGACGAGCTCGCCGGCGGCCTGGGGCAGCCGGCCCTCGGTCGCGCTCAGCGGCTGCAACGCCGGGTCGGCCGGGATGCTGTCGGCCCGATGGACACCGGGCACCTGCTTACCGTCCTTGCCGACGATGCCGAACGAGGTCACGGTCGCCGTACCTTCGGCGGCCCGGACGCCGGACACCTTGCGGACCTTGTCCACCCGGTCGCCGGCATCAGGGAAGCCGGTGACCTCGACGTCGAGGTTGCGGAACTGCGCGCTCACCTGGGCGGTCATGGCCCGGGACAGGCCGTCGGTGAACATGAGGGTGCCGGCGAGGAAGGCCACGCCAAGCACAATCGACAGCGAGGTCAGCAGCAAGCGGGAAAGGTTGGCGTGCAGCGAGCGCAGGGTCAGCGAGATCATGCCGACACCGTCACCCGGGTCATCGCTTCCAGCACCGCGTCCGCGGTGGGTCGGCGCAGCGTGCGGGCGTACCGGCCGTCGCGCAGGAAGATCACCTGGTCGGCGCGCGCCGCGGCCTGCGGGTCGTGGGTCACCATGACGACGGTCTGCCCGAGATCGGTCACCGCGTCGCGCAGCAGGCCCAGCACCTCCGCGCCGGACCGCGAGTCGAGGTTGCCGGTCGGCTCATCGGCGAACACCACGAGCGGCCTGGTGATCAACGCCCGAGCCACCGCAACCCGCTGCTGCTGGCCCCCGGACAGCTCGGACGGCCGATGGGTCAGTCGGTCCCGCAGCCCCACGGCCGCCACCACCCGGTCGAACCAGGCCTGGTCCGGCCGGCTTCCGGCGATCGTCAGCGGCAGCGCGATGTTCTCGGCTGCGCTGAGCATCGGCAGCAGGTTGAACCTCTGGAACACGAAGCCGACGTGCTGGCGGCGGAGCAGGGTCAGCCGCCGGTCGTCGAGCGTGGTCAGGTCGATGCCACCGATCCGGACCGTGCCGCCGGTCGGCCGGTCCAGCCCGGCCAGGCAATGCAGCAGGGTCGACTTGCCGGAGCCGGACGGCCCCATGACGGCGTGGAACATACCCGCCGACAGGGTCAGGTCCACCCCGTCCAGGGCGGCAACGGTGGCGTCGCCGGCGCCGTACGCCATGCGCAGCCCGACGGCTTCGACGGCCGGACGGTCGCTGGAGGGGGTGAGGGGCACAGGCATCGGGACTCCCGCAGGTCATGATCGAGGACGATCACGACGCTAGGGATCGCGCGGCTCCGGCGCGTCCGCGTGCGGTGGGACCCGTCGCGTACGCCGCAGGTCGCTCCCGACCGGCGAGGTCCACCTCAGGTATCGCCGCCCGGCCGCACCACGCCCGACTCGTACGCGTACACCACCGCTTGCACCCGGTCGCGCAGGTTGAGCTTGTGGAGGATCCGCCCCACGTGCGTCTTCACCGTCGCTTCGGCCACCCGCAACGCGGTCCCGATCTCCGCGTTCGACTGGCCCCGGGCCATCAGCAGCAGCACCTCCTGCTCGCGCTCGGTCAGCGCGCTCAGCTTGAGCACCGACGATCGGTCCGGCACGAACCGCCCGGCGAAACGGTCCAACAGTCGCTGGGTGATCCGCGGCGCCACCACCGCCTCGCCGCTGGCTACCACGCGGATGGCGGCCAGCAGGTCCTCCGGCGGCACGCTTTTCAGCAGGAAACCGCTGGCCCCGGCCTGCAACGCGGCGAAGGCTTCCTCATCGGTGTCGAAGGTGGTCAATACCAGCACCCGTGGGGTCGGGCCCGCGGCGCAAATCTGCCGGGTCGCCGCCACGCCGTCCAAGACCGGCATGCGCAGGTCCATCACCACCACGTCGGCGTCGGTGGTGTGCAGCAGGCGCAGCGCCTCCGCGCCGTCGCCCGCTTCGCCAACCACGGTGATGTCTTCCTGGAAGTCCAGCACCATGCGGAAACCGGCGCGGACCAGCTGCTGGTCGTCGACGAGGACGACCCGGATCGGCGTCACGCCGCCACCGACCCGGCGGTCAGGGGGATCCGGGTGCGGACCCGCCAGCCGCCGGACAGCAACGGACCGGCGTCGAAGGAGCCGCCGTGCAGGCGGGCCCGTTCCCGCATGCCGATCAGCCCGTTCCCGCCCGGCACGGCGACGGTGGTTCCGGAGCCGTTGTCACTGATGTCCAGCTCGATGGCCTCCGGACGGTAGCGCAGCCGGACGGTCGCCTCAGGCGCCGGACCCGCGTGCTTGAGGGTGTTGGTCAGCGCCTCCTGCACGATCCGGTAGACAGCCAGCGCCACTCCGCTGGGCACCTCGGGCGGCGTGCCGTCGACGAGCAGTTCGACCGCCAGCCCGGCGCCGCGGGCCCGCTCGACCACCGCGCTCACCTGGTCCAGCCCGGCCGGGGCGCGGTCGAGGTCAGAGTCCTCGCGGCGCAGCAGCTCCACCAGCTGTTTGATCTCCACCAGAGCCTCCCGACCGGTCGTGCCGATGGTGCGCAGCGCGGTCCGGGCCCGTTCCGGGTCGCGGTCCAACGCGTATTCGCCGCCGTTGGCGTGCACGATCATCACCGTCAGCGAGTGCGCCACGATGTCGTGCAGCTCGCGGGCGAGGCGCGTCCGTTCCTCGGCGACCGCGATCCGGGCCAGCTGGTCGCGCTCCCGCTCGGCGGCGGCGACCTCCTCCGCACCCCGCACCTGGTAGAGCCGGCGCGACCGGGCGAGCGAGGCGACGGCCCACACCAGGGCGAGGATGCTACCGCTGCTGGTCAGCGCGAACTCGACGTCGTCGAGGGTGAACAGGGAATCGGGAAATTCCACGGAGGTGCGAAACGCACCGCCCGCGGTCGTTGCCGCGAGGCTAAGGAGCCCGGCCGTGATGCCCGCTCGCAGCCGGGCCGCATGCACCACCGTCGAGTACATCGAGAAAGCCACCGCGAACACCATGATCTCCACCCGGAGGTAGGAGTCGTGCATCTCGATCGGCACAGCGGCGAGGGAGAGCACCAAGACGGCCGCGAACGAGCTGACCGGGTGCGTCCGACGCCACATCAGCGCGCACCCGACGAGCAGCCCGTAGATCGTCCCGCCCGTCGAATACTCGGGCCACTGCCAGCTTCCGGCCACCAGGAACGTCCCGGCCGCGGCCAGATCGATCAGGACCGCCCGGTAGCGCCCGACCAGCGACCACAGCATGCGGGCGATACTACAAAACGGCAGCTCAGCTCACTCGCAGGTCGTCCACGACCCAATACCAGTTGTTACTCGCGTCGTAGTAGCGGAACTTGACGATCATGCTGGTGGCCCCGGCGGGCACGGCGACCGGCAGCGACTCGACCGCCGCCCGGGCATCCGCCGTGTAGCGCTTCACCAACTGATCGGTGCCGCCGTTGAAGGAGACCAGCACGTCGGCCTTCTGCGCGCCCTCCTGGCGGTAGTGGGTCACATAGTCCAGTCGGACCGTGCCACCCGCGGTCACCGGGTAGGCTGGGGAGACGAGCGTCGAGTCGAAGGCGTTCCCGCCGGACTTGTCGGCATACTCGTCGCTGTCCGCCACCGCGAAGACGCCGCGCGCCCGCACCGCGTTCTCCCGGTCCTGGCCGCTCTGGGTCCGGCTCCAGAAGTCGTCGGTGGTGAAGGACCAGCCGCGCCATTCCGTCATGCCGCCCGCCGGCATCGCGGCGCGGTCCACCGACCAGCCGGCCGGGGCGGTCGGGGTCCAGCCGGCCAGCGTGGCCGGAATGCCCGTCTCGTCCACCCGGGTCTGCAGCGGCAACGCGTCGAACGGATCGGTGGAAGGGACCCGCAGGCTCCGGCCGTCGATACCCGCGGTGACCCCGAAATGCTGCAGGGCCGTCGCGGCCAGGTCGACCTGACGGACGTCGGCCGGCCGCGTGCCGGCGCCGATCCCACTGCCGACCGCCAACAGGAAGGTGCCCCGCTCGTCGATGCGGCAGCCGCCGTGCCCGCCGAACGGCACCCGGTGGCCGTGGTCCGTCGTGACCATGACGAGCCAATCTTCGCTTCCGTACGTCGGACGCGCCCGTACCGCCGACAGGATCCGGCCGAGCTGCTGGTCCTGCTTCTCGATCGCGGCCCGGTAGCGGGCGCCGGTGCCGACGGCGTGTGCCACCACGTCCGTGTTGCCGAGATAGAGGAAGGAAGCATCCGGGCCGCCGCTGCTCAGCCGGTGGATCGCCTCGGCGGTGATCTTCTCGTCCTCGCCGGCGTACCCATTGGCGTCACCGTCCAGAGTGAACCGGGTATCGATGGCGGCAGAGAAGGTGCCCTGCTGGTGCAGCGGCGCCCAGTCGACGGCCGAGTACGTGCCGAGGGCCGGATGTGCCTGTTCGAGGCGGGTCAGGAAGTCCGGATGGGTGTCGTACTGCTTGCCGGCAAAGGTGTTGTTGCGGACGCCGTGGCGGTCCGGCCACACCCCGGTGGCGATGGTCGACCAGCCGGGGCCACTGGAGGAGTCGGCCAGTGTCGGGCACTGCACCAGACTGCGGCCGAGCGCACCCTGCGCCGCGAGGCTCTTCAGCTGCGGAGCGTCAGCGGCGACCACGTTGTCCCAGTTCAGGCCGTCCATCCCGATGACGAGGAGCTTCTTGACCGGCGCGGCGGCGGCCGAAGCAGGCACAGCGGCGGCGGTGCTGACGAGCAGAGCGGCGACCAGGCTGGAGCGCACGGCGGCACGATTCATGCATCGAAAGCTATCACTACAAGGGTGGCTCCGGGCGGTGTCCGTCGTCGGCGGTGTGCCAGTACAGGACCGGGCCGTCCGCGGCGGCGGTCATCTCGCGGAGCGCGGCGGCAGCCTTGGCGGTGTAGACCGGCTCGGTGTGCACCCCCGCATGCTCGGCGAGCCAGGCAGCGGCGGCCGTCGACTCGGCCGTCGGGTGGCCGTAGCCGGGACCGAGCCAGTCCGCGCGTACGGTCAGCGGATTGAGCGGAGCGGGAGTGGGCAGTGCCGCGCCGCTGCGACGCAGCAGGCGTGCCGTCGCCTCGGCGAGCCGACGCACCTGCGGTTCCCCCATCGGGGTCTGGTCGTTGACCAGGACGCCCACCACCGCGGTGGTCAACCCAGCCAGGGCAAGCCCGAGCGCCAAGCCCGCCGCCGTCCCGCCGGACCCCACCGGCACGACCACCTTCGCGGGCAGCGGCAACGCACCGGTCTCCACCTGGGCGGCCAGCTCGAAAGCGGCCTCCACATAGCCGAGACAGCCGCGCGGGCTCGACCCACCGACCGGCAGCAGCGCCGGGCGACCGCCGGACACCGTCGCCCCGGCCAGCAGCAGGCCCGCCGTCAGATAGCCGGCCCGCACGCTGCGCACCCGCCGCACCGTCGCCCCGGTCTCGTGCACGGCGGCGATCTGCCGGGCCACATGATCGTCGTACGGCTGCTCCAGCGCGACCAACGACACCCGCAACCCGGCCGCAGTCGCATACCGGGCGACCGCGACCGCGTGATGGCTGCCCGTGCCGCCTGCAGTCACCACCGACCGGCAGCCCCGGCGCAACAGGTCGGCCAGCGTCCACTCCAACTTGCGCACCTTGTTGCCGCCGTACCGGGTGCCGTACCCACCGTCGTCCTTGACCCACAGGCCAGGCAGGCCGGCCAGCGGGCGGACCGGCGTCGGGGCGGCACCGAGCCGCCGGAACGGAAGACGCTCCACCACAGCGGGATAGCGCTCGTGCACATGCGGCACCGTCATCCCCGCAGGGTACTGCGATTTTCGCCGTTGGCTACCGTCGTGTCACCCGCACCCGGCCGCCCAGGAGTTCTCCCATGACACTCACCGACGTGCTGATCCGGGCCGCGACCCGATCCCCCGACCAGGGCGTGGTCCACGTCGGCGCGTCCGGGACGGAACGTATGGTCGGCTACGCGGACCTCTACGCCGACGCGCTGCGCATCGCCGGTGGCCTGCAGGAAGCCGGCCTTCGCACCGGCGACCCCCTCCTGCTGGTGGCGGAGGACGGCACCGACTTCCTCCCCCTGTTCTGGGGTGCGGTCTGCGCCGGCATCGTGCCGGTGCCGCTGCCACCGGAACCTGGCCGCGTGGCCGCAGTCTCCCGGCTGCTCAGTGGGCCGGCGCTGGCCGGCGACGGCGCCGACGCGCTTTCTCCCGCAGCGCTGCGCCGGTCGGCGCCGCTCACCGCGCCGGTGCCGGTCGGCATGGACGACCTGGCTCTGTTGCAGTTCTCCTCGGGCAGCACAGGCACGCCCAAGGGGGTCGAGCTGACCCACCGCAATCTGGTGACGAACCTCGACCAGGCGGCCCAGGCCAGCGCCCTGACCGCGGCCGACGTCGTCGCGACCTGGATGCCCTACTTCCACGACATGGGCCTGATCGGCACCCACCTCGTCCCGACCCATGTGCGCTGCCGCCAGGTGCGGATCAGCCCGCTCACGTTCGCCAAACGCCCGGAAACCTGGTTGCGCACCGCCCAGAAACACCAGGCGACGGTGCTGTCGGCGGCCAACTTCGCGCTCGCCTTGACCGTACGGCGGGTGCCGGCGGCAGTGCTCGACGACCTCGACCTCAGCAGCGTACGGCTGGTGATGGTGGGCGCCGAACCCATCTCCCCCCAGGTGTGGCGCTCCTTCGCGGACCACCTGGCCCAGGCGCGGCTCGACCCGCGCGCCCTCTGCCCGGTGTACGGCCTCGCGGAAGCCAGCGTGGCGGTGACCTTTGCCCCGGCAGGCGAGCTCGCCACACCCCTCCGGCTGAGCCGTGCCGCGTTGGCTCGCGGTGTCGCGCTGCCCGCCACGCATCCGCAGGCCGTCGAGGTCATGGACGTCGGGCACCCGGTGCCGGGCTGCCGCCTCCGGATCGTGGACGCCGCTGGTCAGCCGGTCGAGGACGGCCTCGGCGGCGCGATCCAGGTGCAGGGCGCCAACGTCACCCGCGGTTACCACCTCGACCCCGCGGCCACCGCGGCGGCGCGGGACGGCGACTGGCTGCGCACCGGTGACACGGGCTTTCTCCAGGCGGGGCGGCTGTGCGTCACCGGTCGCGAGAAGGACGTGGTGTTCGTGCACGGACGCACTTTCCACGCCGCGGACCTCGAAGAGATCGCCGCAGGCACCCCGGGTCTCGGAACCGGCCCGCTCGCGGTCGTCGGTGCGAGTGACGAGACCTCCGGCCACGAACGGGTCGCCGTCTTCCTGTCCGCCACCGCCGTCCGCACCGACCCGGCCGTCACGACTCTCGTCCGGGCACGGGTCGCGGAGGCGCTCGGATACGACGGTGTCGAGGTGCAGGTGGTGCCGAACGGCGTGTTCGCGCGTACCACCAGTGGCAAACTGCGGCGGCAGGCGTTGCGCGACCGGCTCGCCGCTGATACCGCGCCAGCGCTGTCTTTGCCCGCACCCGCCCCGCCCACACGAGTCGGCACCGCGCCGGTCACCAGGTCCGAGATGGAGTCGGTCGTCCGCGAGGCCTGGGCGCACGTGCTTCGGGTGCCCCCGGGCACCATCGGAACGGCGGACAGGTTCCTGGCGATCGGCGGGTCGTCGCTGGCTGCGATGGAAGTGCTGGCGGTGCTGGAGGACGCGCTGGGGCGTACGCTCGATCCGGTCCTATTGCGTGACTGCGCGACCATTTCCGAGCTGGCGGACCGGCTCTTGCTTCGGCCTGACGAGCTACCGGACCGTTCCCCTGCCGCGGCGGACACGGGTGGCGAGCTCGCGGTCATCGGCATGGCGTGCCGCTTTCCCGGCGCGGACAGCCCCGAGGAGTTCTGGCACAACCTGGTCGACAGTCGGGACAGCGTCACCTCGGTCACCCGTTGGCCCGGCGGCGGTCACGGCGCTTTCCTGGCCGACCCCGCACTCTTCGATGCGGAATTCTTCGGCATCGACGATCGTGAGGCGGCGCTGCTCGACCCGCACGCCCGCATCTTCCTGGAGCTGGCCCACGAGGCACTGGAGCGGGCCGGATACGCCGGCCCACGCCGGCACAGTCGGCGCATCGGCGTCTTCGCCGCGGTGGGCGAGAGCGGATATTCCGAGCTGGTGACCGCGGCCGGGCTGGCAGGACCGCACGCAATGACCGGCACCATGCGCAGCCTGTTGCCTGCCCGCGTGGCGCACCTCCTCGATCTGCACGGCCCGGCTCTCGCCGTGGACACCGCCTGTTCCTCAGCCCTGGTGGCGCTGCACCTCGCCCGTCGAGCCCTGGCAGCGGGCGACTGTGACGTGGCCGTGGTCGGCGGCGTCAACCTCCAGCTGACACCGACCAGTGAACAGCTGCTGAGCAGCGCTCAAGCACTGTCTCCCACCGGACGCTGCCGGGCCTTCTCCGCTGACGCCGACGGTTTCGTCCCCGGGGAAGGCGGCGCGGCGCTGATCCTCACCCGCCTGTCCGATGCCGCAGCTGACGACGTTCTCGCCGTGGTACGCGGAACCGCGGTCAACAACGACGGCCGCTCGCTCAGTCTGCTGGCCCCCAACCCGCTGTCGCAGCGCGCCGTCATCGCCCAGGCGTACCAGGACTGCGGCATCGATCCCGCGAATGTCTCCTATGTGGAGGCACATGGCACCGGCACCGCCGTGGGTGATCCGGTGGAAGCCCAGTCGTTGGCCTACGCGTTCCCACCACTGCCGGACGGACGCAACCGGCTGCTCGGCTCGGTGAAGACCAACGTCGGCCACCTCTTGCACGCCGCCGGGTTGCCGGGACTCATCAAGGTCATCATGGCTCTCCGGCACCGCGAGCTCCCCGCGTCCCTGCATCACGACCCGCCCTCGGCACGGTTTGACCTGGCCGCCGCCGGTTTCGAGGTGGTCTCCTCACGGCAGCCCTGGACCGGTTCCCCCGTCGCGGGTATCAACAGCTTCGGCTTCGGCGGCACCAACGCGCATGCCATCCTGTCCGCTCCGACCACCCGCAGCACCCCCACTGACCGGTCTGGTGAGTCGACACACGAACCGCGCTTGCTCACCTTGTCGGCGGGGTCGGCGGATGCGCTGCGAGCGGCAGCCCAAGAGCTGGCCGGGCACCTGCGTGACCATCCCGAGCTCGCCGAGGCGGACGTGTGCGCTACCGCTTCGACGAACCGGGACGACGGTCCGCACCGGGCTGCGCTCGTCACCGCGGGCACCCTGATCGAGCAGCTCGACGCGCTCAGCCAGACCGGGACCCACGATCCGGTCGGGCGGCTGCCCCGGGTCGCCTTCCTCTTTGGTGGGCAGGGAACGCAACGGCCGGGGCAAGGCGCAGCCCTGTATGAGACGGCGCCCAGGTTCCGGGAAGTCCTCGACGAGGTGTCGGTCGCGGCGGGGGCAATCGCGGGCCGCACTCTGGTGCAGTGGTGCATCGATCCGACTGTGCCGGTCGCGGATCTGGCCCGTACCGAGGTCACGCAGCCGTTGGTGGTCGCGTTCGGGACCGCGCAGGCGGCGCAGCTGCGCGCGTACGGCATTGGTGCGGATGCGGTGGCCGGACACAGTGTCGGCGAGCTGGCTGCCGCCGCGGACGCGGGAATGTTCACCGCTGCCGAGGCGGTCTGCCTGGCGGCAGCGCGCGGACGGCTGACCGCCACCTTGGCGACCCCGGGCGCCATGCTCGCGGTCGCTGCGAGCGCCGAAGATATCACCGAGATCCTGGGTGCTGCCGTCCTCGACGCGGTCGTGGTGGCGGCCCACAATGCTGCCCGGCAGACCGTGCTTGCCGGTTCGGACTCAGACGTCGAGCGGGCCGCCGCGCGACTGACGGCGCACGGCATCAACGTCCGACCACTTGCCGTGTCGCACGCGTTCCACTCGCCCACGATGCTGCCGGTCGCCGCGGCGCTGTCAGACCTCGCCCCGATCCCCCGGCCTGCGGAGACACCACTCCTCAGCACGGTCAGCGGCGAGTGGGGTGCGGCCTACGACGCGGCCTACCTCGCCGACCACGCGGTGCGCCCGGTGCGGTTCGCGGCGGCGATGAACCGGTTGCAGGCGGCCGGCTTCGACACCTTCGTCGAGGTGGGCGCCAGCGCCGCGCTGGCACCGATGATCCGCGACGCGACCGTACGGCAGGCCGGCAGCAACGCCACGGAGCTGCTCGCGACGGTCGGCAGCCTGTGGCAGCGTGGCGCCGCCTTGCACCGTTCGACGCTGGACGCCGGCACTCGACGGGTGGCGCTCCCCACCTACCCGTTCCAACGGCGGCGGTACTGGGTGACCGACACCCCTGCCACCCTCTTCACGGCACACTGGATCCCCGCTCCCGACGTGGACAGCGCCGCAGCCGGTGCGGTAACGGTCGTGCGGGCCACCCCGCGGCTTGCCGGGCTTGCCGCGCTCGACGAGTCGTGTGCTGCGGCGGCGGCCACTCTGACCGCTGCGGCGCGTACGGGTCAGTTGCTGGTCATCACCGAGGACCTCTATGCCACCGGCAGCAGTGCCGAGCGGCTCAACCCGGCCCACGCGGTGTGGGTCGGGCTGGCGATGGCACTGGCGGCGGAGAATCCCGGTCTCGGCGTACGCATCGTGGATCTTTCGTCGGCGGATCCGGCGCAGGTGCAGCAGGCGGCGATCGATCGGGAGCGGGCCCAGCCGCCGAACCCCGGCCCTGCGGAGATCATCGCGGTCCGTGCCGGTCGACGCCTCACCCGGCAGTTCACGGAGCAGTACCAGCACGACTCACCGCTACACACCACCGCAGAGCTTCCGCCGGACGGCCGGTATCTGCTCGTCGGCGGAGCCGGGGCGGTCGGACGCGCGATCGCCCGGGACCTGGCCCGGCGCGGACGGCCCCACCTGCTGCTCGCTGGACGGTCGGCGGAACCGGCGGCGCTACTCGCCGAGCTACGGGCGCTGGGCGCAACAGTGGAATACCACGTGGCCGACGTGGCGGTGGCGCAGGACGTTGCCGCGTTGACCACGGGGCGGCAGTTCGACGTGGTGGTGCAGGCCGCCGGAGTCGTACAGCCGGGCAGCCTGCAGGCGAAGAGCCCGACCGACATCGTGACGGAGCTGTCAGCGAAGGTCCGCGGGACCTATCTGTTGACCGAGGCGGTTCGTGCGCAGCAGCCGCTGATCCTGGCACTGTCGTCCATCTCGTCAGCACGGCCCGGACTGGCCGGCGCGATCAGCGCGTACGTTGCCGCCAACGCCTACCTCGATGCCTTCGCCTTCGCGGAGCAGGCCGCGGGACATCGGTTCGTCACGGTCAACCTGCCGGTGCTCAGCGGTGGCGGGTTAGCCGCGAGCCAAGGCCTGCGGACGGGTGGGCTGCCGGTGGACCAGGTGCCGGACGTGCTGTGGGCAGCTGCCCGGCGGGGGGCACCGCAGGTGCTCGTCGACGCACCGGAGGCAGCAAGACCGCGCGAAGCAAGGACTTCCGCATCCTCGGATTCCAGCGAAATCCAGACCATGCTGCGGGAACTCCTGGCCGGGCCGTTGCGGAGGGCACCTGAGGACATCGGGGTCGATGAGTCGCTCCTGGCCCTCGGACTCGACTCCCTCACCGCCGTGGACCTCGTCAAGCGGTTGGAAACACGGCTCGACCGTACCCTCTCCACCACGCTGTTCTTCGAGCACCGCACGATCAGCGCCGTCGCCCGGCAGTTGGCCGGACCGGCGGCGCTTCCGCAGGTGTTCCCGCTCAGCCCCGTGCAGCAGGCCTTCGCGACCACCGGCCAGCTCTACCCCGACGTGCCCGCGTACGCGTACGTGCGCCAAACCCTGACCGGCGCCATCGACCCGGACCGGCTGGCTGCCGCATTCGCCGAGCTGGAACGACGCCACCCGATGATGCGGATACGCGTGCAGGACGGCGGCCAACGCTGCGCGGCGCCGAGCACCGGCCGCCCCGACTGGTTCACCGTGACCTCCCTTGCTGATGCGGCACCCAGCGATGCGGTGGCGGAGCTGGACGCCGAGCTGCGGAACCGCCCCTTCGATCTGCGTCGGGAGGCACCGATCCGGGTGCTCCTGGTCATGTCCACGACGGGCCATTCCCACCTGATCGTGGTGGTGCACCACGCTGCCGCCGACGGCTACAGTCTCGCGATTCTCGGCGACGAACTGTGGCGGCTCTACGCCGGACACGACCTCCCGGCATCGCCGACCACGTCCTTCGCCCAGCATGAGGAAGCGCGCCGGGAGCCGGGCGCCGAACAGCTGGCGTACTGGCAGCAGCGGCTCGCCAGCTATCCCGGCCTGGCCCTGCCCTTCGACGGCGACCCCACGGCCGAGCCCGAACCGCCGTACGCCGTGCATCAGGTGCGGGTCGATCCGACCGTGACCGCGCGACTGACCGAGCAGGCCCAGGCCGGCGGTGTCTCACTCTTTCAGCTGCTTCTCGCCGGCTATGCGCGCTGTCTGTCGCGCTGGAGCGGACAGTCGCGAGTGCCGGTGTTGGTGGCCCGGGCCGGGCGTACGGCGCGTCTGCCGGACGTGGACCGGATGGTCGGCCCGTTCGCCGACACCTTGCCGGTGCTCGCGGAGATAGGCGACGACGAGTCAACCCTGAGGCTGGCGCAGCGGTTGCGGGAGGACTGGCTGAGCAGCGAGCAGCACGGTCAGGTTTCTACTGTGGACCTGGCGAAGATGCTCGCCGCGGCAGGTGCCGGACCACGAACCGCCAGCCCGGCAAGCTTCAGCTTCGCGCGATTCCCCGGCCGGGAAGGCTCGGACAACCGGGTGGTGGCGACGACAGCGGGAACTGCGTCGGCCGCTACCCGACTCGGCTTGGTCTGCTTCGAAGCACACGGTGCCCTGCACTTCTCGTGGAACTACCCCACCGCCTTGTTCGAGCTGACCACGGTGCAACGGCTCGCCACCGAGCACCTGGCCGAACTGACCGGTTCGGCAACCGAGGCCATTGAGCCGGTGGCGGAGCGGATCCGCCGCCAATGTCGACGCACACCCGAAGCAGTCGCGGTGCTCACCGAAGGTGCGGCCCTCACCTATGGCGAGCTCGACCTGGCTTCCGACCGGCTGGCCGCCCGACTCGCTGCCACCGGTGCGCGCAGGATCGGTCTCCTCACCGCGCCAGGAGCCGCCACGGTCATCGGCGTCGTCGGCATCCTCAAAGCCGGCGCGGCCTGGGTGCCACTGGACGCCGCGCACCCTTCCGTACGGCTGACCGCACAGCTCAGCCGCGCGGGCGCCCCGGTGGTCGTCGTCGACCCCAGCACGCAGGCGAAAGCCAACGAGCTCGGCGGGCGCACCCTCATCGACATCAGTGACGGCATGCCCGCGACGCCACCGCCGGTCGACACCACGCCCGGGGACGACGCGTACGTCATCTTCACCTCCGGCTCGACCGGACGCCCCAAGGGAGTTGTGGTCTCCCATCGAGCCCTGAGCAACTATCTCGACTGGGCCGGCACCACCTTCGGCTACCGGCCGGGCGACCGGATGGCGCAGACCGCGTCGATCTGCTTCGACGCCTCGGTACGCCAAATCCTCGCCCCGCTCCTCGCCGGCGCCACGATCATCGCGTGGGATCGGGACACCATCCGCGATCCGGCCGAACTGCTGAGCCGGGTCCTGCGCGACGCGGTGACCGTGTGGAGCTCGGTCCCCACCCTGTGGGAACGCCTCCTCGGGGCAGCCGAAAAGCGACAGGCCGACCTGTCCACGCTGCGCTGGGTGCACGTCGGCGGCGAGGAACTGTCCGCGGCGCACCTCCGGCGCTGGTTCGACCTGGTGGGTCCGCACGCACGAGTGTCCAACCTGTACGGCCCCACCGAAACCACGATCAACGCCACCTTCCACATCATCGATCGGCGCCCGGCCGACGACGACACGCACGTGCCCATCGGGCGCCCGGTAGGCGGCGCGCTGGTGGCAGTGCTCGGCCCGGACGGCGAGCCGTGCGCTGCCGGCCAGGTGGGTGAGCTGTACATCGGTGGGATCGGTGTCGCCGCCGGCTACCTGGACGATCCGGAGCAGACCGCTGCCGGCTTCGTGCAACGAGCCGGGCAACGGTGGTATCGCAGCGGCGACCGCGCCGTCCGCGACGAACGGGGTGTGCTGTGGTTCCGCGGCCGCATCGACGATCAGCTGAAGGTGCACGGACATCGGGTCGAGCCCGGCGAGGTGGAGGCCGTGCTGCGCGGCCATCCGGCCGTCGAGCGAGCGACCGTACGCGGCGCGGGTGGGCGCCTGGTCGCCGTCGTCCAGACGCGGGACGATCAGGAGCTGACGGGCGCGGAGCTGCGGGCGTACCTGGCGGGTCTGTTGCCGTCCTATCTGGTGCCGAGTCGCATCGAGGTCGTGACGGCGTTGCCCGTGACGGTGACCGGCAAGACGGACCGTGCGTCGACGCCCACCGAGTGGGTGCTGGCCGAGGTGTGGCAACGGATGTTCGACCTGCCGC
Source organism: Actinoplanes sp. NPDC051859 (assembly GCF_044452725.1). NCBI lineage: Bacteria > Bacillati > Actinomycetota > Actinomycetes > Micromonosporales > Micromonosporaceae > Actinoplanes > Actinoplanes sp. NPDC051859. The sequence continues at coordinate 51,273 of NZ_JBITBX010000011.1, read as the reverse complement.
ACGTCGGACGGGACGACGACTTCTTCGCGCTGGGCGGCGACTCCATCGGCGTTCTCGAAATGTTCGGTGAGCTGGAATCGCGGCTGCCGGCGTTGCCCCGGCCCACTGTCGTCTATCGGCATCGCACCCTGGCGAAGCTGGCAGCGGCGATCGATGAGGCGGTCGAAGTCCAGGAAAGCGTTGCCGAGCCGGCAGCCGAGTTTGCGCTAAGTGCGGGACAGCGCGGCTACTTGCTGGCCGACGCGCTGGGGGCACCCGCTGCCTGGCTGGCGGCTCCACGCCTGCGCGGTCCGCTCGACGTGGACCGGTTCCAGCGTGCCGTGGATGCACTGGTGGCGCGGCACCCCATGCTGCGTACGGTATTCCGGCCCGATGCCCGACCGCCCACCCAGCGAGAACTGACTTCCCCAGGACGACTGGTGGTGGACTATGAACCCGCCCCCGGGCCGATCGGCGAAGAGCTGGACAAGCAACGCGTGCAGCGCTTCGACCCCGCACACTGGCCGCTTGTCCGCCTGCGGCTGCTCCGAGTCACCGCGCAGGAACATGTGCTGATCCTGCACGCCCATCACCTGGTGGGCGACGGATACAGCGTGGCCCTTCTGGCCCGCGAGCTCCTCACGACCTTCGACCGCGGGGTGCAGGCCCTGCCGCCGCTCCGCTCGACCTTCCGCGACTACGTGGCGCTGCTGGACCGGCTGACTCCGACAGTTGTCGCCAACGACCGGGTTCCGCAGGCAGCAGTGGCCGCGACTGGTTTCACGCTCACGGCGGCAACCGCCAGCGAGCTGCAGAACCGAGCCGTCGCGGCCGGGGTGACGCCATTCGTGCCGGTGCTCGACGCGTACCGTCGCAGTCTTTCCGCGGTATGGGGCGATGCCCAGGTGGGGGTCGCGGTGACCGGGCGCGACCATGCGCTGCCCGACCTTGGTCGGCTCTTCGGGCCATGCGCGAGCGCGGTGGCAATCCCACCGGGCAAGACCGGTTGGCAGGAGACGGCCACGGCCGTGCACGAGGCACAGCACCGCACCTACACCGCCCCGCAGGGGTGGCGCTTCTTCTTCACCTACCTCGACTTCGCGGCGTTGGGACCGCTGCGGGGCGACACACTCCGGCTCTCCTGGGACGACGCAGACGCCGAGCTGACCGTCCCGCCCGGCACGGAGGTGCTCCTCGCGGTCCGCCCCACCGACAGCGGAATGCGGCTGACCTTACGCGGCCGGACCGCGCCGGAAACCCTGCACCGCCTTGCCGCTGAGCTTCGGTCCCGGCTGGAAACCACATCCCGGCTCGATGCCGCGCTGATCGGCTACCTTCCGGCACCGGCGCACCTCGCGGCCGTCGCCGGAAACCTTCCCCCTTCCGTACGGGCGCAGCTGCCGCACCTGGATCGGGACAGCATCCGAGCCGCGCTCTTCCCCGACGGTCGACCACGGCTGCTGGAAACGACGGAAACCCCGCTGGGCCGTACGGGATTCGTGTGCCTGCCCCGGTTCGCCGATGAGCTGGCCGGCGACGGCCTGGCCGAACAGAGCGCTCGCGCGGCGGACCTCGCCGCCGCGCTGGGTGCTCGCACCGTGTCGCTTGCCGGAATGATCCCGGCCCTCACCGGGTACGGGACGGCGGTAGCTCGACGGGCACAGTCGACGACCCGGGTCACCACCGGCCATGCCGTGACCGCGGCATCCGTCGTACACACCACCCTTGCCGCGGTTGCGGCGCGCAGCCGTCGCCTGTCCGGCAGCGTGCTCGCCGTCGTCGGAGTAGGCTCGATCGGCGCATCGTTCCTGCACCTGCTGCTCTCTCGCGCAGATCAGGCGCCCGCAGGTCTCGTGCTGTGCGACCTGCCCGGCGCCGTCGAACGCCTCACCGACCTGGCTGCCACGATCACCGCGGGTGGCTTCGGCGGACCGATCGAGATCGTCACCGCAGAGCCGTCCGCGGGCCGCGAACGCGCTCCGGCGTCCGTGTACCGCGCGGATGTCATCGTGGCGGCGACCAGCGGCGGAGCCGGCACGCTGGACATCGACCGGCTGCGGCCGGGCACCGTCGTCGTGGACGATTCCTTCCCGCACTGCTTCGACACCGACCGCGCGCTGTCGCGCATGCGCGTCGAGGGAGACATTCTCGTCGTGGGTGGCGGACTGCTCCACTGTGGTCCTGCTACCCGCGTAGTGGCGGCGGGGATACCGCCGGTGGCCCGTACGGGGATCCCAGCGGCCATAGCGTCCTGCCAACTGGAGTCGCTGCTGCACGCCACAACTCCCGGGCTGCCGCTGGTCTGCGGACCGGTGGACGCCGACTCCGCCGCCGCCTACTGGGACGCGCTCGCAGCGGCCGGTGTCCGAGCGGCGCCGCTGCACTTGTTGGACTGGGTGGTGCCTATGCCATGATCCGCCAGAGGACCTGGTCTTCCACGTCTGACTCCGCAGCTCACCGCCCCTTGTGGTGGCGGGCGCATACGACTGCGGCACAAACGCCAGCAACACTGGCGATGACCAGAAGCGCAACCCGCGACGCCGGGTCCACCCGCCCGGACCGCATTGAACGCTTCGGCCGCTCAGAGGGTTCCGATGCGTCCGAGGGCGCCGATGCGTCCGAGGGCTCCGGCGGGTCGGACGTTGCCGGGACCGGTTGCGGTGGTGGCACCGCGATCCGTTCGCGGAGCAACACGATGCCGTAGGCCACGCCGGCCAGCAGCGCGACCAGCACGATCGCGTTGTTCGAGCGGTCGCCCCAGCGGTTCGCACGTTCCACCTCGTCCCGCTCAGCGGCTAAGCTCGCGGCCCAGTTCGCCGGTTCGGACGCCAGCGCCGTCGCCATCCGCGGATCCAAGCCGTCGGCGGCAACCGGCGGGCGGGCCATCGCCAGCACGATCGCCTCCACCTCGACGGCAGCCTGATCCTCGGCATCGGCCACCCCACGTTCGCTCGCCGCAGCATCCGCCCGACGGCCCTCCGCCCGGACGCCCCACTCGCGCGCGGACTGCCGAGCCTGAGTGCCGAATTGGGTACGCGCATTGCCGGCAGCGATGTCGGTGGTGAGCCGTGCGGCGTGCCGGGCTGCGGCACCCTGCGACCGTTGCTCCTCGGCGCTCAACGCCAGCTGGGTCACTGGCACCGCCGCGGCGAGCAGCCACAAAGCCAGGTGGATCAGTGCCGGCCTGCGCCGGGAGTCCGGCTCCTGACCGGGCTGCGGGAGCAACTCGGCAGCCTTCGACTCGGCGCGGTGCCGGCCGCGGCGGCGCAGCGCTAGCAGCGCCGGCACGAGGCTGAGGACGATCGCGCCGGCACCGAACAGGCCGCCGCGTCGGGCCGCGGCGTCGCCCGCGCGCACCTGCGGTTCAGGGTTGGGCGGTGGTGGCTCCTCGGCGTGCAGGGTGCGCAACCGGCCGATGACGTCCTCGCCGCCCACCGCAGCCAGACTCTTCGGCAACAGCGTGGCGTAGGCGCCACGCATGGCTTCGGCCGCATCGGCGCTGGCTTTCTGCTGTGAACGGGCCAGGGGGTCGGCTGCGGTGAGACGGGCTGCGAGTCGCTCGTCCATGATGATGCGGACGGCTGCCGGTGCTTCGTCGCCGTAGATCGCGCGCACCTGCTCCTGAATGGCAGCAGAGCGGGCCTCCTCCAGGCGTACCCCGTCCTGCCAGGAGCTGTTGGCGTCGCTGAAGGCGAGCGCGGCGACCCCGGTCAGCCCGGCGGCGGCCACCAGACAGGCGAGCTGGATCGCCCCGCGCGGGCCACCGAAACCGCCCCGCGGGCGCATCAGGCCGTCGTGCGGGTGAACACGGCGGCGTCGCCGTTGGCATCGGTGAGGTGCAGCCGGTCCCCGTCGACCCGCCAGTCGTAGGTGCCGGTCCGGGTGCCCGACGGTCGCTCGTAGTTGCCGCCCGGGTCGTCTTCGGCCGTACGTTTCTCGGTGGCGGTCCGGCCGACCAGCCGCAGCCGGTCCCCGGAGACCTGCGCTTGGCCGTCCTCGACCCGTTGCAGCTGGTAGATCCCGCCCGATTCGACCGGCGAGTAGATCTCGACGCTGCGGTACCGGCCATCCGGCAGGATCTTCAGGTCGACCTCCATCGTGGCGGTGGCCCGCGTCCACACCGCCGACGTCAATGCGTCCGGGATGACCGCTGCTTTCTCGGTCGGCGCGGCCGTTTTCGTTGCCTCGGTGGTGTGGACGACCGTGGGACTCGGACCGGCCGGTTCGTCGAGTAGGCCACAGCCGGGCAGGCCGAGGACGAGGACCACGGCCGCGCTCGCCCGCCTCACGAGTCGTCCCGGACGTAGTCGAGCTCGCCGAACACCGGGTCGCCGATCACGAGCAGGTCCAGGCCCACGGAGTTGGGTTGCCGAAACCAGCTGACCGTACGCTCGCGCGCGTTGATGCCCCGAGCGTTGACCGGTCGCAGCAGCAACTCGTCACCGTCCCCGACGACCCAGCCCTGCTCGACGAAGGCGGGGATGGCCGGGGTGGCACGATGCTCCAGTTGGTACTGGCCCTTGGATACCACGATAAACGTGAAGTCCGACTTGCTGCCCAGCCCACCAACCCAGATGCCCAACGCACCGCGGGGCACTGTGCCTTGTGGCTTGGGCGGCTGCGCGACCGCTGCCTCCGTCTGCGGTGTCACCCGCCGGGTCGCGGTTGCTTCCGTCTGCGGCGTCGCCCGTTTGGTCGAGGTCGTCGCCGAACTGGTGTCCGGGGGACGATAGCTGTCATCGCTGTCCGACCCGCCGCTCGAACAGCCGCTTGCCGCCAGGGCCAGAACCGCCACCACGATCGCCGCGCGCCGTGCTCCACTCATGATCAATTCCTCCCGGTCCGTCCGTTCTGCCGGGGATACGGGAGCAGGCGCCACACAGATCAATGTTGATCTATAGCTGTCAGCTACCCGACACTGTGGTCAGGTCGCGCACTCTTCGTTACCCCCCATTCCCCCAGCCGGATCGCACGCCCGAGCCGAGACGCAGACGTGAGATACGCTCACCCGCGACCGCGCAGCCCTGCGCTCCAGCCATTCCACCCCTCTGCTCATCCCCTGACCAGCCGGGAACGCGACTCACGATGACGCTCGATCCAGACCACCCGCAGACACCCGGCGACGTCGCCCCACAGCCCGGCACCCCCGCACCCCGGACCGGCCCGGAGCACCCCCGCTTCGCCCGCCCCACCCTGGCTCCGGCGCTTCCGTCCACCCTCGACGCGACGCGCAGCACGCCGTCCGCCGGTCCCCCCGCACCGCCTGCAGCCCCGCATTCCGAGAGAGCAGGCACCACCCCGGCATCGCCCGACCAGCCCACGACGCGAAACGCAGCGACCGTCACCGGGCCACCGGTTCCTGCGCCGCCGGTTCCTGCAGCATTCACCGGCCCGGTGGGTGCCGTCGTGCCAGCCGCAGCGGCTTCGCCTGCCACGCCTTCAGGACCGCCCCGGCTGACCACTGGCTCCGCGGAGACCGGCCCTCCGGCCGGCACTGCAGCGGTGCAGGAGCCTGCGGCCCGCTGGGGCTGGCGCGGACGCGCCAACCGGCTGATCGGCGGCCCGGTCCGCCTGCCAGCCACCGCCGAAGAACTGAAACACCGGGCCGCGCGGCGCCAACTCCTGCGCCCGTTCAGCCGCACGATGACCATTGTGGTCGCCAACCCGAAGGGCGGCGCGGCAAAAACACCGAGCACGCTCATGGCCGCTGCCACCCTCGGAAACCACCGCGGTGGATACACGCTGGCCTGGGACAACAACGAGACACGGGGCACGCTGGGGCTCCGCGCCGAAGTCAGCCACCACGACCACACCGTCGTCGACCTGCTGCACAACATCGACCGGTTCCTGCAGGCCCAGGCAAGCGTAGGCTCGCTGGCCGGATACCTACGCCCGCAGAGCGCGCACTTCGACGTGCTGGCTTCCGACGAAGTCCCCGGCCGGATGGAGATGATCGACGACCGGGCCTTCGCCCAGCTCCGCGAGGCGCTGAGCCGGTTCTACCGGGTCATGGTGGTGGACACCGGCAACAACGTCCGAGCCGCCAACTGGCGCGCGGCCACCGAAGCCGCCGACTGCCTGATCGTGCCGACCACGGTGCAGAGCGACACCGCCGACACCGGCCTGTGGATGCTGGACCACCTCACGAAGATCGGCCGGGCCGACCTGGTGTCCAACGCGGTCGCCATCGTCTCCTGCGCCGACCCCAGCACCGACATGCAGCTTCTGTACGACGTGGTCGCCCGCTACCAGCAGGTGGTCCGCAAGGTCATGGTCGTCCCGTTCGACCCGCTGATCCGCGCGGGCGGCCGGATGACCTTCGACCAGGTCTCCGTACCGACCCGGCGCGCCTGGCAGCTGGCCTGCGCGGAAATCGTCCACTCCCTGGCCGCCCGCGACGCCGGCTGACAGCACCACGCGCGTATCGGAGCACGTCGAGCAGACTGGTTCCCGGTGTCGGCACGCCTCGCCGAACTGGCGTTGCGCGTGCCGGCCGGTGACCGCCAGGCGAGGCAGAATCAGGTCAGACCTGGAACCTCGACAGCGGCGGCTGACAGGCGGGCGAGGATTCGGGCGTCCACGGCAGCGCTTTCCGGGTCGGCCGGGTCCGGCGACGCGCCCAGGGCCAACTCGCGAAGGTAAGCCACTCGTACGCCCACAGCCGTGGTCACCACGTCGAGAACGCGGAATGTGGTGCCGGCGACGAACACCGCCTCGTCACCGTTAGTGAGCAGGTCGATGCGGCGAGCCGTCAGGGACCACACCACCGCGGTGATCTCGAAGTCCGGCATCGGCACGGAGGCGGCAAGCGGCACGGTCGTCGTGAAGGTGGTGCCGGGGCCACCATCGAGGGGGCCCGCCTCCGCGCCCCAGTCGGCAAGGAGGAGGCCGACGTGGGTGGGTAGCCGCCGCAAGCCACTGACCAGGCACGCCTGCAGCGGCTCCGGGCCGGCACCGAGCGCAGCCGGACCGAGCGCGGCCGCGACCGACACCGCGACCAGGTCGGTGACGAGGGTGTCGGGGTGCTCAGCCGCCGCCGAATTCCGCAGGCCTGGACGCTCGGTGAGAACATTCGCCACAACCCGCGCCTCCGCGTCGTATTGCGACCCCAGCCAGTCCCGGAGCGCTTGCCGTTCCGCATCGGTACTACGGTGGTCCGCGGCGATCTGTGCCGGCCCCAAAACGGCGCCGCCATCAGCGATCACGGACAATGCGGTGCCGGTCGTTGTCGACCCGAGCAGGGCAGGCTCCGAACGAGCGAGCCCGGCGGGAACAGACTCGCCTGGAGCAGCGTCGGGGACGGGTGGGAGGGCGGCCGAGGTCGGCGGGGACGGGTTGACCAGGAGAACCGGGCCGTAGGGGTCGGCGAGGGCGGCCGGCGGGAGATGCTGCGGCTGGTTCGGCGGGGAGGCCGGCACCGCGAGTTGGACCCGGTCGCGGGCATCGGCGGGCAGCCAGGTCACCAGTTTCGTGACGAGGGACCACACCGGGTCGGCGGGTGTCGGCGCCTGCGCGGAGCCGACCACCAGCAGCAGCCGGGTGGGGTCCGCGGGTAGGGAGCGTGCGGCTGGTTCGGTGCTGCCGACCGCGATTTCGCGCAGCCACAGGCCACACCGGACCGCTTCGACCGCCCAGTCCTGATTGATCCGCCAGGCCGCCGGTTCGAGCGCTGGCAGGCCCGGGACTGGCGGGTGGGCTTCGGTGACTCGGGGCTGTTTGCCGACGGCGTACGCGACTCGTTCGGCGAAGGGGCGCCAGGCCGGCCGGCCGAGGTCGTCCAGAACCGCTCGGGTCGTGCCGCCGGCGCTGGTCGGGGCGGCTGGACCTGCGACTATGTCGACGACGGTGTCTATTTCGGCGAGCAGCCAGTCGACCACGGCGTCGACGGCGGCACCGCCGGGGCCGTACGGCACGAGGGTCAGGTAACGGCGGGCGTCGGGTGCCAGTGCCAGGACGTACCGGGCGAGGTGTTCGGGGTCGAGGGCGGCTCCGCCGGGCCGACCGACCAGGACGGACAGGGTGGCACCGTCGGGTGCGAGCCGGTACGCCGGATCGTCGGCTGGGGGCGGCCGGTCGTCGGCCGAGGAGAGCCACACTCCGGCAGGGATGAACCGGGCCGTCACCCCCGGAAGGTGCGGATGCCGGTGCGGCAGGTACGTCTGCCAGGGCGGCGCCGGGTGTCGGGCGCCACCGCGGACCGGCTCGACACCGGGGCGAAACGTCCACCAGGCGCCGCTGCCGTCGCCGTCGTGCACGAAGAGCACCCCGCTGGGCAGCAGCTCGACCGTGCCGTCGGGGGCTACCACTTCGAGGTCGAGGGCGTTCGCGATGGTCTGGGCGATGGGGTCGGTGGGCCGGGCAGCGCCGGACATCGCCAGTCGGATCGAGGCGCAGCCGGGCGGCAGGTGGGTACGCAGCAGCGCGATGAGGGCGGCCGCCGCGAGGGCAGCCCCCACGAGCACCGGCTGACGGCCGGGTTCGCGCGCGAACTGCGCCACTGGCAGCCCCGGCTCGGCCTCCCCGATCACGAGAACGCGCTCGTCCCACCGAACCACCACACCGCTCAGGACAGGCATGCCGTCGACCGGCGGGTCAGCCCGCTGCGAACCCGTTCCCATGCTCGCCCCCTTGTCGTCAGCGAGCAGCACATTACGGCCTGCCCGCGCCGGATGCCGCAGCGCGGGGGCGGGAGGGCAGACTCCCACGTTCGCACGGACATCGATACGCTTCCCTGCACACTCTGCCCGGATCCGGTGCGCTCCCGCCTGCTACATTGCCCCACGCATTCTTGATCCACTATGGGTCGCCGGCGCTCAGGCACCCGCCTCCAACCGCCGCCGATCGTTGAGGCAGGCGGAGGAAGAGATGGCCGGAACCGCCGTGTGGTGGCTCGTGATCGCCGTCGTGGTGTGCGTGCTGGCAGCCCTGGCCCTGCGCTCGGTGTGGCGTCAACGTTCCGAACGACGCGCCTTGCACGAACTCGGTCTGTCGCCCTTGGCACAGCCCCGCAAACGTTCCACAGTCCGGCTCATCACCGCGTACGCCGTGGGCCTGCTCTTGATCGGTGTCGCGGGTGTGGGGCTGTGGTGGCAGCGGGAGCCCGTCAGCGGTGAGCAGAAGGAAGCCGCCGCAAACAGCAGCTCCTGCACCGAACCGGGTTTGCGGGTGGCGGCCGCCCCGGAAATCGCGCCGGCGGTGCAGGCCGCCGCGAAGACGCTCGGCCCGGACGGCGACGGCTGCTACGCCGTTGCGGTCACCGCGGAAGAACCGGCCGTCACCCGGGCCGCCGAGCACAAGCCCGACGTGTGGATCCCGTCAAGCAGCGCCTGGCTGACCATCGCCGCCGCCGACGGTGCGGCCTACACGACGGACGGCGCGCCGCTGGCCCGCTCCCCGATTGTGCTGGCCGCCCCGGAACCGATCGCCGCGAAATACGCCAAGGACGGCCGCGGTTCCTGGGCCGCGCTCGTCGATGGCGTGGCTCAGCACCAAATTCCGGCCGTCACCATGCCCGACCCGCTGCACAGCACGGTCGGCCTGCTGTCGGTGCACGCCGTACACCAGGCGATGACGCGCACCACGCCCGATCCGGGCATCGCCCAGCTGCGCGCGTTGACGTTGCGCAGCAAGCTGACGGACGCAGCCGTCGACCCGTCGACCCTGCTTCCCCGGGCCGTCAAGGAGGCGGACGCACTCGGCGTCTTCCCGACCACCGCTCAGCAGATCCGCGCCGCACAACAGAACGGAACGCCGGTCTCCCTGATCAGCGCGGCGCCGGCGGATGGTGCGGTCGATGCCGATTATCCGTACGCCCTCGCACCATCGGTGGCCCAGCCGGAGCTCGCCGCCAAGCTGAAAGCCGCCATCACCCCGCAATCCCTGGCTGACGCCGGTTTCGCCACCGAGGCGACACCGCAGGCGATGCCGATGCCCACGGACGCCGCCAAGCTGCTGGGGCCGGCGCTGCAGTGGTCGCAGTACAAGAAGCTGAACTATCAGGTGCTGCTGCTGGTGGACTCGTCAGGTTCGATGCACCAGCCGGTCACCGACAAAGCCAAGAAGGCCACCACCAAGGCGGCCCTGCTCCGCGAGTCCGGCTTGGCGGCCAGCCTGCTGTTCGGCGAGGACACGGCCATCGGCATGTGGTTTTTCGGTACGGAGAACCCGGCCAGCCCCGCACACACCGAAGTGCTCCCCCTCGGCCCGCTCACCGAACCGATCGACGGCAAGACCCGCCGTACGGCCTTGACCTCCATGGTCTCTGCTTACCAGCCGCCGCAGAACGCGGGCACCCCGCTCTATCAGACGGTGCTCGATGGCACCGCGGCGATGCGCGCGAAAGCCAAGCCTGGCACGGCCACTCTCGTCGTGGTGCTCACCGACGGCCGCGACGAGCAGTCCCGCTTCTCGATGCCGGAGCAGCAGTTCATGGCGAAGCTGACCGCGGCACAGGACCCGACCCGCCCGGTCCCCATCATGGGCGTCGGCTACGGCGCGGACGCCGACATGAACGCCTTGACCGCAATGGCGAAGGCCACCGGCGGCCGGGCACTGGCCGCCAAGGACCCGGCCGAACTGGCCTCAGCCATAGCGCAGGCATTCCTGGCCGCACACGCCCCAGCCTGACCGGGAAATATCAAAGGGCGCCGCTCCCCTGGTGGGAACGGCGCCCTTGTCGCCGCTGATCAGGCTTGAGCGGAAGTGGTACGCCGCCGCGCCAGCCACACCATCGCCACCCCGGCGGCCACGAACAGCGCGCCTGCACGCACAACGGCCATGCCGTCCGGACCGGTGTTGGGTAGAGCGCTACGGACTCCGCTCACGGCGACGACACCGGCACCGCGAGGAGCAGCGGCGTGGGGAGCAGCAGCGCGAGGAGCAGCAGCGCGAGGAGGTGCGGCGCTGCCAGTGTTGACCACCGCCACGCCTGCGGGAGCGCTGGCCGTGGGGGTGCCCTGTGACGGTTGGCCCGTGGTCGGCGCGTCGGTGGCCGGGCTGCTGGTTGTCGGAATGCTGGTTGTCGGACTGCTCGGAGCGGTGGCTTCCACCGAGTCGAGGACCAACTCCGCCTTGTTGTTGGAGAGATCCAGGTCCTCGCCGAAGTTCAGGCATTCGCACTTCGGGTTAGCTTCCACCGTGCCGACGGCACCCGTCACGACCTTGTCGATGCGCAGACCGAACGTCCAGGTGACGGACTCACCGACGGCAAACCGGGCACCGGTCCGGCAGCGGTACTCGACCTGCGGGCCGTCCCGGTCGAAGAGATCGCAGCCTCTCGGCTTGGTCCGCACCGTGCTGCCGGCGGGGATGGTCACGTTGAGAACCGTAGCGATTCCGGACCCATCGGCTATCAGGATCGCGGGACCGTTGTTGCGAACGCCGACAGTCGCCTGCACCGTGGCACCCACCGCGCCGGAGACCTTGGCACCCACCGCCGCAATGTCGGCGCTCTGCCTGCCGGTCACATTGACGATCGTGCCCTGCCCGTCGTTGCCGCTTCTGTCATCGGTCTGCGGCCCCGCGGAGTTCTGGGCAGCGGCCTCCGGTGTCGCGGGCAGCGCAGCGACCTTCGGTGTCAGGGCCAGCACTGCTCCGTTCGGGTCAGTGCTGAGTTCGAGGCCCTCGGCAGAGTCCTCCTTCATGAAGTCGGTGTACAACGCGGCGGTTCGCCACGACATGTTCCCGAACACACGGCTGGGCGCGAACGTGTCCTTACGCAATCGGTACGCCACCGTCAGCTGGTAGGTCGCAGCCGGCTCGATGATCTGGTCGAACAGGCAGCCGCGCAACGCGTCGCCGACGTAGAGGCAGTTGCGGTAGCGCTCCGTGGACTGGAACTCGGGTGGCGGATTGAAGTCGGCGCCGACCCCGCGGACGGTTCTCCCGCCCGCGTTGGTGACCTCGTAACTGGCGGTGAAAACGCCGCCGGGCTCGACGCTGACCTCGCCGTGCTCGCCGGCAGCGAGATCCACATAGTCCACCACCGGCACATCGGTGGTCGCGCTGACCGCAGGGGTTCCCGTCGCCATGAGCGCGGCCGTCACCGTCACGGTGGAGCCCGACACCACCGACTCATCGGCCAGCAGGTCGACCTCGGGGAAGGCGCGCTCCGACCAGGGAAGGGGGATCTTCATCGTGGCTGCCTGGTAACAGGTGACCTTGGTGGGCGATGCGGCGGTGCAGTTCTCCGATTCCGGCGCGACCAGGCTGACACCGGTCGTGCCGCCGGAGAGCTCGTAAGTGAGCATCGCGTTACTAATCGTCACTGACCGCTGAGCCTGCAGTGAGGGACTGAGTGCGACGCGGCCGCCGACGGGGAGCGCATTGTGATACAGAGCGACCTCGACGGTGCCCTCCGGTGCGGCAGCCCGAGCCGGGGTGGTCAGACCCAGGATAACCACCCCCGCGGCGCACAGGCCGGCGAACAATCGCCGAGACATCCGGTTTCCTCCACGGCTGGCAAAGATCAAAGGATCTGCATCCTAGACTCTGCTGGATCTTGGGGGAGCCCCGGGCGCCGACTCTGGAATCGGCGCCCTTGTCGCTTCTGGTCAGGCTCAGACGGCAGTGGTACGCCGCCGCGTCAGCCACACCATCGCCACGCCGGCCGCCACGAACAGCGCGCCCGCTTGCAGCACGGCCATGCCATCCGGACCGGTGTTGGGCAGAGCACTACGGACTCCACTTACGGCGAGGACACCAGCGGCACGAGGAGCAGCGGCGCGAGGAGTGGCAACGCTGCCAGTGTCGACCACAGCCGCGGGTGCAGAAGCGCTGGCCGACGGGGTGGGAGGTGTCGGCTGGCCCGTGGCCGGAGCGTCGGTTGCCGGGCTGCCGGTCGCTGGAGTGCTCGGAGCCGGGGCTTCGACCGGGTTGAGGACGAGTTCTGCCTTGTTGTTGGCGAGATCCAGGTCCTTGGCGAAGTTGCCGCATTCGCACTTCGGGTTCGCCTCCACCGTGCCGATGGCGCCCGGCATGACCTTGTCGATGCGCACACCGAACGTCCAGGTGACGGACTCACCGACGCGGAACCGTAAACCGGTCTGGCAGAGATACCCGAGTCGCGGGTCGAACTCATCGACGGGGCTACAGCCGTTCGGCACCGTCGTCACCGTGCTGTCGGCGGGGACGGTCACGTGGGCGACCGTGGCGGGGTCGCCCACGCCGCTGCGGTCCAGACTTGCGGGTCCGTTGTTGCGTACGCCGACGGTCGCCTGCACCGTGGCACCCGCCGCGCCAGAGACCGTGGTGCCCAGAGCCGCAATGTCGGTGCTCTGCGTGCCGGTCACGTTGACGAACAAGTACTGCCAGTTGTTGCTGGGGTCGACGTCGGTCTGCGCCGCCGCGGCACGCTTGGCAGCGGGCTTGGGTGTCAGGGACAGCGTCGCCCCGTTCGGGTCGCTGCTGAATTCGGTGCCTCCGGCAGACATCTTTTCGATGACGGCGTCATACTCTGCAGCGGTCAGCCACTGGAACTGCCCGCCCACGCTGCTGGGCGCGAGCGTGTCGTTGCGCAGGCGGTACGGCATGGCCAGCTGGGCGGTCGCGGCCGGCTCGAGGGACTGGTCGAACAGGCAGCCGCGCAACTGGTCGCCGGCGTAAAGGCAGTTCCGGTAGCGCTCCGCTGGCTCGAACGCGGGTGGCGTGGCGAAGTAGACACCGAGTCCGTCGATGGTGGTGCTGCTCAGGTTGGTGGCCTCGAGCCGGGCCGTGAAAGTGGCGCCGGGATCGGCGCTGATTTCACTGCCCTCGCCGGCGGCAAGATCCACACTCTCCAGCACTTGCACGGCGGCAGTCGTGCTGACCGGAGTGATTCCCTTTGCGGTAAGCGTGGCCGTCACCGATCCGGTGGAGCCGGGCACGGCCGACTCGGCGGCCGACAGGTCGACCTCGCCGTAGCCGGTGCCCCCCTCGGGGTCGAGATCGATCGTGGACCCCAGAGAGCAGGTGATGGTGGTCGGCGAGTCGCTGGTGCAGCTCTCCTCGTCCGGATTGATCAGGCTGACCCCGGGGAGGTCGCCGGAAAGCTCGTAGGTGAGCGCCGCCTTGCGAATCTTCAGTTCCCGGTCGGCAGACAGGACGGGGCTGAGCGTGGCGTTGGCGCCGACGCCGAGCAATGTGTCGGCCAGGAAGACCGCGACAGTGCCGTCAGGCTCGGCGGCCCGGGCCGGAGCGGTCAGGCCGAGGACGGCCACCCCCGCCGCGCACAAGCCAGCGAACAGTCGCCGAGACATCCAGGTTCCTCCACGGTTGGCAAAGATCAAAGGATCTGCATCCTAGAGTCCTGGCGGATCGTGCGGGTGCCCCGGGCGACGAACTAGTTGTTTGCGGACACCTGCCGGCCGTCGATCCAGACCCGGGCGACGTCGTACGGCGTACCCAGGGCGAACACCTTCGCCAGAGCGTCGTCCGGACCGGCTGCGTGCCGCATGCCGATGTCGAGGGGGGTGCCGGACTGGGGGCGTACCCACATGGCATCGAATTTCTTGCCGATGCTCAGGTCGCCCACCTGGTCGCGCAGCCCCAGCGCCTGTGCCCCCGCCGCAGTCGCCAGGTGCAGCAGGTGCGCCGCGGTGAGGGCGACGCCGTCGGTGCCGCTGAGGCGCTGCAGGAGGTACGCCTGCAGGCCCTCCTTGAAGAGCGAGAAACCGGTGCCCGCCCCGACGTCGCAGCCCAGCGCGACCGGCACGCCGTGGGCGAGGTGGCGGTGCAGCGGGAAGATGCCACTGCCGAGCGCGGCGTTGCTGGTCGGGCAGTGCGCCACGCTCGCACCTGCCGCGGCGAGCCTCTTCAGCTCGGCGTCGGTGGGGTGCACGTTGTGGGCGAGAACGCTGCGCTGCCCGACGAGGCCGTGCCGGTCGTAGGTGTCGAGGTAGCTGCCACCGCCGAACAGCGTGCCGACCGTCGCAACCTCAGCGACGTTTTCGTTGATGTGCGAGGTGAACCAGCTGTCCGACAGGTCCTTGTGCAGTTGTCCGCACGCGGCGAGCACATCGTCGCTGCAGGAGAGCGCGAAGCGGGGGGTGACGGCGTACCGGCTGTTTCCGGTGCCATGCCAGCGGTCGGCCAGGGCGCGGCCTTCGTCGTACGCACGTTCGGCGGTGGTGTGCAGGTCGTCGCGGAGCAGCCGGTCGCTGACCACGAGGCCGCTGGTGACCCGCAGGCCGCTGGCGGTGGCCGCCTCGAACAGGGTGTCCACCGCGGACGCGAAGTGGGAGCCGAAGACCAGGGCCGTGGTGGTGCCCGCCGCGAGGAGAGCGGTGGTGAACTCGGCGGCGACTTCCCGCGCGTAGCTCACCTCGGCGAGGCGGGACTCCTCGGGAAGGGCACAACGGTCCAGCCATTCGAGCAGCGGCATGCCGAGCGCGCCGATGACGCGTACCTGAGGAAAGTGCACGTGGGTGTCGACCAGGCCGGGCAGCAGGACGCCGCCGGGCAGCTCGACCACGTCCGCGTGCGGATGTTTCGCCCGCAGGGCGGGGAAAGCGCCGCGGTCGGTGATGACGCCACCTTCGACGAGCAGCCCGGCGTCGCTGTCGCTGCGCAGCGCTCCCCCGGTGAAGGGATCGTCCGGAGTGTCGAGGGTCTGGGCACGGAAGAGGGTCGTCATGAGTCGGCGTCCAGGGTGAGGGGAACGGGCGCGGTGGCCTGTTCCATCGTGCGCAGCAGGTCGGCCGCCACACTGACGGCGATGGTGGCGGGTTCTTTGCCGCGGATGTCGGTGAGTCCGATCGGGGTGGTGATGCGCTCCAGCGCCGCGTCGTCGTGACCCTGAGCGGCCAGCCGGGCGCGGAAGCGGACCCATTTGCCCGCCGAGCCGATCAGCCCGACCGTGCCGAACTGGCCGCCGCGCAGGACCGCGTCGCAGAGCGCGAAGTCCTCGGCGTGGTCGTGGGTCATGATCAGGATGTGGGTGCCGGGTGGCAGATCCCCCAACACGATCTCCGGCAGTACGGCCACCCGATGCACGTGAACGGTTGCCACGGCGTCGGCGAGCACCGCCAGCCGGCTCTCGGCCAGCTGCTCCGGGCGGGTGTCGACAAGGTGCAGGTCGAGGTCGTGCCTAGCCAGGATCCGTGCCAGTTCCATGCCGACGTGGCCGATCCCGAACACCGCCACCGCGGGTACGACGGGCAGCGGCTCGAGCAGCACGGTGACGCTGCCGCCACAGCACTGCACGCCATGCTGGTACGGCGCCTTGTCCGACAGCGCCACCGTGAACGTATCCGGCACGGTGGCGCCACCGGTCAGCAGCTCCCGCGCCCGGTCGATGGCGACGGCCTCCACGTTGCCGCCGCCGATCGAGCCCCAGGTTCGGGTGGTGCCCACGACGAGTTTCGCACCGGCCGCGCGGGGAGCGTGGCCGCGTACCTCGATCAGGGTGACGAGTACGCCCGGTTCGCGGACCGCCCGCAGGTGGGCGACCGCGCCGAGCCAGCTGCGGTCAGACACGGCTGACCGCCTGACCCACCTGTTCCGACTCGGGCCGCAGCGGGTGCGCGCCGGTGCCGGGCTGCGGCGGCGTGACGTCGCCAGCGGTGGTGTGGCTGTCGGCGGCTCCGGCGCGGGCCTGTTCGATCGCCCAGAACACGGCTTCGGGCGTGGCCGGCGAGGCCAGCTCGACGGTGACGTTGCCGGGGCCGAAGGCTGCGGCCGCCTCGCGCAGGGCTTCGCGGACGCACAGGGCCAGCATGAGGGGTGGTTCGCCGACGGCTTTGGAGCCGTAGACCACGCCGTCCTCGGTGGCGTCGGTCATCAGCGCCACGTTGAAGACCTCGGGCATCTCGGAGAAACTGGGCAGCTTGTAGGTGCTCGCCGCCTGCGTGGTCAACCGGCCCCGGGCGGCGGTGTCGCTCTCGTCCCACCGCAGGTCCTCGAGGGTCAGCCAGCCCGCGCCCTGCACGAAGCCGCCCTCGATCTGACCGATGTCGATCAGTGGCGAGAGGCTGTCGCCGACGTCGTGCACGATGTCGACCCGGCGGGTCCGGTAGGCGCCGGTGAAACCGTCCACCTCGACTTCGGCGGCGGCCACCCCGTACGAAAAGTATTTGAAGGGGGTGCCGTGCATGACGGACGAGTCCCAGTGCAGGCCTTCGGTGCGGTAGTAGCCCGCGGCGAAGAGCTGGACGCGCTGAAAGTAGGCCGTGCGCACGAGGTCGTCCCAGGCCACGCCCGCGGCGGCGCCGATGCCCTGCGCGATCCCGCCCGAGATGCGCACGTCGTGGGCGTTGACGCCGAGCATGGTGGCGGCGACCTGGGTCAGCCGAGCGAGGATCTGGTCGCAGGCGTCCTTGACCGCGCCGCCGTTCAGGTCGGCGCCCGAGCTGGCCGCGGTGGCCGACGTGTTCGGCACTTTGTCGGTACGGGTGGGAGCGAGCCGAACCTTCTCGACCGGGATGCCCAGCGCGGTGGCCGCGACCTGCACCATCTTGGTGTGCAGCCCCTGACCCATCTCGGTGCCGCCATGGTTGATCAGGACCGAGCCGTCCTTGTAGACGTGCACCAGCGCGCCCGCCTGGTTGAACGCCGTGAAGTTGAACGAGATGCCGAACTTCACCGGCGTCAGGGCCAGACCCCGTTTCGTGTACGGGTGCCCCGCGTTGAACTCCGCGATCTCCCGCCGCCGCTCGGCGACGGAGCCGGTGTCAAGCACTTGATCCCACAGCTGGTGGAGCCGCTGCGCGTGCCGAACCGGTTGACCGTACGGTGTGGCCTGACCTTCGGTGTAGAAGTTGCGCCGCCGCAGCTCCACCGGGTCGATGCCGAGCAGCGGCGCACACCGGCCCAGAATGTCCTCGATGACGAGCATGCCCTGCGGCCCGCCGAACCCGCGGAACGCCGTCTGCGACGTCTTGTGGGTGCGCGCGACCCGCCCGGTCAACCGCACGTCCGGCAGCCAGTACGCGTTGTCGGTGTGGCACAGCGCCCGCGCCAGCACCGGCTCGGACAGGTCGAGGCTCCAACCGCCGTCCGACGTCAGCGTCGCGTCGAGCGCCCGCAGCCGCCCGTCCGCGTCGAAGCCGACCCGCCAATCGGCGTGGAACCCGTGCCGTTTGCCGGTCATCGTGAGGTCCTGCGTACGCGTCAGGCGCAGTCGCACCGGACGGCCCGTCAGGGTCGCACCCAGCGCGGCGATCGCGGCCAGGCCGTGCGGCTGCATCTCTTTGCCGCCGAAGCCGCCACCCATCCGCAGGCACTGCACGGTGACCTCATGACTGGCCCGCCCCAGCACATGCGCGACGATCTCCTGCGTCTCCGACGGGTGCTGCGTGCTGCTCTGCACGAAGATCTGCCCGGCCTCGTCGACGTGCGCCAGCGAACAGTGCGTCTCCAGATAGAAGTGCTCCTGCCCGGCGAACTCGAAGGTGCCGCTGAACACGTGCGCGGCCCCGGCCATCCCGGCCTCCACGTCCCCGCGCACGATCTGCGGGGTGGCGCCCTGGAAGCTTTCCGCGGCGATCGCGTCGGACAGGCTCACCAGTGACGGCAGCGGCTCCACCTCGACAACGACGGCAGCTGCCCCCAGCCGGGCCGCCTCGAACGTCTCGCCGAGCACCCAACACACGGCATGCCCGAAAAACATGACCTCGTCGGGGAACAACGGCTCATCGTGCTTGACCCCGGCATCGTTCACGCCGGGCACATCGCCCGCCGTCAACACGCGCACCACACCCGGCACGTCCAACGCAGGCTCGGTCTTCAGCGCGGTGACCCGGGCGTGCGCGTAGGGAACCTGGACGGGATGCGCATGCAGCACGTCTTTGGTGCGGTGAACCAGGTCGTCGGTATACAGCGCCGCACCGGTGACATGCAACGCCGCGCTCTCGTGCGGCAGGGACACGCCGACTGCGGGATGCGCCGGGCGCTCGGACAGGGCGCTCATCGGGCTACCTCCTTCTCGGCGTACAGCTTCAGCAGGGCCTGCCCGAGCATCGCTGCCCGATAGGGGGCACTGGCCCGATGGTCGTCCAATGGCGTGCCCTCGCCCTGCAGCACCTGCGCAGCGGCCGTGACGGTCTCCGCGGACCACGGCTGCCCCGCCAAGGCGGCCTCGGTGTCCTTCGCCCGGATCGGCGTCGCCGCCACCCCGCCCAGCCCGATCCGCGCCCGGACCACGCTCCCGCCAGCCACGTCGAGCGCAAACCCGACGGCGACGCTGGAGATGTCGTCGAACCGCCGCTTGGCGATCTTGTGGAAGGCGGTGATCCCTGCCAACGGCAGCGGAATCCGCACCGCCCGAATCAGCTCGTCCGCCCGCCGCACGCTGCGTCGATAGCCGGTGTAATAGTCCGCGAGCGGCACCTCCCGCTCCCCGTCGGCGTCGGCCAACACCACGCCGGCCGCCAACGCCAACAGCACCGGCGGCAGGTCCCCGATCGGCGAGCCGGTGCCGAGGTTCCCCCCGACCGTGGCACTGTTGCGGATCAACCGCGATGCGAACTGCGGAAAAAGCTCGCCCAGCAGCGGCACCCGCCCCGCCAGCTTGCGCTCCACCTCGCTCAACGTCAGCGCGGCGCCGATCTCGATCGTCTCGGCCCCCACGGTCAGCCCCCGCAGCTCGGGCAACCGGTCGATCGCGATGACGCACTCCGCCCGCGCCCCGCGCAGATTGACTTCCACACCCCAGTCGGTCGAGCCCGCCACCACGGTCGCTCCCGGCCGCTCCCGCAGCAGTTCAAGAGCGTCGGCCAGCGCGGCCGGACGGAAAAACTCCCGCTCATTCTTCCGTACGCTGGTCAGCGCGGCCGGCGCCACCGGAGCATCCCGACGCCCGGCTAGCGGATCGTCAGCATCCGGCGTCCCCAGCGCGTACGCAGCGTCGCGGATCGGCCGGTAGCCGGTGCAGCGGCACAGGTTCCCGCTGAGCGCATGCAGGTCGAAGCCGTTCGGGCCGTGTTCGGCCGTCGATTCCTCCGAGCATGCCTTCCTGCCCGTCCGATAGAACTCAGCGGCCATGCTGCACACGAAGCCCGGCGTGCAGTAACCGCACTGCGAGCCGCCCCGTACCGCCATCTCCCGCTGCACCGGATGCAGGTCATCCGGGCTGCCGAGACCTTCGGCGGTCACCACTTCCTGGCCGTCCAGCCCGAGCGCGGGAATCAGACACGCGTTGACCGCCACCCACTCGGTCGGGCTGTCCACCCCGGGCCGCGCCACCAGGACCGAACACGCGCCGCATTCGCCCTCGCCGCAGCCTTCCTTGCACCCGGTGAGCCCCTGCTCCCGCAGCCAGTCCAGCGCGTTCGTGTGCGGCGCGACCTCGCCCAGTGCGAGATCCCGTCCGTTAACCCTGATCCCGGCAGCGCCCATGATCAGCTCCCGTCAGCCGTCGTCCACGTACCGATGTTTCCCCAGGCCCGTGCTCTTCGGGCGGGAAACATGGTTGACGGTGACGCAGGGGCGGCTGGTTATCCATGTGAACAACCGCCCGAGCCAGCAGAGACTCTACAAGTCAGCGGCCCTCCCGGGAAGCCGGCGCCGCCAACCGGTCAGCTCTGCCAGTCGTCAACGGGTGATTCGGATATCGTCGATGAAGCCGCGGTAGCCACCGATGTTCGCCCGCTGGTCGTACCCGACGTCCACCTGCACGACCTGCTTGCCGCCGGCGACCGCGCCCAGCGGGACGCTCACGAAGTTCCAGGTATCCAAGGTCAGCTTGCCGCACTGGTGCTCCGGGTGTGCCCGGTTGCCGTGCTGATCGGTGGCGCCACTTTCGCGCAGACTGTTCCGGGCACCGGAGGGCGGAGTCGAGAAGATCAGGTCCACCGCCACGCAGGTGCTGTTGGCACCGGTGGCACCTTCCGATCTCTGCGGATAGATCCAGTACGACAGCCGGGAAGTCGGCGTAACGATCACGTTGTCCAGGTCGAACACCTTGGTGTAGGCGAACGACGTGGTCGTACTGGTGTCATTTCCCGAGAAAAGCAGTGCGTTGTCCCCGGTGTGCGCATTCTTCCCCAGAAAGCTGGTTGTCAGCTCCGGACCGGTCAGTGAGCAGCAGATCCCGCCCACGTTACTGATCCAGCCCGCTACCGCCTGGTCGGAAACCGTGCTGGCCCAGGTGTTGCCCGGCTGATAAGGCTCCACCCCACTGGCGAACACGTCGCTGGAGTTCCAGGTCGGCTCGCCCTGATCGGCGTTCTGCGGCATGAGCACCAGGGCACCGTCGTCCTGCAGGCGCATCGTCGAGGCGCCCCGTCCCCACGAGCTGGCAGCCCACAACGGCCGGGCGGCGTGGTCGAAGAGGACCACATTGCCGTCACGCTGGTGGGTCAGGCGGTACCCGCGCTGGTCGCCCCGCACCCAGATCGGAGCCGGCACCCCGCCACGGAGGTCATAGAGCACCAGGTTGCCGTCATCCTGCATCTGCAGCGTGAACTTGCCGTTCGCGGACCTCATCGCCGCACCCCGGAACAGCGATCGACCCGGTGGGAGCGTCGGCAGCCAGTCGTCACCGATCAGCGCGGCGCGGACATCGCTGTACATCGGCTCCTTGGGATTTCCGTCGGCGTCCCGGAGCCCGAAGTGGCATTCGCTCTCGTAGGGCCGGTCGACGCAGTTCGAGTAGGTCGTCGGGAGATCCTGGAAGGAATAGATGAACAGTGGCCCGGTGTAGGGCCGGGACCGCCACATCCGGATCCCCTCCTCGAGGGCGTCGCGGACGCGCTCCGGCGTCTGCGGCTCGCGCCAGCCGTCGCTGGGGAAGCCCATCTCGGTGCCCCAGATCTGCTTGTCGGCATCGTCGTAGCGGACCATCACCGCACGCAGAGCCGCCAGACCGCCGCACTCGGGGTCGTCCGGGCCGAAGGTGGACCAGAACCGATACCAGTGGCCGGCACCCGCACATGGATCCTTGGCGAACGAGGGAAGGTTCCCGCCGGGGTGGTCCGGGTAGGGGTGGTAGGCGACCGCGTCCATGTGGCCTCCCATCCCGTTCCGGTAGGCCCACTCCAGCCAGTCGGCCGCCTCGTCGCCACCATGCCAGGTCCCGTTCGCGTCCTCGTAGGTGTCGCCGCTCGTCGAGCCGCCGGCCAGCACGACACATTGCGGACAGCCGGCCTTTACCTCCCGATGGGCGATCTCCACCAGCTGCCAGTACCGTCCGGCCCGGACGTCGAGGCTGTTGTCACCGTAGTTGCCGAAATGGCGAAGGTTCGGCTCATTCCACACCTCGTAGGCCTGCACCTTGTTCCCGAAGTGGGCCACTGCCTGCCGAACGATGCCGGCCCAGGCCATGTCCTCCGTAGGAAAATAATGGATTCCGCGACCGCCGTTGGCCCACGGCGCTGAATAGTCCAGGATCAGCAGCACCCGAACGCCACGCTCGTAGGCGGCGTCGACCACACCATCGAGTCTGGTCCAGTTCGGCGCGACATGACGGCTCGGCTGCACCTCGTGCCAGTACAGGTCGACGCGGATGATCGGCTTCTTGTTCCCGACATACTCGTCCATCGCCGCGATCCGGCCGGGCCGGCTCTCCAGGTCGCCGCCGTCGATGAAGCCGACATCTGCGGAGGTGAAGGTATAAGGATCGGCAATCGGCACCGGAGCGACGGGGGCAGGCACACCGACGGCGCCTATCAGCAGGAGCAGGACAGTGATACGCGCCAACCATCGGCGCATATGTCCTCCCCCGTGAGCTCGACACTGCTCCCGTGACGAGCGACGGGCAGGCTACCACGGTCGCCGATCCGCCCGTTTTCTCTAGTCAAACCGCGAAATGCGCCCTTTCCCCAGGAAAGATGTCCGCACCATTGTGGAGATCTGCCGCGCTGACGGCCCGGCCCGACCGCGATCAGTCCGGCTGGCCGCTGCAGGCGGGTACTGGTGATCGCCTACGCTCATCGGGTGTTCGAGGATTCGCGGATCTGCCGCTGCGTCATCTGTCACGACTACGACGATCGCGCGGAGTACGACGCGGCCGACCGTGGCGTCATCGACAATGTGCGCGAGTTCGGGTGGAGTGTCACCGGCGTTCCCGCGGATGAGCAGGGGCCGGGCTGGTCGTACACGATCGGTCGTTGGCACAGCAGGGGTGAGCCGGAGCTGGCCATGTTCGGACTCGACCTGCGGGTCATGCAGTCGTGCCTGAACATCCTCGGCAAGCGGGACGGGCTCGCCGACGGCCAGTCCCATGACGATGTCATCAACGGCTACCCGGTGCACCTGCGGAGCGTGCAGCCGGACTGGTTCCGGGCTTTCTTCGGTCAGGGCATGTGGTTCTACCGGCATCCGCCCATCCCGTTCCTCGAGGTCGTCTGGCCGGACCGGGAGGGCCGTTTCCCGTGGGACTCCGGCAGCCTGGCCCAGCCGCACCTGTGGCTCCCACCCACCGACCACGTGCCCGGCGTCTGGACTCAAGACGTCTGAGCTGCTGCGTCAGGGGCGGTAGGAGTTCATCCAATCGGTGAGGAGGGCGATCCGGGCGGATTCGGGTTCGCTGCCGATGACGACCGGCGCCTGGTTGTAGGGGAACGCGTCCGAGGTGCGCCGCAGCTTGATGTACAAGCTGGACGACCCGATGGCGTACCGCTCCATGTCGTCCTGCAGCGCCCCGACGACGCTGATGGCCCGGTCGCGGCCGATGTTTTCGAACAGGGCGACGGCATCGCGGCGATGGGCGGAGCCCAGGTTGCGGCCCAGTTCGTCGAGGACGAGCAGCAGCGGCCGGTCGTGCGAGCCGGCCAGCGCAGCGGCGCACACGAGCTTGACCGCCTTGTCGTCCATCTGAGCCGTATTGCCGCGCAGCCGGTATGACGACAGCGGTTTGCCTTCGCCGCGACGCCAGCGCGGGGTGATGGTCCACTGCCACGGTTTCTGGGGGTCGGCGGGTGGTTCGGGTTCGGGGAAGTCGAGGCTCGCGCCGTACCCGCCGTACGCCTGGTCGAGGTTGTCGAATTCGAGCGCGACCCGTTGCAGTTTGGCCTTGATGGCAGTGGCGAGGGTGGCCCGCAGGGCCGCCGAGGCGAGTTGGGCTTCGTGCAGGTGAGTCTCGGCGCTGTGCAGGGTGCGGGTACGGGTGGCGCGTTCGGAGTGGATCTGGTCGACGGTCTGCTGGTCGAGGTCTTCGAGCTCGCCGAGGTAGCCGCCGACGATGCGGAGCACCTGCGGGATGAGTCGAAGGTGGGCGGCGGCGCGGCGGTCTCGGCGCTGGTCGTCGACGACACGGAGTTCTTCGGGGACCTGTTCGTCCGGGGTGCCGGCGGGGAAGCAGGTGCGGCGGGCCAGTTCGGTCTGGTACGCGCACAGGTCGTCCCATTCCGTGATGCTGCGCCGCTGTTCGGCCTCGTCGAGGGTGAGCAGGTGGTGTTCTGCTGCGGCGACGGTTCCGGTCCAGGCGTTGCGGCGTTGGGCCAGGTCGAGTGCTGCTCGTTCGGTGGTTTTCTCCTCGGCGGCGGCGCGCAGGTTCTCGAGTTCGCGGCGCAGGGTGTCGCGTTGGGTGCGGGCGGCGGTGGCGCGTTGGTCGCGGGCGTTGCGCTCGCCGAGGGCGGTCTCGTAGCCGGATTTGGTGCGGGCGAGTTGCGTGGCGACCTTGTCCAACTCGCCGCTGAGTTTGGTGTTGGTGGTGCGCAGCTCGGCGACCTGGGTGTCGAGCCGGTCCGCTTCGAGGGCGGCGCGGGCGGCCTGGGCGTGGTCGGCGGCCCGGTCGCGGGCGCGTTTCGCGGCGCGGATGGCGTCGTCGGCGGCTTCGTCGGCGGTGGAGGCAGCCGACAGGGCGTCGCGGGCGGTCTGGATGCGGCCGGCCCGGCCGGTGCGGGCTTCGGCGAAGCCGGTGATCGCGTGGACGCCAGCGTCTGCGTCGGTGTGCTGGGGTGTCGCGCCGGCGCGGTCCTGGAGAACTTTGAGGAAGCGGTCCACGGTGTGTGCCGTGCCCGGGTCTGCTTCGACAAGCAGCGACCCGGGGATGCCGACGAGTGCTGCGGCAGCGGCCGCGATGTCCGAGACGACAACCGCTTGCCGGTACGGCAGCAGCCGCGCTTCCCAGCTGGGGCGCTCGGCGTCGTCGAGGGTGACCGCGTCGATGAGGGGGATGCCGGTGAGGCCGGCGGCGCGCAGTGCTTGGAGCTGCGGCACCGCCACGTCTTCGCCTCGTTCCGCGGCAGCCAGGGCGGCGCGAGCGTCGAGCAGGGCTTGCTGGGTGACGCCTTTGTGTCGTTCGGCGTCGCGGATCGCGTCGCGGGCGGCGCGCAGTTCCGCTTCGGAATCGGCGAGGGTACGGCCGTCCGCGGCGGCCGCGGTCTCGCGGAGCGTGCGGCTGCGGGCGGTGAGTTGTTCGAGCTGGCCGACGTTGTGGCTGTGGCTGGTCCGCAGCTCTTCGGCGGCGGCCAGGGCCTGTTCGTGCTCGCGGACCCGGGTGCGGTAGCTCGCCTCGAAGGTCTTGTCGTCGGAGAGTCGGGCGAGGTCGTCGTCGGCGGTGGCGAGCTGGTCGTCGAGCTCGCGGCGGCGCAGGTCGAGGTCGGCGAGACCGGCGGCAAGCTCCTCGTCGTGGGCGACGCCGTCGACGAGGCTACGGGCGCAGCGGGATGTCCAGCTCTCCCGGGCTGCGGCGAGCAGCGTCCGGGCCTCCTGCCGGGCGCGGACGGTGTCCTCGATGGCGACCATCCGGCTGTTCCAGTTTTCGTAATCCTCGCTCGCCTGCCGGGCGTCGACGGCGTACTGGTGTTCCTGCTGGCGGGCCTTCTGCTCGTCGTCGATCTCCCGGTTGAGGCCGGTCAGGGCGCCGACCGCGTCGAAGATGCGTTCCGGGGTGAGCTCGTTGAGTGGCTGGGCGAGCAGGTTGGCGGTGAGGCTGGCCCGGACCGAGGTGGACAGGAAGGAGACGCAGCGGACCGTGGTGCCGTACAGGGTGCGGGCGAGGCGGTTGGCGCGCAGGTCGGTGCGCCCGTTGCTGCGGGGCAGGTCGGCCCAGAGCTGGTCGGCGGTGCTCGCGCGGTCGTTCTCGGTGCTGCCGTACGCGACGTGGAGCCGGTTGGCCCAGCGCAGCTCGACGTGCGGGGCCTGGCGGTTGACCCGCAGCCACACGGTCAGCACGTCGGCGTCGAGCTCGGCGACGGTGTGGCTGCCGGGCGGGACGAAGACGCCGACGAGGTAGCCGTGGTCGGCGTTGGCGTGCAGGGATTCCTGGCCGGCGAGTTCGGCGGTGAACAGCAGTTCGGCGGCGGCTTGCGCACCGGACTGCAGACGCCACTGGTCGTCGGCGTGCAGCAGGCTGAGGCCGGCGATGAAGGAGGATTTGCCGGCGCCGTTGGAATCGGAGGGTCCCTGCCCGGCGACGGTGATGAGCCCGCGGGACGTGATCGGCACCGGGTGGGTGGACAACCGGGAGATGTTGATCATCTGGATGCCGGCGAGCACTCGCGGGCCGACGAGGTCGTGGGCACCCTCAGGGCCGTAATCGGCTGCCGTCAACGCGGGTTCTCCCCTTCACGATGCGGCGCGGTCGCGCCAGTCCCGGTTCGCGACCGCGCACCGCGGGCGGAGCGGTTTCGCCGTTCCCGGATCGCCGCGGCCAGCGGATGGTCCGGGGCTGCCGCGAGGATCAGCTGGTCTTGCAGGCGGGCGCGGGCGGCCGGGGTGAGGCGCAGCAGCTGCGGGCCCGGCACGTACCCACCATCGGCGTCGCCGCCGCGGATCCGGCGCAGGATTCCCGCCGCGACCAGCTTGCTCAGCGCGGCCCGGGCCGCCCCGGGCGGCACCTTGCCGGCGCGCAGCACATCCTGCTCCGTCGCCGGGTAGGTGCTGGTCCACGCGTCCTGACCGAGCCGTTCCTCACTGCGCGCAATGGCGACGGAGTAGACGAGGACCAGCACGAGCACAGCGCGCTCGACCGCGGTCAGGGGCTGCCAACCCTCGGCGGTCAACTCCGCGGCGATGGTGTCGTCGTACCCGGTGGTGAAGTGCAGGTCGTCGACCTGGACCAGGACCCGGCCGGTGTGGCGCAGCAGCCGGTCGAGGCCGGCACGGCTCGCCGGGTCCTGCACGGCCGGCAGCTCCTGGCGGTGGATCGGATCGCGGGAATGCTCCAGCAGCGCGTACGCGGCCTCGACCTGCTCGCGGCCGCGGTCGGTCAGCGCAGCGAGCACTGTCTCGAACACCGGGTTCATCGCTCGTCGTCCGGTGGGATCAGCCGCCACAGCTCGCGGATGGTGCTGAGTTCGAGGGCTCCCCAGGTGGCGACCCGCGGGCCGAGCCGGACCGAGCCGGGCGCCTGCAGCACCCACCGGGCCGTCTCCAGGCGGCGCAGCCCGGCGGTGAGCAGTCGCTGGCGACTGATCCGGTCGCGGCCGGGGTGCAACAGTTCGAGGACCCGGTCGATCCGGGCGAGGTCGGCGGGCTGACCGGGCCACGGGTCGACGCCCGGGTCGGGCCAGCAGCACCGCAGGCAGGCGGCGAACACCCGCAGTGTGCCGGCGGGGTCGGTGAAGGTCGCGGCGGGCTGGCCGTACTCGGCGAGGACGTCGGGGCCGGCCTGGCTGGGGATGGCGGGCAGGAACCACACCGACTGGGCGTCCGGTGCGATCAGGCGTCGCATGCCCGCCGGGGTCGCCGTGCCCGCGGGGGCGTGCTGCGGACCGCCGGACCGGGCTTTCACCCACCACAGCGCTGTTTCTCGGTCGTTCATCGTCGCTCGAACCACCCGTCGGTGGCCCAGCTCAGCTCGGCGGTGGGGTGCACGAGCCAGTCGTCCGCCCAGGTCAGCGCGTACGGCAGCTCGGACCGCAGGTGCACAGCGGTGAGGTCCGCCAGCACCCGGCGCGCGGCGGCCCAGTCCCCCGCCCCGGTCAGCAGTTCGGCGACGCTGACCCGGTCCTGGCCGGCGAGCAGCTCCTCGGCGCGGGCGACCAGCGCGTCCGCCTCGGCAGCAGGATCAGCCGCGGTGGAAACCGGGCCGTCGTCGTCGATGCGGGGCCGGGGCGGCGGGGTCCGGCCGGCGTCGGTGCGCAGCCCTTCCTCCACCGCGTCGAGCAGGTCGTCCGCGGTGAAGTAGGGATCGGGCGCGTCGAACAGCAGCCCGTCGACGGCCGCGGCCAGCTCGTCGACGCCCGCATCCCGGGCGAAGCTGCGCCACCGCTCGGCCGGGAGCAGCCCCAACGCCCGGGTCTTGCCGGCCTGGTCGATGAGGCGCCGCGCGGCCGTGGTCACCGCGTCCCGGTACGCGCCCAGGGCCATCCGCAGCTCGGTGCACTCGGGCAACAGTTCCGGCCAGCGGGCCAACGCCCGGTTGTGGTAGAGCTTCGCCTGGTCCAGCATTTCGCTGTTGCCCAGCATCGGCTGGGCCTGCGAGCGCAGCGACTCGACCGTCCCGCCCTTGGCGAGCTGCATGATGGGGTTGGCGAGCAGCCGGAACACGTTCGTCATCTCGCGCAGGTGCTCGCGTGCCTCACCCCGCGTCGTGGCGGCGTCGTCGGCGGCCAGCCGGGCGATCGACAGCATGCGGTGCAGCTCACCCAGGCCGCCGGTCCGGGACAACCGCCGCAGGAACAACAGCATCACGTACGGCGCGAACGCCGCCTGGTAGTACATCTCGTGCGGCCGCTCGTTGACCCGGGTCACCGCCCGGTACGACCGCAGCACCTCGAACCGGCGCCGCAGGGCCACCGCCGGGGTGCCGGGGCAGGCGGCGATGACCTGCTCCACGGTCAGCCCGGCCGGGCCGGCATCCGCGAACGCTTTGAGAATCGACTCGTCGATCAGCACCGATGCCGCGTCGTCGACGATGCCGTTTGCTTCCCGGGCCAGGACCGCGAACACCTGCCGGTATACGCCGAGGACGGCGGATCCGGCGGTGTTCTCCTCGAAGGGCAGGGCGGCGGGCACCGGGCGATTGTGCACGGCCTTGACCAGCCCGGCCAGGCACGGTCGGTCGGGGGTGGCGCACGCCTCGCTCAGACATTCAGGGCCTATTGCCGAAGTAGCCATTGGGTAGCGGGAAGCGCCCGTACCCCTCGCAATCTGGAGGTTTCGTGCACGGCATCCGGACCCGGCTGGTCGCCAGCGTGCTCGTCATCATCGCGGTGGCGTTGGGCGCCCTGGTGGCTATCACCACCACGTGGACGACCGCGTTGGCCTTGGAGCAGGCCGGGGACCACACGGAGGAACTGGCCCGCCGGGAGGCCGGCGAGGTCGGCGCGCGGATCGACGTCGCCGTTGCCGCCGCCCAGGAGCTGGCCGGCGCGATGGCGACGCTGAAGGTGGCGGGGATCACCGACCGGACCGCGGGCAGCAACCTGGTCCGCGACACCCTGGCCCGACACCCGGAGTTCGTCGGCATGTCGACCGGGTGGGAGCCGAACGCGTTCGACGGGCGCGACGCGGCGTTCAAGGACAAGGCGCCGAGCGACGCGACCGGCCGGTTCATTCCGTACTGGTACCGCGACGGCACGGCGTTGAAGTCGGATCCGCTGGTGGACTACGAGAAGCCCGGCGCCGGCGACTGGTATCTGGTGCCGCGCAAGACCGGCAAGAGCATGGTCGTGGACCCGTACGTGTATCCGGTGAACGGCCAGGACGTCCTGATGACGACGGCGACCGCCCCGATCATGGTCGACGGGAAGTTCGTCGGCGTGGTCACGGTCGACATGGCGCTGTCCGAGCTGAGCGCCGCCCTCGGTGCCGACAAACCGTACGGCACGGGCTACCTGTCGCTGGTCACCGCGGGCGGCGTGGTCGTGGCACACCCGCAGGCCGACCTGCTCGGCAAAGCCCTGCCCGGCGAGGTCGCGAAGCAGATCCCCACCGCTCTCGGTGACGCCGGAGCGGCCCGGTGGAACGGCAAGGACGACACCCTCGGCGAGGACGCCACCGCCGTCGTGGCGCGGGTGAAGCTGGCTACCGGTGACTCGTGGGCGCTGCTCGTGGCCGCACCGGATTCCTCGATCACCGCTCCGGCCACCGAGCTGAGTGGCACG
Source organism: Actinoplanes sp. NPDC051859 (assembly GCF_044452725.1). Lineage (NCBI taxonomy): Bacteria > Bacillati > Actinomycetota > Actinomycetes > Micromonosporales > Micromonosporaceae > Actinoplanes > Actinoplanes sp. NPDC051859. The sequence goes on along the minus strand of NZ_JBITBX010000011.1, from coordinate 21,385 downwards.
CTGCTGCTCGCCGCCGCGGTCGCGTTCCTGGCCGCCGGGGCCGTGGTCTACGTGCTCGGCACCCGCCTGACCCGGCCGCTGCTGTCACTGCGCGACCGGCTCTCCGAGATCGCTGACGGCGACAGCGACCTGAGCGCGCGGGTGGACGAGTCGCGCCGCGACGAGATCGGGCAGCTCGGCGCCGCGTTCAACCGGTTCACCAGCAAGATCGGCGACGTGGTGCGCCGGATCGACGCCCAAGCCGAGCAGGTCAGCATCTCGGCGCGGTCGCTGAGCACGATCAGTGAGCGGCTGCGCGCCAACGCCGCCGAGACCGCCGAGCGGGCCGACGTGGTGGCCGGGGCGGCCGAGCGGGTGTCCGGCAACATCAGCACGGTCACCGTGGGTGCCGGCGAGATGGGCGCTTCGATCCGGGAGATCTCGGCCAGCACCTCCGAGGCGGCCCAGGTCGGCGGCCGGGCGACCGAGGCCGCACTGGCGACGACGCAGACGGTGGCGAAGCTGGGCGCGTCGTCGGTGGAGATCGGCGAGGTAGTCAAGGCGATCACCAGCATCGCCGAGCAGACCAACCTGCTGGCCCTGAACGCGACCATCGAGGCAGCCCGCGCCGGTGAGATGGGCAAGGGCTTCGCGGTCGTCGCCGGGGAGGTCAAGGACCTGGCCCAGGACACCGCCCGCGCCACCGAGGACATCACCCGGCGGGTCCAGGCCATCCAGGCCGACACCCAGGCAGCCGTCGCCGCCATCGACGAGATCGTGCACGTCGTCGGCCGGATCAACGAGCTGCAGACCACCATCGCCGGCGCCGTCGAGGAACAGACCGCCACCACGCAGGAAATGAGCCGCAACGTGGACGAGGCCGCCGCCGGCTCGGCCGACATCGCCGCCACCATCGGCGCGGTCGCCGAAGCCGTCCAGCACACCACGGCCAGCAGCACGGACACGGGCCGGGCCGCTGAGGAACTGGCCGGACTTGCCGCCCAGCTCAAAACCTCGGTGGGTCAGTTCCGAGCCTGAGCGATCGACGTCACCCGTTTGGGTGATGCAACGCCCGGGTAGCTGGCCGCCCATGACCGTGACGCGTGAACGGGACACCGGGTTCTTCGGCCAGCCCCGGGCCTTGGCCAACCTGTTCGGGGTCGAGCTGTGGGAACGCTTCTCGTTCTACGGCATGCAGGGCATCCTGCTGATCTACCTGTACTACTCGGCGGCCGATGGCGGCCTGGGCATCCGCGAGGACACCGCCACCAGCATCGTCGGCGCGTACGGCGGCGCGGTCTATCTGTCCACCATCATCGGGGCCTGGGTGGCCGACCGGCTGCTCGGCTCCGAACGGGTGCTGTTCCTCAGCGCCATCCTGGTGATGGGTGGGCACATCGCGCTGGCCGTCCTGCCCAGGCTGGCCGGCGTCACCGTGGGCCTGATCCTCATCGCCATCGGCAGCGGCGGAGTGAAGGCCAACGCCACGTCACTGGTCGGCACCCTCTACGCCGCGGACGACGAGCGCCGCGACGCCGGGTTCTCGCTGTTCTACCTCGGCATCAACCTCGGCGCACTGGCCGGGCCGCTGCTCACCGGGCTGCTGCAGCAGCGTGCCGGGTTCCACGTCGGGTTCGGCCTCGCCGCGGTCGGCATGGCGGTCGGGCTGGTCCAGTACGCGCTCGGTCGACGGCGGCTGCCGGAGTCGGCCCACGACGTACCGAATCCGCTGCCGGCCCGCAGCCGGACCACCGTGGCCGGCATCGCCGCGGTCGTGGTCGTGGCGTTGGTGATTCTCGCGCTCACGGGCGTGCTGTCCGCCGACCGGCTCGCCACCGTCGTCGTGGTCGTCAGTGCCGCCGCCGCGATCGGCTACTTCGCCGTCATCCTGGCCAGTCGGGACATCAGCGGCGAGGAGCGTCGCCGGGTCTGGGCGTTCGTCCCGATGTTCCTCGCCAGCGCCGCTTTCTGGTCGCTCTACCAGCAGCAGTTCACGGTCGTCACGATCTACTCCGACCAGCGGCTCGACCGTACGGTGTTCGGCTTCCAGATGCCCGTGTCCTGGGTCCAGTCGATCAACCCGGTCTTCATCATCCTGCTGTCCGGCGCGTTCGCCGCGCTGTGGACCCGGCTCGGCCGCCGGCAACCGTCCACCCCGGTCAAGTTCGCCGCGGGTACGGCCATCATGGGCGTGGCGTTCCTGCTCTTCCTCCCCCTCGCCGGCGGCGGACCGAACAGCACGCCGCTGCTCGCCCTGGCCGGCATCCTGCTCGTCTTCACCATCGCCGAGCTGCTGCTCTCCCCCGTCGGGCTGTCGCTCACCACCAAACTCGCCCCGCGGGCGTTCCACACTCAGATGGTCGCGCTGTTCTTCCTGTCCGTGGCGCTGGGCACTGCCCTGTCGGGCACGCTCGCCCGCTACTACAGCGCCGACAACGAGGGCACGTACTTCGGGGTGCTCGGTGCGGTCGCGATCGTGCTGGGGCTTGCTCTGGCCGCCGCGGCTCGACCGATCTCCCGGCTGATGGGCGGCGTTCGCTGACGGGCAGTGACCCAAGGGGCAGCGCTACGTGTAGCTGACCGCGGCTGGTCCACCTATCGGTGGAGAGCCCGGCCGACAGGTCCACCTGGCGGCAGATGCCCGGAGTAGCGCGGTGATGGCACTCTCTCGTTCGGTCCGATCTTGGCGCGACATTGCCGCCGGCGGATGGATACGACGGGGAGGGCAACGTGGCACGACAAGAAGCCAGTACGGCTACGGCAGCGAGCAAGACCGCGGGACACGCCAGCTGGGCGGCCTGCCGCCGGCGCGTACCGGCGATCGCCACCGTCCTCTGCGCACTCGTCGGCACGCTCGGCATCCTCGCCGCCGCCGGTGCCGTCCGCGCCGAGTTCGCCGGCCACGCCTCGTCGTGGTCCGGCCTTCCCGCTATCAGTACGGCCGCAGGCGGCATCCTCTACCTCGTCGTCGCCCGCGGCCTGAGCCGGCGCCGGCGTACCGCCTGGGTGTGGCTGGTGTGCCTGATGGCGGTCGGCATCGTGCTGACCGCCGCCGGCGCCCTGGTGGACGGCGGCCCCGTAGCCGGCACCACCGGCACCGGTCTGCGCCTGGGCATCGGGATGCTGCTGCTCGCCGTCGTCGTGGCCGCCCGCGCCGAGTTCGCCGTGACCGGGCCGCGCCCGCGCCGCGCCGCCACCGTCCTCCTCGGCTCGCTGGCCGTCCTCGGCCCGGTGGCGAGCTGGGGCATGCTGACGGCCTTCAGCCCGGCGACCGCCAGCGGCCCGCACCGCGCCCTGTGCAGCGCCTGGTACTTCGTTCGCGGCCTCGTCGGCATTCGGCAGCCGCACCTCGAGGCCGCTCCCCCGGAATGGATCCCGGTCAGCGCTGGTGTCGCCGGCGCGGCTGTGGTGATCCTGGCGGCGTACCTGAGTTTGCGTCCGGGCCGTACGCCGCGGCACATGCCCAGCACCGAGATCCTTCAGCTGCGCGACCTCGTCGCCCGACACGGCGGTCAGGACTCGCTCAGCTACTTCGCTCTGCGCGACGACAAGACGGCCATCTTCTCCGAGACCGGCAAGGCCGCCGTCTGCTACCGCCAGGTCAACGGGGTCAGCCTTGCCAGCGGTGACCCGATCGGCAAACAGTCGGAATGGCCCGGCGCGATCAAGGCGTGGCGCGACGAGGCGATCGCCAACGGCTGGACCCCGGCGGTGCTCGGCGCGGGGCAGGCCGCGGCGCGGGCGTACGACCGGGCTGGCCTGCGGGTGCTGGAGATCGGCGACGAGGCCATCCTGCACACCGGCGAGTTCAGCGTGGAGGGCCGACCCATGCGCGGCGTCCGACAGGCCGTGCACCGGGTGCAACGGGCCGGTTACGAGGTGCGAATCCACCGGGTCGGCGACGCGGCACCCAGCACGATGGACGAACTGGCCGCGCAGGCCGAGCTGTGGCGCGACGGACCGGTGGAACGCGGTTTCTCCATGGCACTGGGCCGATTCGCCGACCCGACCGACCTCGAATACCTGGTGGCCGAGGTGCGTGACGCCGAGGGCCGGCCCGCCGCGGTGCTGGGTTTCGTGCCGTGGGGCACCGACGGACTGTCGCTCGACCTCATGCGCAAGGACCCGAACACGCCGAACGGCATCTTCGAGTTCCTGGTCGTGGAGCTGATGGCCCGAGCCGAGGCGCTGGGCGTCAAGCGTGTCTCGCTGAACTTCGCAATGTTCCGGGCCACCTTCGCCCGGGGTGAGCAGCTCGGGGCTGGACCGCTGCTGCGCGGCTGGCGCGGTCTGCTGATGGCCGCCTCCCGCTGGTGGCAGCTCGAGCAGCTCTACCGGGCCAACGCCAAGTATCAGCCGGACTGGACGCCTCGGTTCCTCTGCTACCCGCGCGGCCGAGACCTGCCGCGTGTCGCCCTGGCCGCGGCCATCGCCGAGGGATTCGTCACTCCGCCGGGACAACGCCGACCGGCCCCGGCACGATCTGCCGCGGCGATCGTCCCGACCGTCCTGCCCGAGCCCGCCGCCGCAGAAACGAGTGTGCCCCGTTGAACAGCATCGTCATCACCAGCGGCTGGCTGATCGCCCTGCTCGGCGCCCTGACGGTCCTTGCCGCCGTGGCGACCGCGAAGTTCTGGGACCGCGGCCGGTTCCGCACCGCGCACCGGGCCGCCGGCCTCATCCTCGTCCAGCTGTTGCTGCTGCTCAGCATCGGCGCCGTAGTGAACAAGCAGGCCAACTTCTACGTCACCCTGGGCGAGCTGTTGGGACAGAGCGCACCCGACGGGTACGCCGCCACGATCCCGCACAACGCCCCGCGGCTGACTTCCGACAACACGGGTCACGACGCCATCGCCCGGTGGATCGCCGAGCACCCGGGCGGCGCCGACAAGGGCACGGTGATCCCGGCGATGTTGACCGGCGCCCGGACGGGCTATCACCTGCCCGCACAGATCTACCTGCCGGCTGGCTACACCGCTCCCGAGGCCGCGCGGCGGGACTATCCCGTGGTGATGTTCCTGGCCGGCTATCCGGGCACGGTGGACAGCTGGCTCAAGACGATGGGCGTCGGCGCAGCCCTGGACAAGGCGATCAACGCTCGGGCTCTGCCACCGATGATCGCCGTCCTGCCCGAGCAGGACCCGGTCCGCGGCAAGGACAGCGAGTGCGTGGACTCGGCCACCGGGGTCCGCGCCGACACCTTCCTCACCTCCGATGTGCCGGAGATCCTCACCCGACATTTCCGGGCGGCCAGCGGTCCCGAGAACTGGGCCGTCGCGGGCTATTCGACCGGCGGCTTCTGCGCCTTCAACCTGGCCCTGCGGCATCCCGACAAGTTTTCCGCGGCAGCCAGCCTCTCCGGCTACTTCCGGCCCATCATCGACCGCTCCACCGGCGACCTCTACCAGGGCGACCTGAACCTGCGCCGGGCCAACGACCCCCGGCTGACCATCAACGAGCGCCGGCCCCGGCCCATGCATCTGTTCCTGTCCGCCGGGCTCGGCGACAAGGAGGCGCTGGCAGACCTGCACGCCTACCGGCCGCTGATCCGTACGCCGGACGTCGCCACCGTCTACGACAGCCGCCCGGGCGGCCACAACTTCGCCACCTGGAACGAAACGCTCCCGGCGCTGTTCCAGTGGCTCAACGGCTGGCTCGCCGCGCACCCCGACCGCGGCCAGCAACCGGACACCCGGACCAGCTGACCAGATCAGAGCGGCCCGGCGCGGATGGGCAGGTGCCCAGCCGCTAGGGTGGGCGCGCCGTGGTGTTCGGGAAGCCGGTGTGATGCCGGCGCGGCCCTCGCCACTGTGATCGGGATGCCGGAGGCCACCACAAGGTCACTGGGCGCAAGCCTGGGAAGGCCGGCCATCGGCGCACCACCCGTCAGCCAGGAGACCGGCCACGGCACCGTTTCGACCCGTCCACGAGGTGCTGGAAGGTGGTCCCGCTGTGCGGTCCTCCCTGTCCTGGCGCGTAACCGCGCCGCTGTCCGTCCTGTTCGTCCTGCTCGCCGGGTGCGGCGCCACCGATGCGCCGAAGGCCGCGCCGGGGGCGTCCGCGGGCGGGCCGGTCACGCTCGCCAACTGCGGTACGCCCGTCACCATCGCCAAACCGCCGACGCGGGCGGTGACCATGAACCAGCCGGCGACCGAGATCATGCTCGCGCTCGGCCTGCAGGACCGGATGATCGGCACGGCCTACCTCGACGACGCCATCCTGCCCGAGTACGCCGCCGCCTACGCGAAGGTGCCGGTGCTCGCCAAGGAGTACCCGGCCAAGGAGAAGCTGCTCGACACCGAGCCGGACTTCGTCTACGCGTCGTTCGCCAGCGCATTCGGCACCGAGGGTGTCGGTGACCGGGCCGAGTGGCAGAAACTGGGCGTGAGCTCGTACGTCTCGGCGGCGGGCTGCCCGAAGGAGACCCGCCTGGCAAAGCTGGCCCTGACCGACGTCTTCACCGAGATCCGCGAGATCGCCGCCGTGTTCGGGGTGCCGGACCGGGCCGAGCAACTGATCGCCGAGCAGCAGGCCCGGATCGTCAAGGCCAAGGCGAGCGGCCGGGACGCGAAGGTGTTGTGGTGGGACGCCGGCACCGACGCTCCGAGCGTCGGCGCGTGCTGCGGAAGCCCCGGCATGATCATGGCCGAGGCCGGCGTCACCAATGTGTTCGCCGAGCTCACCGGCTCCTGGGCTGACTCGAGCTGGGAAGCCGTCGTGGAGCGGAACCCGGACGCGATCGTGTTGATCGACGCAAGTTGGGACCCCGCCGCCGCCAAGAAGGCGTTCCTGGCGAAGCACGCCACGCTGAAGGACCTGCCCGCGGTCAAGAATCAGCGGTTCATCGTCGTCCCGTTCTCCGCCACGTCGGCCGGCGTGCGCAACGTGCTCGCCGTCGAGGCGCTGACCGCGGGGCTCGCGAAGGCCGGCAGCTGACTCCGGTCAAGGTCGGCGTTCTCGCGGTCGCCCTGGTCCTCTCGGTGGGTGCGGCGGTCACGGTCGGACCGGCCGACCTTTCCCTGCGTACGGTCGGCGAGGTGATCGCCGGCCACCTCGGGCTGACCACTGCCGACGTGCCGCTGATGCGCGACCACATCGTGTGGGAGTTGCGGCTGCCGCGGGTGCTCGGCGCCGCCGTCGTCGGGGCCGGGCTGGCCGCGGCGGGTGCGGTGCTGCAGACCGTGACCCGCAATCCGCTCGCTGACCCGTACCTGCTGGGGGTCTCGTCCGGAGCGTCCCTCGGCGCGGTCGCGGTCGTCGTCCTGGGCGTCGGTGGTGGGGTTGCCGCGCTCAGCGGCGGCGCGCTGATCGGCGCGCTGGCAGCGTTCGGGCTGGTGATCATCGTGGCCGGCGGGCGGGCGGCGCTGCGGCCGACCCGGGTGGTGCTCGCCGGGGTGGCCGTCGCCCAACTGTGCGCGGCGCTCACCACGTTCGTGATCATCTGGGTGGCGGATCCGCACGCCACCCAGTCGATCACCTTCTGGCTCTCCGGGTCGCTGGCCCGGGTCGACTGGACCGCGCTGGCCTGGGCGGCACCGGTGCTCGGCGCCGCGCTGCTCGTGATCGGCGCGCAAGCGCGGGCGCTCAACGCGTTCGCCTTCGGGGAGGAATCCGCCGCCACCCTCGGCATCGATGTCCGGCGGGTCCGGCGGGTGCTGCTGATCACCACCGCCCTGGTGACCGCCGTCCTGGTCGCGATCAGCGGCGCGATCGGCTTCGTGGGGCTGATCCTGCCGCATGCCGCCCGCCTCTTCACCGGTCCCGATCATCGGCGGCTGCTGCCCGTCGTGGTGTTGGCCGGCGCGATCTTCATGATCTGGGTGGACGCGGCCGCCCGGACAGCATTCGAGCCGCGAGAGCTACCCGCCGGGGTCCTCACCGCTCTGCTGGGCGTGCCCGCTTTCGTCTGGCTGCTCCGCCGCCGAGAGGTGCGCTGATGCTCGAGATCAACGACGTGTCCTGGTCGGTGCCCGCCGTCCACATCCTCGACGAGGTCACCTGCGCTGTGCCGCCCGGTGCGCTGGTCGGGCTCCTCGGCCCGAACGGTTCCGGCAAGACGACGCTGCTGCGGGTGGCGGCCGGCCTGATCCGGCCGGAGCACGGCCGCGTGTCGCTGGGCGAGTCCGACCTTGCCACGCTGTCCTGGCTCGCCATCGCCCGACGGACGGCGCTGCTGGCTCAGCACGCCGAGACCGAGCTGGACCTGACAGCGCTGGACGTGGTGCTGCTGGGGCGTACGCCGCACCGAAGCTCGCGCTGGGCCGATGGTGACACCGACCGGGCGGTCGCGGTCGAGGCCCTCGCCCGGGTGGACCTGGCCGGGTGGGCGGATCGTCGCTGGCAGACCCTGTCCGGCGGGGAACGCCAGCGCGTGCAGCTTGCCCGGGCACTCGCCCAGGAGCCGGAACTGCTGTTGCTCGACGAACCCACCAACCACCTCGACATCGGCCACCAACTGCAACTGCTGCATCTGGTACGCCGCAGCGCTGTCACCGCCCTGGCCGCCCTGCACGACCTGAACCTGGCGGCGATGTTCTGCGACACGGTGGTCGTCCTGCACCACGGCCGGGTCGTCGCCACCGGTCCGCCGCAGTCCGTCCTGACTCCCGCGCTGCTCGCCGAGGTTTACGAGGTCGATGCCGAGGTCACCGTGCACCACGGCCGCACGACCATCACGTACCGGCCGCCGACATGATCGTTTTGCTGATCGCCCGGTCGGTGACCCACCACGGCGGGCACGAAGCGGTGCACCGGCTGGCCGCCGCCGCGGCTGCGGAGCTGGAGCTGCCAGTCCGGGCCTGCTTTCTGGACGGCGCCGAACCGTCCCTGCACGCTGCCCTGGACGAGGTCCCGCCGGACGACGACGTGCTCCTCGTCGGTGCTCACCTGCCGCCGGACCGCTACCTCGACACCTGGATCCGGCGAGCGGTCGCGCACTGGTGCACCACCCGCGATCGGCGGCCCCGCATAGCCCTTTCCGCCCCACTGTCCACCCAGCCCGCACTGATCCGCGCGGTGGTCGAGGCGGCCGCCGGTCCCTCCGTGCCGCTCGGTGGCAATCCCGGGCCGTTCCGCAGCCCAGCCTGGTCGCAGCTCACCACGCACCGGCGGCACGTCCTCATCTGCCGCGGGCCACGCTGTACGGCGTACGGCGCGAACGAGGTGGCCGCTGCCCTGAGCGGCCGGCTCGCCGAGCTTGGTCTGGGCGACGACGACGTGCTCGTCACCGCGACCGGCTGTCTGGCGCCCTGCAATCTCGGCCCGTTGGTCGTCGTGCACCCCGAAGACACCTGGTACGAACGGGTGGACGCGGACTCCGCCGTACGGATCACCGAGCACCATCTTGTCCGGGGCGAGCCGGAGATCGCGGCGCGGCCGTCGCGGCAGTGAAGCAGCCAAGGTGCTTACAGGTTGCTACCAGCCAATTCGAGGTTTCCCAGCTCAGGGCCGGTTTGTGCCAGCCGAACTGTCTCACTGTCAGCAACATTGAGCGGGGGAGTATAGAAATGGGCACGAGCGCTACAGCAGCCGGAAAAGGTTCCCGGTCCATGCAGTGGCTGGTCCTCGGTGGCGTAGCCGCTCTGGGCGTCGCTATGACCAGTAGCGGTGTTTTCGCGTCGTGGGTCGCAACGGCTCAGTCGACGACCGGCACCACCAAGGCCGCCACCGTCAGCCTGGTGCACAACGACACCAACGGCACCGTCTTCAGCAGCGGCGTCAACGACCTGCTGCCCGGCGACTACCTCTACCGGTACGCGAACCTGGTGAACAGCGGCGACCTCGCCCAGGACTTCACCGCCACCCTGTCCGGCGGGGGCGCGCTCGCCGCCGCGGGCGGTCTGCAGTTCGCGGTCGACTCGTGCTCCGTCTCGTGGGCCAACGACGGCAGTTGCAGCGGCACGCTGCTCCCGGTGGCAACCGCCCGTGACGTGGCCGGTTCGGCCGGGGTCGCGCTCGGCCAGGTCGCCGCCGCGGGCTCCGCGCACCTGCGCTACAAGTTCCTGCTGAACCCGAGCGCCGACCAGGCGACCTTCCAGGGCAAGACCGGCACGATCTCGGTGACCATCGGCGGCAGCACGCCGGTGACCGGCGGCCGGAACCGCACGGCGGGTTAGTGATGGGAAAGCGTCGTCCGGCGGCCTGGCTGGTAGCCATGGTCGCCGGGCTGCTCCTCGTCGCCGGCGCACCGGCGGAGGCCGCGGTGTCGTGGACCAGCTCGAAGCGGGCGGACTCCGGAACACTGAAGATGGCCCTGCCGTCCTACCAGTTCGCCGGGCCGACTCCGGGCAGCTTCGCCATCGGGTACACCGTGATCAACTTTGTCGACACGACCTACCCGGTCTTCACCAACACCGGCACCACCCCGGCGAGCTTCTCCGGACCGATCCAGTCCAGCGTCCCGGGCGGCGGCGGGTTGCCGCTGGGTTCAGCGGTGGCGGTGGTGTCCTGCACCGTGGCGTGGGTGCTGGGAATGTGCCCCACCGGCGAGGTCATGCTGCTGGTGCCGACCTGGTTGTCGCCGACACCAACGTTGCAGTTCCAGACCGCGCCGATTCCCGCCGGCGGCAAGGTGTACCTCAAGGTGCTGGTCAGCGGGTTCCTGGCGACCGCAACCGTCACCCTGACCGTCAACAAGGCCCTGCTGCCGATCAGCAACACCAACCGGACCGCCGGATGAGTCACCGCCACACAGGACGGGGTACCCGATGAAGAATCCGCTCCGACGTCAATTCGCCGGCGCCCACACCGTCCTGTTCCGCGTGGCTGCGGGCGCGACCGCCCTGTTCATCGCCGCGACGGCAGCCCTGCTCATCACCGACGCCAAGGTGCAGCCGGTGCTCACCGGGTCGATGGACCCGAGCATCCCGCAGTACTCGCTGGTGCTCGCCACTCCGGTGCGCGCCGCCGACCTGCGCATCGGCGACGTGGTCGTGTTCCAGCCGCCGGCCGGCTACCTCGACGACGCCCAGGCGTCCGTCATGCACCGCGTCGTCGAACTGCGCGACGAGGCCGGCGTACCGGTGATGCGGACCCGCGGTGACGCCAACCAGACCGACGACCCGTGGTCCATCGACCTGCGCAGCTCCGCGTTGCTCCAGGTGCAGGCGAACCTGCCGTACGTCGGGCTGTTCGTGCAGTTCCTGCACAACACCACCCGGCACACCGGCGGGATGTTGACCTGGCCCGGCCTGCTGATCCTGATCGGCGTCGGCGGTTACGCCCTGCGCCTGCGGCAGCGGCCGGAGCAGGCCGAGCCGACCCGGCCGACGGAGGTAGCCACTCCCCTGCCGTTGCTCTCGGAGGAACTGCGTCAGCCGCTCAGCAGCATCGTCGGCTACACCGAGATACTGGCCGAGGAGGAGCTGGATCCCGCTCAGGCGCGGGTGGTCGAGACCATCGCCCGGCAGGCGAAGCGCCTCGCCGGCATCGCCGACGACCTCAGCATCTGGCAGTCACTGGAGAAGCCGGGCGACGAGGAGCCCGCCGACACGTGCCTGCTGGCGATCCTGCACCAGACCCGGGACCTGCTCACCGCGGACCTCGCCGCCGGCGGGGTGGACCTCGAGTTCGACCTCGAGGGCGACAGCGGCGTCCGGGCCGATCCGCGCCGCCTGCGGCACGCGCTGCTCACGCTGCTGCGCCAGGTTGTCGGTGCGGCCCAGCCCGGCACGATCGTGGAAGTCACGGCGCACCGCGACGGCGACCAGATGCACATCTCGGTGTCCTCGCCGGGCAGCGCACCGGTGGACTTCGACGTCGAGGATCACCACAGCCTGGCCGAAGTGGTCGCGCACCGCATCCTCGAGCCGCACCTGACGCCGGCCGCCGCCAGCGACGCCGACGTCGTCCTCAGCATCAAGCTGCCCGCCGCCGTCATCGCGGTGGCCCGCTGAAAACGTTGCCAACAGCACGCAGGGCCCCGCCGACCGGCGGGGCCCTGCGTGCTGTTGTCTACCCCTCCGAAGAAGTTCGCGAATTAGTGCAAATCCCCCGCTGGATAGCGCATACTGCCAGCACCGACAGGAAGGGCGCCATGGCTTTCATCATGGTTGTCGACGACGACGCCGACGTGCGGGACCTCATCGAAACCACCCTGCGCATGGACGGCCACGAGGTCAACTGCGCCTCCGGCGGCTCCCAGGCCCTCACGGCGATGCGGGAGCAGCAGCCCGACCTGCTGGTGACCGACCAGATGATGCCCGGCATGACCGGCCTGGAACTGGTCCGGGCCATGCGCGAAGACCACGCCATCGGCGACGTCCCGATCATCCTGCTCACCGGCACGGAGAAGCACCGCGATCTGTACGTTGTGGACCGCTGGTTGGAGAAGCCCTTCAGCCCGGCCCGCCTCCGCTCCCACGTCCAAGCCCTGCTCCGCCGCACTGGCGTCGAACCCTCGGCGTAGGTTTCCCGCACCCGAACAACGAAGAAAGCCCGGGCCAGCTGGCCCGGGCTTTCTCGCGCTCCTGAACTCAGAGGCGAACGGTGGCGCTCGTCGCACCGGTGACGGCCGGGACCGTCGGCACCACGAGACGGTACGACGAGCCGGCACGTAGGCCCGAGAACGTGCGCTGCTTCACCGCACGGTAGGACGCGACGTTGACCCAGTTCCGGCCGTCGAGGCGCTGCAGCCGAACCGTCTGCCCGGCCGCGCCGTCGAGATTCCCGGTCAGCGTCTTACCCGCCTTCGCCAGCGCGACGACTGCGCGCGGCTGGAACGTGACCGTGTCCGACGACACCTGGGGCGAGCTCGTGGTCGCGGAGACCACCAGACGCACCGAGTATCTGCCGGTGACCGGGCGGGAATAGCGCACGGTGCCGTCCGCGGCCGTGGTGGTCGCCGTGCAGGTGAACGGTCCGGTCGGCCCGGCGACGCAGACGGAGGCCCGCTGGTTTGCCCACGGCTTCTTGGCGGCGGTCACGGTGAACGTGCTGGTGCTCGTCGCACCGTGGTTCACCGTGCGGGCCGTGGTCCGCGCAGCGACGACCGGCGTCGCCCTGACCGGGCTCTTCGTCACACCGGGGGTCGGCAAGCCGGCCGGATCGGACGGGACGGGCGAGGGAGCTACCGGCGGCGTCGTCGGAGCGGCGCTCGGGGCGGGCACGACCGTCGGCGCTGAACTGGTCGGCGTGACGCTGGGCGCGCTGGTCGGCGGAGTCGTCGGAGCTGTGGTGGGCGGCGTCGTGGCTGGCGGCGTCGTCGGCGGGGTTGTAGCCGGCGCCGTCGTCGGCGGAGTGGTCGGCGGAGTGGTCGGTGCGCTGGCCGGGACGGCGGAGGCGAGAGCAGCGGCGGGGTCGATCACGCCCCAGCCGTAGTCGGTGTCCTTGCCGGGGGCGCCGGCGTCGACCGCGGTGCTCTCCAGCGCATTCTGGATCTCGTCCGGCGTCAGGGTCGGGTCCGCGGACTTGAGCAGAGCGGCGACCGCGGCCACGTGCGGTGCAGCCATGGACGTACCGCTCTTGAAGGCGTACGTGCCCTTGTCGAGCGGGACCGTGCTGAGGATGTTCAGGCCGGGCGCAGCGACGTCGACGAAGGGGCCCTGGGTCGAGAAGTAGGTGTAAGCGTCGTGGTCGTCGGTCGCAGCCACCCCGATGACGCCCGGGTCCGCGGCGGGATAGTTGACCGGACTGCCGGTTGTCCGGGCGTTGCCCGCCGACGCCACCACGGTCACACCCTGGGAGCGGGCGTACGCGATCGCGTTGCTCACCGAGGCGAGCCGGGACGGCGTGCCGAGGGACATGTTGATGACCTGGGCGCCCTGGTCCGTGGCGTAGACGATGCCGCTCGCCACATCGGACATGCTGCCGGTGCCGTTGGCGCCGAGGACCCGGACCGGCAGGATCCGAGCGTCGGGTGCCACGCCGGCCACGCCGATGCCGTTGCCGGTCAAGGCGGCGATGGTGCCAGCGACGTGGGTGCCGTGCCCGTTCTCGTCGATGGTGGCCGGCGCCCCGCCCCGGGTGAAGTCGATGCCGGGCAGGAGCTGGCCGGCCAGGTCGGGGTGCGACGCGTCGACCCCGCTGTCCAGCACCGCCACCGTGACACCGGCTCCCGTGGAGCGCTGCCAGACCGGGGATATACCCAGGTGGGGCAGGCTCCACTGCTGGTTGGCGTACTGGTCGGTGCCGGTGGGCGCCGCCAACGCCCGGGCAGTGGCGTCGAGCTCGACCGCGACTGCGCCCGGCGTCTGCTGCCCGGCCCGCACGAGCTCCTCGGCATGCTCCCGGTCGGTGGCGTGGCGGGTGGTCACTACCGGCCGGCCCGTGGCGTCGACCGTCGTGGTGACGACGTCGACCGGCTCCTTGACACTGATCCGCTCGGGCAACAGCTCGGCCGGGGCGGCGGTCAGGCCGGACGTGACCGGCGTCCATTCGGGCACGCTGGGACCTTGCGCCGACAAGGTGCCCACAAGGGACGGCACACTCACCGCGGTGGCGGCCAGCGTGCCGGCGGCGACCGCGGCCAGTACGACGCGACGGACTTCCAGAGTCATCCGTGACCCACCTTTCCGCGCCCCTGGCCCGGGAATGGACCGACGCGACGCGAGCCCAGAGTGGTGCGGCATCGGTGCGGGACGGGAACCGGCGAGGTTGCCGCCGGGTTGCGGAAAGCCCCACGCCACCTTCCACAGGTACGGGGCGCGGCTGCCGATCGAAACGGGTGCCCCCGACCCCAGGAGCTGACATGTCGCTGTCCTTCCGGCACCGTCTCGCCGCGGCCCTCGCCGTCGTCGCCACCGGCGGTGTTGCCGCAGCTGCCCCGGTCACCGTGCCGGCCTCGGCTGCAGGGGTCGGCCCAGTGCTGGCCGCGGAGGCCGCTGTCGCCCAGGCGATGCTGCCGTTCTCGGGCGCGACGACGTTCGCGGCGGCGGCGGGCAACCGGAAGGCGTACAAGCTGATGGGTGACCCGGTCGCCCGCTGGAACCCGTGCGATGTGATCGGCTACCGGTTCAACCCGGCCCGGGCGCCGAAGGGCGCGCTCACCGATCTCAAGGGCGCGGTCAAGCGGGTCAGCGCCGCGACCGGCCTCCGCTTCGTGTACCGAGGCACGACGAGCGCCGTCCCGCGCGCGAACGAGGGTTACAACGACGAGTACCCGGCCAACACCCAGCTCGTGGTCGCCTGGGTGAAGCCGGGCAAGCAGAGCGAGTGGATGCCGAAGAACGGTCCGGCCGGCGTGGGCGGATCGGTCTGGAGCCCGGCGTGGACCAAGAGCGGCAAAGAGCAGGGCATGATCAGCTGGGGAGGTGTCGTCCTCAACACCGACGTCAAGGTGGTCGGCGGTTTCGGCACCGGCCCCAAGTACGGCTGGCAGGGCACCCGCGGCCAGCTGCTCATGCACGAGCTCGGGCACGCCATCGGCCTCGCGCACCCGGACATCGACGACCAGAAGCAGATCATGTACCCCCAGATGAGTCGGAAGAAGGCTGTCTGGGGTGCCGGGGACCTCAACGGGCTGAAGCTGGTCGGCAAGTCGGGCGGCTGTATGACCAACAACAACCCGGTAGAGAGTGCCTCCGTGCCGGCGGAAGCCGCCTCCTCGAACGGCGCGTACGCCGCCTGGTAAGGATGCGTTATCCGATTCGTTATCTAGAACATTGATCCATTTCGGCCGTTGATCCGTGCTCTTGAAGGCGTGCACCCAAGCCCGGCCACGACGCTGGCAACGCTGACGTTACTGATGTAAAGTCCGCACACGGCAGGGGCGCACGTGGTGGTGCGAAACTCCTGCGAACAGCAGGGAATTCAACCCCCGCGCGGAGCAGTTCCGTCGCGCGGTCGGACGAGGGCCTGGACGATGTTCAACCGCACAGTGATGTATGCCAAGCAGCACACGCCCAACGCCATGCGAGTCGTGGTGCGACGCACGATGCTCGAAGCCCACAACACCAGGTTGCGGCTCACGGTTCCCGTGGTGGCCCGCTCCGAATACGTGAACATTTATCACTGCGCCGTGCGCAAGACGGCGAGCCAATGGATCAAGGCGCTGTTCAGCGATCCCATCGTGTATCGCCACTCCGGACTGCCCACTTATGATCCACGCTTCTACAATTGGCGCCACCCGCAGGTCTGTCCACCCGATCGGGTGGCATTATCGCTGTTCTTCTCCCGCAAGCGTTTCGACGCTATCCCGAAACCCGAGCGGCACCGAGCATTCTTCGTCTTACGGGATCCGCGCGACATGGTCGTGTCGAGCTATTTCTCCACGCGCAAATCACATGCGCCCATGGGTGACATCCCGAAGGTTCGGCGCGCGCTGGAGGAGCTGCCGGTCAAGGACGGCATGCTCTACCTGATCAACCATCTCGCGCAGAAGGGCACCTTCAAAGCGCTCCGCTCCTGGGCCAACGCCGGAGAGTCCGGCAACGTCCGGCTCTTCCGCTACGAGGACCTGACCGGCCCCGGGCAGACCGAGCAGGTCGACCAGCTGATGCGGCACTGCGGCATCGTCATCCCGCCCGCTGAGCTGTCCACGCTTCTGCACCGCTACAGCTTCTCGGAGATGAACCACCGAGAGAGCGCAGGCACGGTCTCGCACTACCGCAAGGGCAGCCCCGGTGACTGGCGTAACCACTTCGACGACGACATTCAGGAGGCCTTCGCTCGGGCATCGGGCAACCTGACCGACCTGCTCGGCTATCGGTCGGAGTCGACCAGCGTCCGGGTCTGACCGCTCACGGTTTCCCCTCGATCCGCGACACCGGGGAAATCACCAGATCGTGCATGCGCCAGTCGAAGCCGCGGGCAAAGGCCTCCAGCCGTTCGAGCCGGCCCACCAGGTCACCGATGTCCGGGCGCGGCACCACCACCAGTTCGCCGACGAAGACATGACCCTCCTCCCGGAGGCGTAGCCAGGCGTCCGCCACCCAGTCATGGTCCAGCACCGCCGTCAGCAGCTGGTTCGGCAACTCGTGCGGCCGGCTACCGTCGACCACCCTGGGCCGCTCGTCCATCAGATCGGCCACCGCGGCACGCAGGGTGCGGATCCCGTCCCGCACGATGTCGGCACCGATGATCAGCGCGGCGACGGCGTCCGCCCACCAGAGGCCGGCGCCGATACCCAGCACACCGAGGATCGCCGCGCCCGCGGTCAGCCAGTCGGCCCGGTTCATCTCGGCGTCGGCGAACAGCACCTTGTCGTGCAGGTCACGGGCGATCCGCTGCTTCACCCGACCCAGCAGGATCGCCGGAAGCATCGTCGCGAACAACACGACGACCATCAGCCAACCCAGCCACACCTGCACGCCGAGCACCTCGACCAAGCCGATGGGCGCTCGCTCGCCGGCAATCAGGCGCACCGCCGAGTCGTAAACGACATAACCGCCTAAACCAAACAGCGCCACGGCCCCGGCAAGGAAGGCGATGCTCACGGACCGGTGATAACCGTACGGAAAACGCTCGGTGGGCGGCCGATTCCGAAACCGCGCGGCGATCAGGAAGGCAGCCGGCGGCACCAGACCCAGCATGTCCTCGATCCAGGCCGCCTTCATCGCCTGCGACTGCCCCAGCGTGATCGCCAGCAGACCGATCGCGACGGCGAAGAAGACGATCGTCCACCACTCGAGGCGTACGGCCCGGCGGTGCAGGGCAGCCATCTCCGGCGGTAGTTCGAACCGGTCCGCGACCCTCACCGGGATTCCTCCGCCCGACGCAGCAGGCCGTTCACGTCGTCGGCCGACAGGTCGAGCAGGAAATGCTCCACCTCGACCTGCCAGCCGTTCTCACCTGGCGACACCGCCCATACATGGTCCTGGGTGCTCAACTCGTGGCCCGACGACTCGAACCCCAGCTCGGAAAGCCGCCACTCCCCGATCACCACCGGCAGACCTTCGGCGCCCGTCACCTCGGGCACCGACACCACCACGGCATCCTCCGCCGCCAGCGCCGCCACCTCCGCGGTGCCGGCCGACACCGCCACCCGCGTTCCCGCCAGGTCATCCGGAACCGGCACGCCCGGCGGGGCCGCAATCACCGTCTTCGTCGTCACGTACGGGCGGGTCAGCGACGCCTGCTCAAGCCAGGGCGACGTCGCGTCCAGCCCGCCGATCACCAGATCCAGAACGCGGTCCTTCAGGGCTGGCATGAGCGTCGACTCCGCGCCCGGATACCACTCGATCCGAGCTCCGAGCCGCTGGGCCAGCCGCTGCACCAGCCACACCTCGGCACCCTGCGGCTCACCCCGGTCGGGCGCCCAGGTCCACGGCGGGCTCTCGGACAGGCCGACCCGGAGCACCCCGGCACGCACGTCGGCCAAGGTGCTGCCGGTGTCCCGCGGCCACCCACACCCGCCAGCCAGCACCAGCACCAGGACCACCACCACCACAGCAGCAGCGCCGCGCCGCATCCGACCCCCTCATGATCACGAGGGTGTGGGCATACCCGCTTTGTCCGCCGGCTACCCGTCCCCGGCAGATCAAGAGGTTCGCCCGAAAAGAGTTGGCTCGCTGTCCGCCCACGGCGACCACTCACGGCCATTGCGCACAGCGACCCACGGCGCGTGGGAAAGCAAGCCATCGGGCCATCGGCAGCCACCGATGCCGCACCGGAAGGCCCAGCCTTACTCCCGCGAGGAGGTCGGCCGAGGTCGGCCGAGGTCGGCCGACCTCCTCGCTATCCGCAAGTGGCACATGGCGACGTGCCGCCGCCGGGGTCGACCCGGGGCCGCTGTTGCTCGACGAGGACTTCCCAGTCCTCGTCGAGCAGCGCCGCCACCAGCTGCGTTCGCTCCCGGTCCGTCAGGCGCTGCATGCCTCGAGTGCCTGCTGGAGGGCGGTCTTCTCGGCCTCCTGGGCGGTCAGCTCCCAGGTGTGCTTCACCGTGATCCACATCTTGACGTAATCGCACTTGAAGCCCTCGAGCGGCGGCTGCCACTCGGCGGGATCCTGGTCGCCCTTGGCCTGGTTGAGGTCGTCGGTCACCGCCCAGAGCTGCGGGTGGGTCAGATCGTTCGCGAACTGCTCACGCCGCTCGGTGGTCCAGTCGGCGGCACCCGACCGCCAAGCCTCGGCCAGCGGCACGAGGTGGTCGATGTCGACGTCCTGCGCGTCCGTCCAGGTCTCCCCGTCGTACGGGCTGTGCCAGGTTCCCGAGGTTGCTTGACAGGAGTTGTCGACCACCACGCCGTCGCCGTCGCGCTGGAGCACGGTCTCTCGGGTGTTGCAGCTGCCTTCTTGATTCTCCCAGTGCGGGAACTTCTCGCGCTCGTAGCCTTCGCCGGAACCTTCGGCGCCGACAGTCAGGGCGTTCAACTGCTCTTGCGCCTCAGCCTTCGACGGCACCGCCGGCACGGGCGGAATGTCCGCTGTGGTGGGCGGAACCGTGGTCCCGCCCCCGCCGAAGGCGACGACCGGTGTGGGTTTTTCATCGGCGAAAGCGGGGACAGTGACAACGGCAGCGGCGGCGAAGGCGGCTGCGACGACGACGGTGGCGCGAGTACGGCGCATCGATGACTCCCAGGGTCAGCTGGCTGGTGATGGGGGTTCGCGGCGGTGCAACGCCGCGAATGAAGCGGATGACGCGGCTAGGGGCCGCGGAGGAAGCGGGTATGACAACGGCGGCGGACCTCCGAATACCGGGGGCCCGCCGCCGCGGGGTGGAGCCGGGGAGTCAGCTACCGATGCGCAGCAGCTTGGTGATCGAGCCGGTGCCCGGGTCGGTGACGATGTCGCCGGTCGCCGCGTCGCTCAGCGCGGTGGCAACGTCGGCCGGGGTGGCGTCCGGCTTGGTGTCCAGCACGAGGGCGGCGGCGCCGACCACGTGCGGGGTAGCCATCGAGGTGCCGCTGATGGTCTTGGTGGCGGAGTCGTCGTCCATCCACGCCGAGGTAATGTCCGCACCCGGGGCGAAGATGTCGAGGCAGGTGCCGAAGTTGGAGAACTCGGCACGAGCGTCGGTGTCGGCGGTCGCGCCGACCGTGATCGCCTCCGGCACCCGGGACGGGCTGCCTTCGCAAGCGTCGGCGGTCTCGTTGCCGGCCGCGACCGCGAAGGTGACGCCCTTGCCGATCGCGCCCTGGACGGCCGTGTCGATGGCCTCGTCGACGCCGCCGCCGAGGCTCATGTTGGCGACGGCCGGCTTGGCCGCGTTGCCGGCCACCCAGTCGATGCCGGCGACGACCTGCTCCGTGGTGCCCGAGCCTTCGCAGTCGAGCACCCGCACGGCCACCAGCTTCACTTCCTTGGCGATGCCGTATGTCTTGCCGCCGATGGTGCCGGCGACGTGGGTGCCGTGGCCGTTGCAGTCATCGGCCGTGTCGCCGTCGACGGCGTCGAAGCCGCTGGTGGCCCGGCCGCCGAACTCCGAGTGGCTGGTCCGGATGCCGGTGTCGACGACGTACGCGGTCACGTTCTTGCCCGTGGTGGCGTAGGTGTAGGACTTGTCGAGTGGCAGGGCCGCCTGGTCGACCCGGTCCAGGCCCCAGGTGGCGTCCGTCTGGGTGTCCATCGTGTGCAGCTTGCGCACCTGCTGGACCGAGGCCACGTTCTTGTCGGCGGCCATCTTCTTGGCCTCGTCGGCGCTCATCGTGGTGGAGAAGCCCTGCAGCGCATGACTGAAGGTGCGCTGCACCTTGGCGTCATGGGTGCCGGCGAGCCGGCTGGCCGCCGCCGAGACCTTTTCGGCGCCCGGCTTGAGCACCACGATGTACCGATCGGCCACGGCGTCCGCCGCACCCGCGCCCTGCACCGCGTTCGCTCCGCCCGGCTGCGGAGTCGTCGTAGCGCTTGCCGGAATCACCACTACCGCCGCGGCCAGCGCACCGGCCGCCACCGTCGTCGCACCCAACACCCGACGCGTCGTCTTCCTAGATCCTCGCAACGTGCCTCCCGACTCTCTTCCCATCCACCGTTCGGCCAACTCTCGCTGTCCGTTCAGTGGAGAGGATCAACTGAGTGGTGAGGACGCTAATAACAATCGGTCGATGTTCACAACCGCTGAAACTCGGACCAAGGCCCGCTGACCGCCCGCGGAGAGCGGCCGCCGAACGCAAAGAGTGACGCCGCTGGGAGCGCGTCCATCCTCGACCGCGGGCGCCGAACGGCGCGCGACCCGCCCGGCGCCGGGGTGCCTTCGCGAGCAGGCATTTCGCCGGACCGACCCGACACAAGATCACCTCCGGAGTGGCCGCCGTCACGTGCGAGATCGACGATCCTTAACAGTCCACTAAGGACGGTCGCGGAGGAAGCCCTGAAAAAGAGCTGAGAAAATTTTTTCGGTCGCGCGTACACATGTCTGCAAATCGGTTGTCATCTCTGATGTGCTTTAAGGCATGCTTTTTAGCGCAATGTCAGGATTTCTCGGCGAGGACTAGATGTTCTGCCCAGAGAGGTTGGGAACGCGGCTGGCGGGTGGTCCGCCGATGGCGGTGTGGTGGCGGTGGTGATTGTAGGTGTGCAGGAATCGGGGT